>JAFTPJ010000003.1 GCA_017463405.1 Clostridia bacterium
GCCACGTCCGGGTTGTTTGTTCCTGCGGTGGTGTCGGGAAGATCGGGCGATACTACACCGTTCGGTTGCGTCTGCGTCAGCAAATATTCGCTCTTGAAGCCGGAAATCTTTTTGTCATAATTGGTCAAGCCAACCTTCAAATTATTGTTCGCAAGACCGACACGCATATACACCAGGAACTTCTTTCCCAGGGAATGTACGTAATCGCACAGCTCTTTCAGATCATCATGCTTTTTGGAATTGTACGGCCCCCACGGCTCGGCAAGAACACCGGTCCAAGGCAGATCGTATTTTTCCATATTGGCGATCATTTCGTAAATCCCTTCACCGCGTCCGTCTTTAGTTTGCGTAATGCTGGCGGTCCACTTTTGTGAAAGATCGGGAGATTTTCTGCACACAAGCATACCGTACGTCCATTCCTCCGGCATTTCTGCGTATCCCGTCAGTTCACTGTACGCTGAAATCACGTCTGCGATCGTCTCTGTCGTATAAATGTAAACGTCCAACGGAACACCGGTCACAATCGTCTTCCACTCGTCCGTATTCTCATTTCCGAGATCCATCGCCATGTGCTCATAAAGATTGACAAAGATTCCCGAGCCGCGCGAAGAGCACAGAAGCGGAATGACCATATAGGACGCATCCGCTCGGCTCCAGATATCCTTGGTGAACATTTCGATATAATTACCGCGTTGGTTGGCAGTATTGAAGCGCTCGCCCGTACCGAAAATCGCCTCGTCCTCTTCCAACACGCCGGTGATCGAACTGCCAAGCAGATTACAAGAAATATCCGTCACCTCGGTAGCCACCGCACCGGACGGCGTGTAGAAGGTCATGTGGAATTGCGCCAGATCGATCGTCACGTAGCTGCCATCCGTCGCCGTAACCGTACAAGTCGTATCGGTAACAACGGCTTCAATCTGCTCGATATGAGAGGGATCTGCCTCTCCAAGGGAATAGGAAAGTCTTTGCGCCGCACCCATATCGTTGTAATCCCCATCCTTTTCGGACTTTGTTTGCATACGCCAACCGCTGTTTCCGGTAAAGCTCATGCGAACGTAGGTAAACATATTCATCGTATTGGGTAAAGCAAATTCCACGTAACGTTCGTCTGCCGAAATCAATTGAACCTCACCGGTTTTCTCATCCGAGCAAATCAGCTCAAAATTACCCGCAACACCGTATTCCTTCGCCTCGGCATTCTGATATGTAGCCTCGGCTCTGAAATATGTCATCGCAGAAATCAACGCCATCGTGCTTTTACTGAAAATCACAACGCGCGTATCCACAGCTTTGATCAAAACCTCTTCCGAATTCAATTGAAGCTGATCGATAACATCTACGACCTCGGCACGCAACACCTCGCCAATCAGAATCTCATACGTCCCGGTAGCCTCCAAAGAATGAACGATAGGAATCTGTACACCCGTGATTTCAAAGATATCGTCCGAAAGCTTCTCGCACTCTGCAATCAGCTGATCACTTGCACCGACAGGATAAACAATCTGGTAAACAGCCGATCCGTCTGCGTTCGCCTGTGCCATGTTCATCAAATTCGCGGGGCGATCCAACACATCGGAATCTCCCAATGCATCGCTTTTCCCACCGATAAAGCTCGGCGCATTGAGGACTGCAACATCCTCCTGCTCGGGTACTACACTTGCCGTACATCCAAAGAGTCCGAGTACAGTTGCCAGCAACAGTACCATAGCAATCAATCTTACTTTCATGTAAAATCCTCCTTATGTTTTTTCTTACTTCGCAGAAATCATCTCCCCGTAATTATATTTTATACTATTTTATATCGCTTGTCTTTACACAATCGTAAATATTTTTTGCACAATCGTTAAAATTAGTATAAAAATCCATCGTCACCTATCTGAAAAGCGCTCCCGTATATTTCGACGGAAGCGCTTTGATGATATTTTTTATTGACTGCTGCTTACGGCGCAACGCTTCTCGCGTAGTCGTAAAGCTCCATGGTGTACTCGTCACCCGTATTCAGGTCAAATCATTTGCCCTCTGGCAAATAGATATCACGCGAATATGTCTCATCCAGAATAGGTGCAACCAGGAACGCATCACGGGCATTTCCGTTGTGCATGCTTCGTCAGACAGCTCGGTGATGTACGACGTCAAATGCTCGTGTAGCTTTGAAGTAGATTGATATTATTGTTCCAATATTGACAGATCATTCGCCACTTTGCGGAAAATTGTAAATAATTTGATATCAAACAAGATGTTATTGACATTTATTATGAAACGTGCTACAATATAAAAAGACGCAAAGTCATATTGGAGGTAATTATGAATTCCAATCCGAACACCGAGGATCAAAACTTTGCAATTCTGCCAGTAACCATATTCAAGGATTCTTTTGAACATGGCATCCGTACAAACGAGGCCAGCCTAAACGACACCTTTAAGCCCAATCATCGAGCGATCTTAAAATCCGTCATCGATGTGCTCAAGCCCGAGCACGTGTTCACGAAATATCACTATCATGACGGCGTCGAGATCATCCGCATCAACGAGGGACAGGCGAATATTGTCATTAACAATCACTCCATTTCTGTGCAAAGGGGAGACGTCCTGGTATTTAATGCCTTCGAGGCACACGGTCTTTTTTTACCGGATGCGGAATCGCTTTTTACTCGTACCTGTATTGCTTTTCGTCCGCATTATCTCTTTCCGCCCGAAAGTGGAACAGGAAGCGCGCATTTTTTTGCGGATCTGAAAAAAATCAGCTTTCAAAATCACATCCCGGCGGAGCATCCCGCAGCTCCCATGCTTTGCGATACGATCGACCGTATCGTCTCTGTTTATCAGGAACAGCATAACGGCTGGTCGGTAGAGGTCTTTTCCTGCATCCTGCAATTTTATTCGCAAATGATCCGCTACCAGCTCTTCAAAGAAAACGATAATGATACCGCTTACATATTCGACTTTATGACAAAGGTGAGCACCTATATTGAGGAAAATCTTGACCAAGATATTGCAACCACCGATATTGCAGCCTATTGTCAGTACAGCACCGAGCATTTTTGTAGGCTCTTTAAAAAGTGTTTCAACAAAACCTTTAAAAACTATCTCAATATCTACCGCATTCGCCGCGCCAAAGATTTTATCGATAGCGGAAAATACACCACGATAGCTGCTGTATCTACCAAGGTCGGCTTTAACAATCAAAATCATTTCGGGCACATGTTTAAAAAATATGTAGGGATTCTCCCTTCCGAATATATCAACCGCCAGAAAATCATCGAATAAAGTCTCATCTGCGCACTTGAATTCCGTGTTTGCGCAAATTCGAAAATTAAATGCGCATTTGGCAATTCTCTCACCGCATATTGTATCAAAACACATTTCATGGTATAATGAAACAAATGAAAATAAAAAATCTGAAAGGATAAAACAAACATGGAAATGACCTTAAACAAGCTCATGGAACTGATTCGCTCTGATAAAAAGCACAAGATCATTCTTGACACCGATGCCTACAATGAGGTCGACGATCAGTTCTGCATCGCTTACTGCATGCTCGCAAAGGAAAAGATCGACCTGCTCTCCATCAATGCGGCACCCTTCCTCAACAATCGCTCCACTTCTGCAGGCGATGGCATGGAAAAGAGCTATAATGAGATCTTCAAGGTGATGCAGCTGGTTGACAAAAACGCAACCATTCCCGTCTACCGTGGCTCTACCTCATTTCTCAAGGACAAAAAAACGCCCGTGGATTCCCCTGCGGCAGATAACATCATCAACACAGTGATGAACAGTGACGAGCCCGTCATCGTCGTCGCCATCGGCGCAATCACCAACGTGGCATCCGCACTGATCAAATGCCCCGAGCTTGCAAAAAAGACCGCAGTGGTCTGGCTCGGCGGACATGCAACACATATCTGGTATAACACGGAGTTCAATCTCCGTCAGGATATTCCCGCCGCACAGGTCGTATTCGACAGCGGCATCCCGCTTCTGCAGGTTCCCTGCACCGGTGTTTGCACCGAGTTTCGCACCTCCGTTCCCGAGCTTCATCACTATCTTGACAACAGAAATGCACTCTGCGATTATCTCGTAAACAACGTCGCCGAGGAATGTGACAACCACGAAAAGCTCGGAGAGTGCGCTCCCAGCCGCATCATCTGGGACGTTACTGCGGCAGCTACCTTGATTTGCCCAAAAAATTGCAATATGGTAACGGTTCCGCGCCCCATCGTCACCTCCGACGGACTCTACGCATTCGATTCCGCGCGCCCCGATTACATCTATGTCCGTTCGCTCGACCGCGACCGCATCTACGCGGATCTGTTCGGAAAGCTGGCAAATAAGCAATAAGAGGTACCGTCATGAAAAATATTTTGGTCATCGGCAGCATCAACGTGGATTACGTCATCCACACCGAACGACTCCCCAAGCTCGGCGAAACGTTGACAGGCAGTGATTTCGCCATGAATTTCGGCGGAAAGGGTGCCAATCAGGCAATGGCACTCGCCAAAACAGGATGCAACGTCAAAATGCTTGGCGCAGTCGGCAAGGATCTGTCCGGCGAGCTCGCCATCAATAATCTTAAATCCTTCGGTATCGATACCACCGATGTCATAACGGTCGACGCTCCCACGGGTGCCGCTGTCATCACGGTCTGCGGTGGTGACAATCACATCATTCTCGACATCGGAGCAAACGCATACGTCACCCCTGACGCCATTGCGGAAAGAGAGGCGCTTTTCGATTGGGCAGACTACGTTGTTATGCAGTACGAAATCCCGATGGAATCGGTTCTTTTTGCAGCACGTATGACGAAAAAGCACGGGAAAAAGGTGGTTCTCAACCCCGCTCCCGTCAAGGAAGCAGATCCCGAGCTATTCCGTTTTGTAGATATGATCATCCCCAACGAGTTCGAGGCACAGCTCATCACGGGCATTTCTCCCAACGATGAAGCAACCACCAAGCAAGCCATTCGAGCCCTGCAGGCACTGGGCTGCGAAACGGTGATTATTACGCTCGGCAAGCGCGGCTGCGCTTACACCGAGGGTGACAGCATCGGCACGGCGGGCATCTATCCCGTCAAGGTTGTTGATACCACCGCCGCAGGCGACAGCTTTATCGGCGGACTTTGCAAGAGCCTTTGCGAGGGAAAATCCATGTCCGACGCAGTTGCGTACGCCTCTGCGGTTTCCTCGATCACGGTCAGCCGCCCGGGTGCCGGCATTTCCATCCCAACTGCAGATGAGGTGGAAGATTTTTTGAAAAAGATATAAAAAGATATAATTCATGGGAAGAGGGGGACCTTTTGAAAAAGTCCCCTCTTCCCATACCCATTTCCCCAAAAAATTTTTATCTCCTAACCAAAGTGGGAGGACGCCTTAACAGCGTCCTCCCACTTTGGTTACGCGCTACGCGCGTTTTTTGTGATAAGGTTTTCCGGTTTCATTCATCAAGCACCGGTAAAGGAATCGAGGAACCATTCCCCGTCCTGCAGGATCATTGCGATCTCCACAACATCCACCTGCTCGGGGGAATCCTCAAGCCACGAGCGCATGGAAACCTTGCAGGCATTCTCACGTCCGAGCGAAAGCATCTCCATGCTCGAATAATCATAAATACGCATTGCTGTATACAGCGTATTGTTATCCTTTCCGTCTGCATCCTTGGAAAGAGATTGACAGAACACTCCCGAAAACTCTTGATAGCGTGCAAGACCGAATGCCGTTCCGCCGGCACTGTTATCAATCGCATAGCCATCAAACGCTGCTTTGTAAAGCACGTCTTCCAAAAATCCCTTGCTGTACACCTTCTCGGCGGCAAGCTTAATCTGGTCGATCGTTTGGAATTTCGATTGCGGCGTTACGTATTCATAATTGTCCTTCTGGTCAAATCCGAAATACACGTGATTAAGCTCCACGTACTCCGAGCCGCTTTCGTACACCGGAAGCCCCGGACCGTAGAATATGGAGTTCAGCTCGTACGCCTTTTCTACAAGGTATACCACACGGTCGTAAAGATCCTCCACCTGCGGTGTCGCAGCGCATCCCGTGAAAAATCCACAGGAAACAACCGTCAACACCAAGGCAAGCATCAAAGTCATTGTTTTTTTCATTTTCTTTGATCCTTTTTCAGAAAATTATCTTCTACAAGGAAGTCTTATTCTTGCACCGTTTCACCATTTTTTTCACCTACAGATGCGTTTTCGGCAGTTTCCGTGATTTCCACAGCCTCGGTATCATCAGAAAATTCTTCCTCACTATCGTCCTTGTGCTCCACCGTTGTAAAGTTGACAAGCGACTGACCTTCACCCAGTCTCATCACAATAACGCCGCCTGCGCTTCTCGAACGTGTGGGAATGCCCGCCACGGGTGTACGGATAATCGTTCCGGAATCGGTGATCATCATGATATCCATGCTGTCATCCACCGAAGCGATACCCGTCAGGTCGCCGCTCTTTTCGGTCAGATTGTAGCAAGTCACACCATATCCGCCGCGATGCTTCATCAAGCGGAAATCGTCAAACGGGCTTCTCTTACCAAAGCCGTTTGCGGTAATGCAGAGCAGCTCCTTGCCCTCTTCGACAACGCAAACGCCCTTCACGAAGTCGCCATCGCGCAGGCTGATACCTCTGACACCTCTTGCCGTACGGCTCAAGGGTCTGACACCCTCTTCGGCAAATCGGATCGCCTGACCTTGCTCGGTCGCAATCAAAAGCTCACAGTTGCCGTCCGTTCGAACAACATACAGCAGCTCATCACCCTCGTCCAGATTCAGCGCGATCTTACCGCCCTTGCGCTGGTACTCGTATTCGGAAAGTAGCGTACGCTTGATCACACCGTTTCTCGTTACCATCGTCAGATATTCATTCTCGGTAAACTCGTCCACGCTGATGCACGAGGTAATCTTCTCGCCCTCTGTCAGTTCCAAAATATTGACAAGGTTCTGTCCGCGTGCGGTTCTTCCCGCCTCGGGTATCAGATATGCCTTACGCATCTGTACCTTACCCGTGTTGGTAAACATCATCAGATAAGAATGGCTGTTGACGGCAATTACCTTTTCAATATAGTCCTCTTCCTTCGTTGCCATACCGATGATACCGCGTCCGCCTCTGTTCTGTGCGGAATAGGTATCTGCTGGCTGACGCTTGATATAGCCCGCGTGCGTCAACGTAATGACACAACTGTGACGCTCGATCAGATCCTCCAGAATGATCTCGTGCTCCGCAGGAACGATATCGGTGCGTCTTTCGTCGGCGTATTTTGTCCTGATCTCACCCATTTCATCCTTAATAATCTGCTTGATCTTACCCATATCCGCCAAAATCGCCTCCAGCTCCGCAATCAGCTTGTGGAGTCTTTCCAGCTCATCCTCGATCTTGCTTCTTTCCAAACCCGTCAGCTTACCCAGCGTCATTTCGACGATCGCCTGCGACTGGATTTCGGAAAGTCCGAATCTCTCCATCAAAGTCAACTTCGACTCGGGAATCGAGGGAGAGGTCTTCATGATCTGTACAATCTCGTCGATATTATCCAGCGCAATCTTATAGCCCTCAAAGATATGCGCCCTCGCCTTTGCCTTTTCCAGATCGTACTCGGTGCGGCGGATAATCACCTGCTCCTGATGCGCAATATAATGGTCTAGAATTGAAGGGAGATTGAGCACCTTCGGCTCATTGTTGACAAGAGCCAGCATATTGATCGCAAAAGTATCCTGCAGCTGTGTATATTTGTAAAGCTGGTTCAGAATAATCTGTGGGTTTGCGTCGCGGCGATATTCCACAACGATTCGCATACCTTCTCTACCCGATTCGTCACGCAACTCGGTAATGCCTTCAATCTTCTTTTCCTTGACACAGGTCGCAATGGATTCGCAAAGCATACTCTTGTTGACGCCGTATGGAATCTCAGTAAACACAATCCTTCTGTGTTCTTCCTCAATTGCCGAGCGGGAGCGCACCATAATGTGCCCCTTACCCGTCAGATACGCCTCTTTGATTCCGTTGACGCCATAAATGGTCGCGTAGGTCGGAAAGTCAGGACCTTTGATGTATTCCATCAATTCATCCACCGTACACTCGGGATTATCCATGCGATAAATCGTCGCATCGATTACCTCACCCAGATTGTGCGGCGGGATATTCGTAGCCATACCGACCGCAATACCCATCGAACCGTTAACAAGCAGGTTCGGGAAGCGGGACGGAAGCACCGTAGGCTCCTGCAGACGGTTATCAAAGTTTGGCATCATGGGAACGACGTTCTTATCCAGATCCCGCATCATTTCATCCGAAATGCGGTCCAGACGCGCCTCAGTATAACGGTAAGCTGCTGCGGGGTCACCGTCGACAGAACCGAAATTTCCGTGTCCCTCTACCAGCGTATAACGCATCGAGAAATCCTGCGCCATACGCACCATTGTGCCGTAAACCGCTGCGTCACCGTGCGGATGGTAACGACCCAGCACGTTACCGACGGTAGTAGCCGACTTACGGAAAGGCTTGGAGTGCACCAAGCCATCCTCATACATTGCGTAAAGGATACGGCGTGCACCCGGCTTCATACCATCACGCACGTCGGGAAGCGCACGCGCCATGATAACGGACATAGAGTACTCGATGAAGGATTTTTTAACCTCCTTCTCCATCCCCACGTCCACGATCTTTTGAGTTTCAAACAGGGAAAGCTCCTGTTCCTTGTCAAAATTTTTGTCTTTTTCGTTAGCCACGATTTTTCTGTCCCTTTCCTGTTTATTTCAAGAGAGTTATGTTTTGTTTTTATTTGAATTTGTCAAGTAGTTTGCAAATGAGCTGAACGGGATAATACAAAGCGCATCCCATAATTGCCGTTCCACTCATTTCGGGAAGCACTGCGCAAAGCAAAATCTGCGGCAAATTAATCAGCTCATAAGTTAGGCAGGTATATCCAACCGTTACAAACGCACGCAGACATAGTCCGCATGCAAGAGCAATCAGATACACCGTATATCGCTTCGGATGAATTGCACGGGAATAATGTCCCACCACGTATCCAAATACCATATAAACAACGGGTAACAGGGAAATTCCCTGTGATCCGATTGCTTCAATCAGCACACCCGCCGCGATTCCCGTAATACTTCCCGCGTATTTTCCACGGAAATATGCTATACACAGCACCGTACAGAGCATCAGATCGGGAACCGCACCAAAGATTTTGAATCTTCCAAACAGAGATACCTGCAAAGTCGAGCACAAGATCAGTAAAGCTCCAATCGTAACCGTATTGAGAACGATTTTCGAGCGCGCCTGCGCCTGGTATCCTAAAATGCGGTTCTGCGGCATGATACAATTCTCCTTTCCGGTGTCATCCTAAAAATTTTCTTTACTCCTTTGCATATCCCGTAAGGATCATCACCCACGTCAGAGAAGAAAAATCCACCGATGGCTTCACGGTTGCAACCGTATTGCGGCTATATTCATCCATCGAAATATCGATTACCGTTCCAATTTCAAGATCTGCGGGATACATACTTCCTGTCCCCTTAGATAAAATCTTGTCACCAATCTGAATATCTGCGTTCGCGTCGAGATATCCTAGCTTGCAGACACCCTCGTTCATCAAACTGTAGTCACCGCTGACCAGTCCGCCGGCTCCCGATCTCTGAATATACACTCCCACAGAAACATTGGATTCAATGATTGTGGAAACCATACACCAGTTGAGTCCGACCTCACTGACACGCCCAACAATTCCCTGATCAGTAATCACCGGCATATTGATCTCGATCCCGTGGAGAGAACCCCTATCCAGGGTAAAATTCGTCATGTAATTTCCGGAGGAATAGCTGATTACCCGTCCCTCCTCCATCGTAAAGGAGGGATATTTATTTTTCATTCCGAGATACGCGCGCAAGCGCTCGTTTTCCTCCTCTAAAAGAATCGCTTCATCCAGTCGATCTTCCAAGCTCTCGTTTTCCTCTTTCAGTGCATCATTCTGCTCCTGCAGGACATCAATGCTTTGAAAATACATTCCCCATCCTTCAAAACCGTCTGCAATTGCCGATACACACCACCGTATGGGAAATGTCACGGTTCCGATGATGTTTTTCACCAAGCTTTGATATCCCATTAATGAAAGCACCGACGGTACGATCGCAAACACCAAAGCCACACACAGGCATATCAGAAAAAATTTGTTTTGAAAAAGCTTCATGATTGTAAAAAATCAGACGTCCAGATTTTCCGCAAACTTCGCATTCTGCTCTATGAATACACGGCGCGGCTCTACTTTATCACCCATCAAAATAGAGAACATTTCGTCGCACGCAATTGCATCCTCGATGGTTACGCGCAAAATCGTGCGGTTCGCCGGATCCATCGTTGTCTCCCACAATTGCTCGGGGTCCATTTCACCAAGACCCTTATATCGGTCGGCTTCAATATTGACACCGCCCATTTCTGAAACGATAGCTTCCTTTTCCTCCTCGGTATAAGCATAGCGCTCAGATCCGTATTTCGAACCCTTTTTGTAAATCTTGTAAAGCGGCGGCTGTGCAAAATAGATGTGTCCGTCCTCCACCAGCTTGCGCATATGGCGGAAGAAGAAGGTCAAAAGCAGAATCCGGATATGAGAACCGTCCACATCTGCATCCGCCATGATGATGATCTTACCGTAACGCAGCTTTTCGGGGTCAAACTCCTCTCCGATGCCACATCCCAACGCCTGAATGATAGGAATCAGCGACAAGTTGGAATACACCTTATCAAGGCGCGTTTTTTCAACGTTCAGAACCTTACCGCGCAAAGGTAAAATTGCCTGAAAGCGAGAATTTCTTCCCTGCTTTGCAGAGCCTCCTGCGGAGTCTCCCTCCACCATATACAGCTCGGTCATCTCGTCATTCTTTTCCTGGCAATCGGCAAGCTTTCCGGGAAGCGTGGAGCCCTCCAAAAGCCCCTTACGTCTTGTTGCTTCACGTGCCTTTCTTGCCGCCTCGCGTGCACGGTATGCCGCCATCGCCTTTTCGAGAATGGCTTTTCCGACCGTCGGATTTTCCTCAAGGTATTCCTCCAGCTTCTCATTCACGAGATTGTAAATAACCGTACGCATCTCGCTGTTACCGAGCTTTGCCTTGGTCTGTCCCTCAAACTGCGCCTCGGTCAGCTTCACCGAAACCACTGCCGAAAGACCCTCGCGCACGTCCTCACCCGAAAGATTCTTTTCACTTTCCTTAATGATACCGTACTTTCTTCCATAGTCGTTGAATACCTTAGTCAGCGCGGTTTTGTATCCCACCTCGTGAGTACCGCCCTCGATGGTATTGATATTATTTGCAAAGGTCAAAAGCGCTTCATTGTAGCTATCATTGTACTGCATTGCCACCTCGGCAATCCAGTTGTCCTTCTCCGCGCGCATATAAATGACCTCGGGATGAATCAGCTCGCAGTGCTTCTGCTCATTGATATATTCGACAAAAGATCTGATACCTCCCTCGTATTCCAGATCATCCTCGCGGTAGGTACCGTCATCCTGCACATCTCTCTCGTCGCGCAGGCAGATATTGACACCTGCATTCAAAAATGCCTGCTCACGCAAGCGCTTGAGTAAGGTATCGTAATCAAAAACAACTTCCTCGAACATTTCGGGATCAGGCAGAAAGCGCACGTACAGACCATGCTTGTCCGTCTCTCCCTCCTCCTTAAAAGGACGCGCCACATGACCGCGTTCAAACCGCTCGGTATAGCGTTTTCCCTCGTGGCAGTTATCAATCTCCACCCATTCGGACAACGCGTTGACGACAGATGCGCCCACACCGTGCAAACCGCCGGAATATTTATAGCCGTCACCGCCGAATTTACCGCCCGCATGCAGTACCGTGTAAACAACCTCAAGCGTCGGGATTCCCATTTTCGGATGAATTCCGCTGGGGATACCGCGTCCGTCGTCCTGTACCGACACGCTGTTGTCCGGGTGCAGAGTGACCTCGATGCGCTTACAGCGACCTGCCAAAGCCTCGTCGATGGAGTTGTCGACGATCTCATAGACCAGATGGTGCAAGCCGCGCGCAGAGGTCGACCCGATATACATACCCGGTCTCTTTCTGACAGCCTCCAAGCCCTCCAGTATTTGAATCTGGCTTTCGTCGTAAACGTGTTGTTCCTGATGTTCCATGTTCACCATAATCCTTTCTGATGATGCTGATGTTTTTCTAAAAGATTAATCAAATCTCCCTATTCTTCCGATCAGCGATGCCGAGGAAAGCTGGGAAAAACAGATTTTATAGACTCCGCCCCGATCCCGATAAAGGACAAAGGATTTCGGAATCTCCTCGGACGCAAACAGCACATTCTTTCTGCTGTCCGCATCCGACAGATATTTTTTTGTAATTGACGATACCGTCGCGGTATCTGCATCAAATACACCGATAATATTTTTTGTTCTTATATTTTGGTTATTTCCTACGTGAAGATACATTTTTCTTAACTAGATTGAAAAGTTCCTTTTTTTACGTGAATCATTTTTCCACCCACAATCCCCGATGGCTCGCAAGTTGTAATAATTACTTGTCTTCCTTCCATCTTTCCCGAAAGATAGGCACGTCTTGCAGAATCCAGCTCGGAGAATACGTCGTCAAATAAGAACACCGGCTTCTCACCGCATACCGTAGCGCAAACCTCACCCTCGGCAAGTTTCATCGCAAGAGCCAGAGATCTCTGCTGTCCCTGCGACGCAAACTGCCGCGCGGATTTTTCGTTCAGCATAATCTCCATATCATCCTTATGGATTCCCCATAAGGTGCTTCCCGCGCCGATCTCACGGTCGTGATGTGCCATTAGAAGCGTTCTGTACGCTACCTCGGTCCTCTCGATATCTTCATACTCTTCGGGCATCTGCTTTGATGATCCTAAATAAACTGCCGTAGGCTTTTCTCTCTCTCCCATCATCTCCGCGAAGCATATTTTCATGTGTTTTTCTGCTTCCTTGAGATATCGGTAACGATAACGCGAGATCAAAGCCGCTTCCTTTGCCAATTGAACCGACCAGAATTCCACGGTCGAATCAAAGGTTCTGCGATCTTCCTCCGCAGCACGGATCAATTGATTTCTCTGCTTAAGAAGCTGATTGTATTTTTGCAGACTTTTCAGATAAACAGGATAAAGCTGGGAAAGCGCAATATCCATATAATTTCTTCTCTCCCCCGGTCCCTCTTTAATCAGAGAAAGATGCTCGGGGCAAAACAGAACCGTACGAAACACACCGACGATATCGGAAACGCGTCCAATTTTGACCTTGTTCTGCTCAATGTGCTTCCGTTTTCCCACCATCATTCGCACTGTAATATTCTGCTGTCTTGCAGAATCGGTAAAATCAAGTGATACCTCACAACTCTCTGCCCCGAATCGGATCATCTCCTCATCATGAGAGGTACGAAAACTTTTTCCGAGTGCGGCAAAGCTGATCGCCTCCAAAAGATTGGTCTTTCCCTGTGCATTCTCCCCGAAGAGAATATTGACTCCACTCTGAAAATCGATGCAGGCACTCTCTATATTTCTGAAATCACGGATTCTGATGCGATTGCATTCCATGCTTCAAAAATTACTCTTTCATTCTGACAGGAAGTAGCATGAACAGTTCACTTCTTTCCCCGTCTTCTTCCACAGGCTCGATATTGATGCTGGTATGAGCAGAGGTCATGGAGAGCTTCACTACTTCAGCATCAGAGGCACGGAGACTGTCGAGCAGGAAGCGATTGTTGAAGGCGATTAGAATATTTCCGCCCTCCTGCACCACGTCCAATTCATCATACGTGCTTCCCAGCGTAGAAATTGCGGAAATTTTGAGAACTCCGTCCTCAAATTCCAGCTTGACATGAGAGCGTACGCTCCCCGCTACTTTTTCCTCGGTTACAAGCGCCGCTCTTTCAAGTGCCGAAATCAGAGTCTCGCGATTGACGTTTGCAAAAATATGATGGTGATTCAAAAGAATGCGGTCGTAATCAATATACTGTCCTTCTATCAAGCGGGAGAAAAAGATCAGATTACCGATATTGAACACAATGTTCTTTCTGGACATATAAATCCGCACGTTTTCTCTTTCATCATCCTTGAGCAGCTTGAACAGCTCGTTGACCGTCTTTGTGGGAACGATAAAGGAGAAATCGACCTCACTCTGATTTTCGTTTCCGTTTTCAATATCGGTTTTTACGATGCATTTTGCCATTTTGTAGCTATCGCATGAAACCGCCAGAAGCTCGCTCGCGGAGACTTGGAAATAACAGCCGTTGAGCACGGGTCTCTGATCGTTGGATGCCATTGCGTACATGACCTTTGAGAGCATATTTTTCAAAACAGACTGTCCAATCGTAAAACCGTCCTCGGTTACAAGGCGAGGGATATCCGGATAATCGGATGCGCTCATAGCGTTCATTTTGTGATTGGATTTTCCGCTGGTAATGCATGCCTGCAGATTGTCGCTGACCGTCAGCGTTACAAAATCACCTTCCATCACCCGCAGGGTCTGGACGAATTTTTGAGCATTGATGATCGCAGATCCCGCTTCCTCGACCTGTGCCTCCACACTGATGCGCATTCCTTTTTCCAGATCAAAGGTTGTCATCACGCATACACCATCCTCACTCGCCTCCATCAAGATTCCCTCAACCGCCGACAGTGTGGATTTTCCGGATACTGCACACATCAGGGGAGCAACTGCTTCACTGACAGATTGTCTGTTAAAAATAATTTTCATATTGATAGTTCCTTTCGGTTTGCATTTGATTTCGCGTGTCTCTCCGCAGCGGCATTTTCGCATACCGGAAAGACAAATAGATTAGATAATAACTTATAGTAGTAGAAGTAAAGGCTGCGGAAACTGTGGAAAACTAAAAATTTCCTTTTGTTGTAAGGTTTTTTTATATTCCAAAAAAACGGAAAAGCCTGTTTTTTTTAGTCTTGAAACATGTGGAAAAGCGACGCTTGGTGAAAAATAAAAAAGGGAAATGGAATGATTGGAAAAATTCAAGTCCTTTTTTCTACATATTTGTTCTTTTCCACAGGCTTGCGTGGGTGGAAAAGAGGAAAATAAGGCCGAAATATGTTGTTTGTCTATGCTTTTCCACTGTTTCCGATTTTGACTGTCCCACAGCATTTTTTTCATGCAACAAAAGGATTTATTGATTTTTTTCCATAAGGATATTCGGAATGGACGCCATTCTTTTCCACTGTTTTTCCACAGATGTTGAAAAAGGTGTGGAAAACTTTTTTTATTCGCAAACATCCTTTTTTAGATCATTGATATCACTCGAAAAAATGGGATCGCTGAATACCTTGGTCGCCACCAGATTATATGAGGAAATAATAGTCGAGTGATCACGTTCAAATATTTTTGCGATATTCGGAAATGACATTTCTGTCATCTCACGGATCAGATAGACTGCGATGTGGCGTGCGTTGGCAATCTCCTTATTTCTGCTTTTTCCCGTCACTGCATCTTTCTGGATTCCATACTTGCGAAAAACAGCAGAAAAGATTTTTTCCACGGTGACGCTGATCGGCTCTGCTCCGCCGAGCAATTCCGAAATACATTCGTGTGCCAGCTCCATGGTGATTTCTTTACCGGAAAGAAAGCTCAAAGCGCCGAGTTTTTTGATTGCTCCCTCAATTTGACGGATATTGGAACGCAAATTTTCGCCAAGGAAGGTTAATACCTCATCGGGTACCATCACGTTTACCTGCTCCGCCTTTTTCTTGATGATCGCAATACGAAGTTCCAGATCCGGTGGCTCGATGTCGGCAAGTAGTCCCCATTCAAATCGGGTGATCAATCGATCCTCCAAGGGCTTGATTTCCCGCGGAGGGCGGTCGGAGGTCAGAATAATTTGCTTTTTTTCTTCGTGAAGTGCGTTGAACGTATGGAAAAATTCTTCTTGCGTGGAGGTTTTTCCTGCGATAAACTGGATATCGTCAATCAAAAGCACATCGCACTTCCGGTATTTGTCTCTGAAATCCTCCATCGTTTTGTTGGCAAGGCAGGAGATCATCTGATTGGTGAAATCCTCGCCCTTGGTATAAATGATTTTGATGTTCGGATTATTCTGCTTCATGCGGTTAATGGTGGCATACATCAGATGCGTTTTTCCGAGTCCGCTATTTCCGTAGATGAACAGTGGATTATAATTTTCCGCAGGATGATTTGCAACCGCAACGCAAGCTGCCTGGGCGAATTTATTGGTGCTTCCCACAATGAAATTTTCGAAGGTGTATTCGAAATTGTAATTGAGAAGTCCTTTGTCGCCGGAAATGTCTTCCTTTTCGGTAGGCTCCTCGTGAGGGGAGGTAGGAATTCCAACCACGGTATTCTTGACGCTGTCCGCGGATATGGCAGAGCCCGTAAATGTCAGATTCACATGAACCTCAAGCCCTAAAAGACGGCAAAATTCGTTTTGAATATCGTTGATGTATTTTTTTTGAATGATATCAAATTTGAATTCCGAGGAGGTTCCCATGGTAACGGTAAATTCGGAAGGAGTTGTTTTATCCTGTGAGGAATCCTCAAAGGAAAGAATCTCCAGATCTCCGAACCACAGATTTGCCGTGGATTCGGAAAGCTTTGTACGGAAGGATTCTTTGACCATATTCCATACTTCCTTGATTTCCTCGATATAGTTCTGTGAAGGCATAAATATTCTCCTTTCGCGAAGACTATTCTAAATTATATATATTATATCATATTCTAATATTATTTACAATCTATTTTCACTTTCAAAAGTTAAAAATTTACAAATTATTTAAAAATAGAGTTATTTCAAACATATTGACAAAAACAAAAAAAGAGGTATAATGAAAAGAGAATGGTTAGCAGGAGGTAACTAATGATGCGATTGAACTATCGGATCAAGGGAATGAGTTGTTCGGCATGTGTGTCACATGTGGAAAAAGCGATCAGAAGAGTTGTGTGTGAGAACGATACGGTTACGGTTTCTTTACTGACCAATTCCGTGTCGGTAGTGACTGCGGATGACAAGATCAATGAAGAGCTGCTGAAGGAGCAAATTTCGAAAGCGGTCAGGGCAGCGGGATATGAGCTTGTATATGAACGGGAAAAAGAGGAGTCGAAAAATCGGGAAATCCGAAAAAAACTCGTTGATCTGATATTATCTGTTGCTTTCACGCTTGCGGTGATGTATATTTCCATGGGGGGAATGATCGGTTTGCCGATTCCTTCCTTTCTGACGGGAGCGGAAAATGCTGTTTTTATGGCGCTTACACAGTTGCTGATCACGCTTCCTGTAATGGTCATTAATTTTCGTTTTTTTAAAAATGGTTTCAAAGCTCTATTTCATCTTTCTCCCAATATGGATTCTTTGATAGCAGTTGGCTCGGGTGCCGCGGTGGTTTACGGTTTGTTTGCCATTGTCATGATGATATTCGATCCTACGTCCGTACATTCGTGGATGCACGATCTCTATTTTGAATCGGCTGCAATGATCCTGACGCTTGTGTCTCTCGGAAAGCTTTTAGAATCCCGTGCAAAGGAGAAAGCCTCGGATGCAGTGCGATCCCTTGCCAAGCTGTCTCCGAAATACGTGTCTGTTTTGCGGGAGGGAAAGGAAATATCAATTCCCGCAGAGGAATTGAGGGTGGGAGATTTGATGCTCATCCGCGCGGGAGAATGGATTCCCGCAGATGGTATTGTTGTGGAAGGAGACGGCAGTACGGACGAATCGGCTCTGACGGGAGAATCCATGCCTGTGGAAAAGGAGAAGGGATCCTCTGTACGTGCGGCATGTGTACTGTTATCGGGATTTTTGAAGGTGCGCGCTGAAAAGGTAGGAGAGGATACCTCTCTTTCTCGAATTATCCGACTGTTAGAGGATGCCGCGGCGTCAAAAGCTCCTATTGCGCGTATTGCGGACAAGGTTAGTTCCGTATTTGTTCCATGTGTAATGGGAATTTCTCTTGTCACGCTGATTGTCTGGATGATTTTTTCGGGGAGTTTTGCGCAATCTCTCCGTTCGGCAATCGCCGTGTTAGTCATTTCCTGTCCTTGCGCACTCGGTCTCGCGACGCCGACGGCAATTACTGTCGGTATCGGGCGGGGTGCCTCACTTGGTATTTTATTCCGTTCTGCTGAGGCGTTGGAAAAACTTTGCAGTATCAAAACCGTGATTTTTGATAAAACTGGAACGCTTACAGAGGGTAAGCCCGCTATGACCGACGTTTATACCTATGGAGAAGAATCTGCCGCACGCGTGATGCGTCTGACAGCATCGGTGGAATCTCTTTCCTCCCATCCTCTTTCTTTGGCTGTTGTCAACGGCGCTGCGGAGATGGAAATCGGAGATCTTCCGAACGTTACTTCCTTCCGCTCTCTGGTCGGTGTGGGTGCCGAAGGGATGGTAGACGGCGTGCTGTGCCGCATCGGAAAGCCGAACCCATCTTTTTTCGGAACGTTTGAAAGCGAAAAAACAGAAAAAGGCGCTCCCGTTTGTGAAAATAACGGGTTCACTGTTGCAGAGCATCGCGATCTATCCGTTATCCGATTTGATTTTGAGTGTTTGGAATCGCAGGGAAAAACGGCAGTGCTGGTTACCTTCGATTCCCTTCCAGTCGGCATTATCGGAATTTCCGATCGAATCCGCGCGGATTCCCACATCGCCGTAGAGGCGCTCAAAAGCGTCGGTGTGACCTGTTTGATGCTGACGGGGGATAATGAGCGCACTGCCGCTTCCGTGGCAAAACAGGCGGCTCTTGACGGCTATTTTGCCGGTCTTTTTCCGGAAGATAAGGAAAGAAAGGTCAGAGAGCTCTCTGAAGATGCACCCTGCGCGATGGTAGGAGATGGAATCAACGATGCGCCAGCCCTTGTGCGAGCCGACGTCGGAATTGCCGTAGGTGCGGGAACGGAGATTGCCGTGGACTGTGCGGGAATTGTGCTGTCTGGTTCCTCTCTTAAGGGTGTCGCAGATGCATATTTTTTGAGTCGCGCGACTATCCGTATTATCAAGCAGAATCTGTTCTGGGCGCTGTTTTATAATGTAATCTGTATTCCCGTTGCGGCGGGTGTGTTCTTCCCAATCTGGGGGATTCAATTGAGTCCGATGCTTGCATCGGCGGCGATGAGCTTTTCATCGGTTTTTGTAGTTACGAACGCGCTTCGCTTGCGTTCGATTCGTTTGAGGAAAGGAGAAAAGGAAGAAATGTTTGGAAAGCAAGAGACTGTCACCTACACAATCGGTGTCGAGGGTATGATGTGTCAGCATTGCGTAGCACATGTCAAAGCCGCTTTGGAGGCTGTCAAGGGTGTCAGAGAGGTTTCAGTTGATCTGAATGCGGGAAATGCAACGGTCAGCGTCGAGAGCTCTGTGTCGCAAAAAACACTTGCAGATGCGATCGTCAAGGCAGGATATAAGGTGAAATAAAAAGAGAGGATGTCTCAATTTTAAAGTTTGAGACATCCTCATTTTAAAGGCAACACCACACAAACCCGATGGTGCGGTATTGTTGCCTTTATTTCTTTTTGCGCACGTATGTGCGGATTCCGCCGATCAGGAGGGTTGCAAGCGGAAGTGGGACGGTAAAGATCAGAGTCCAGACAGAAATCTGACCGTCTGTCAGAGAGATTGCGGCGGCTGTCATTTCGTTTGCGATAAAGGTCAGTTTTTCATAAGCTGATGAGGTCATCCACCTGAAAGAGGACAACACCAGCGTGTAGTTTCCGCCGGAGGAATAGGTCACTCCCATAGAGGAGATGGAAAGAGGAGAGGAAATCCATGCAATGCGGGTATTTTCCTGCTCGGCAAGAGCACCGCACACAAGTGTCGTGTACTCAATATCGCTTTCCACTCCATCCTCATCGTCGGTATACAGGAGATAGCCTTTTTCGGTAGTTGTGATCCAGGGCGTTAAGGTAACATCCTCCCGCTCCTCAAGAACGATGGAATGCGGCATAATTGCCGTAAAGGATCTGTCAAATTTTCCGTCGGTTGCAGGGGTTGCCAATACCTTTGCTTGGAAAATCGCCTCGTTTTCCAAAAGTTTATCTTCATTTCCTTCGCAAAGAATATTGGAGCGTTCCGCGAGGCAAAGACCGTACTCGGAGAGCAGAGAATAAAGCCCTGTAAGCTCCGTTTTACTGTAATCTGTAACGACAAACAGATTCCCGCCATTCGCAAGGTACGAACGGAGTTCCTTCATTTCCTCTGTCTGCAAATCATTTTTCGGAGAGAACAGGAGCAGAAGATCGCAATCCTCGGGAATGGAATTTAGGGAAGAGATATAGCGGATAAAAAATCCGTTTTCAAGAATCTCGGTGATAAAGGAGGAATCCGGCGTGGTAAAGGCATCACTGATTGGAATATATACGGTCGGAACATCGGTGGAGACGACATACTGAATCGCATTTGTCAGAGCTGACTCGCCGTCGAAAAAAGCCGCGGTTGATGTGGAGTAGAACAGCTGCTCGATTGTTGCCATGGTGGTTTCATCCACGCCGCCGAGCGATCCGGTTTGCAAATAATTGACATAGGTTTGTGTCAGGTACGCATAGTCCGTTGGAGAGAAGCGAAGCCCCATCGATGCGTTTTCGTAGTAATAAAGATCGTTGAAATCGACCGCGTAGTGCCTTTTTCCGCTGACAATAAGCATGCTTTGGTCACTCAACGTAACGTCGGTATACTGCTTTGAAAAGTCGGGATTCTTTTCCGTATCTACAATCTCCAGTTGCAAATAATTGCTCTCTTCTGCATATTTTTTCAGGAACGAATGAATATCGGAATCGGCATTTTTAGAACCGCCTTGGCACAAATAGTAGATCTTGACGTCCTCATCCAAGGCCTTGAGAAGGTCCACCGTTTTGCCCGAAATGCGAAAAATATTCAACCCGGAAACGTCAAACGTCGAAAGTTTTTCGGGAAGAAGCATAGCACCCACATTGAAAAAGAGGATGCCTGCGAGCAGAACGGAGGTGAGAACAACAGTACTGTGGTGACGGTTGGAAGCATAAAAGCATCCTCTTTTCTTTTTCAGAACGAGAACATTTAGAAGCAGGAAAAATGCGGAAAAAGTGAGAAAATAAACCGTTCCCGTCAGATCAAACGCCCCGTATGTAAAGGAATAAAAATGATGGAACGGATCGATCAGACATACGAGAATCTTGGCAATTCCGTCAAAGTAAAAGAGTGAGAGAACAGAGTGAAGTACATACAGAAGGATCGGAACCGCAAACGCAAGTGTAATTGCAAGCCATTTCCTTTTGATACCGGAAAAGATCAACTGTGTGATAGCAAGAAGAAGCACGCAAAGCAGGAAATACCCAAACACCGCCATTTCGGATGTAGCAAGTGCGTTTCCTCCCCATGCGGAAAACAGGAATGGAACCAACGCCATCACCAGAACGGGAATCAGAATCAGCAGGATGATAGCAAGAAATTTTCCTAGAACAATCGAAACGGGAGATACGGGGAGCGACAGCAGAAGCTTTTCGGAATCCTTTTTCCCAGTTCTCAAATATTGCAAAAGAGACAGCAGCGGGATGAAAATAATTGTAAGAACGTTCATGTAAGACAGGGGGAACGTAAGACTCGCATATCCCATAAACAGATTGAGGATAGAGGATAAAACCCCGAAGAGCAGCAGAACCGCACCGAGAATGAGATAGGTCATAAAGGAACCGAAGTATAGCTTCAGCTCCTTGCGAAGAATTGCAAGCATATCAGTTTTTCTCCTCCTTTTCCATCGTTTGCACGCTCATATCGAACAGAACTCCGTCGGAAAGCAAAAAAATACAGTCACATAGTTCGTATAAGGGCTCCTTTTCACATCCGCTGATGATCAGGGTCGCCTTTTCGGAAAGATAATTCAAGAGATCCTCTGTTTTTTGCATCTCACGCGGAGAAAGTCCCTTCCACGGGTCGTCAAAAATTAGAATGTCCGATTTTCCGAGAGCGGTCTGTGCGATACCGATACATTTTTTCTCAAACGGTGACAGATTTCCGATCAGGCAATCTCTTCGCGGAGAAACTCCTGTCACGTCCAACAGTCCGCTGATGGCGCGGATCGCTTTTTCGTATCCCATGCCCTTGATATCGGCAATATACATCAGATATTCCACAGGCGTCATCTGTTCGTAAAGTGCGTTATTTTGCGGCAGATAGCCGATAAATTCCCTTGCCTTCAGCGGCTCCGCTTGAAGGTCAAAGCCGTTGATCAGTACTGTTCCGCTTTTGCAGGTACAAGCCCCTGCAAGATGATCGAGAAGTACGGTTTTTCCTGCACCGTGCTCACCGTAAACACCGTAGCTCTGTCCGTTTTTCCATTTGAAGCTGATATTGTTTAATACTGTTTTTTCACCGTATGAAATAGTTAAATTTCTGACCTCTATCAACGCTTTATCCTCCGAAGTGAATATAAATATCCATTTTACTACCTATATCATACATGATGTTTGTGTCATCCGTTTGACCGCATTTTGACTTTTTTATGACCTTGACCGATTTGTCGCTTTCTGATAGGCGAGGGGAGACATTCCGACACGGGATTTGAAGACGCTTGAAAAATAATTGGAGTCTCCGAAGCCGACCGAATATGCGATTTCGGTGATGTTCAGCTCTGCATACTTCAACAGCTCCTTTGCGTCCTCAATACGCAGATCGGTCAGAAATTCCCGAAAGCTTTTTCCGACATGCGATTTGAACAGATGGCTGATCCGTGAACGGCTGCATCCAAAATGTCGGCATATATCCTCCACCGTGATATTCTGCGTATGATACTGTCTGATATACCGAACAACACGGTCGGTCAGATTCTCACTGCCTTCTCTTGTTTCGGTTTTGAAATATGCCAGCTCCAGCATCAAGCATAGAGGGTTTAACAGTGTATCGATCCGACGCTTGTCGGGAATCTCCTTTTTCAAGGACGGATACAATGCATCGAGCTGTTCGGCGGGTACAGAGAAGCGCTCTTCCGTGCGGCGGATATAGCTGTTCGGAGCCTCGCATTGATATCCGCCAACTGAAATGAATCCGATCAGACGCTCTTGCCCGCGAATCGGATAGATGTATTCTCGTACACCGGCATAGCACGTCCCGCAGAAGGAACCTTCCTTGCATTTCTCGAGAATTTTCCTTTGCCTTTCTGCACAGTGCTTTTGTGCGGCTGGATGCGTCTTGACATAGATGCAGTAGGAGTTTTCGTGAATGTTAAAAGCAATCAGCTCGCTCGGAACAATCAGATGCTCCTTTTCCAATGGGTGAAGTGTAACCGCCAGTCCGCACTGCGTTTTCAGATATAAAATATAGTTTTTGATATCCGTTATAGTATCCATTTTTCTCCATTGCACATTTTTATAGTTTTTTGGCACATTTTTTAAGGAATACCACATGTTTTTGTGCTATTCTTATGATATCACAAAAATCAGGAGATTGCAAGACGAAAATGAGAAATTTACAATATCACACCGACCTTTGCGTTGTTGGCGGCGGTATGTCAGGGCTTTGCTGTGCGATTGCAGCATCCCGCCACGGAATCAAGACCGTCCTGATTCAGGACAGACCTGTGCTCGGTGGCAATGCTTCGAGCGAGATCCGCATGTGGATCGGCGGTGCACACGGCAAGGATAACCGCGAAACGGGTATCATGGAAGAGATCTTTTTGGAAAACTTCTATCAGAATCCCGGCTTGAAGTATTCCCTTTGGGACAGCGTGCTTTATGAAAAAGCCAAGGCGGAGGAAAACCTGACGCTCCTGTTGAACACGACCTGTTTGGACGCTGTGATGGACAGCGACCGTATCGTATCGGTCAAGGCATGGCAAACCAACGCGGAGACCTTTCACACCGTGACGGCGACCTATTTCGCAGATTGCTCGGGTGACTCGATACTGGCACCACTCTCGGGTGCGGAATTTATGTACGGTAGAGAGGCAAAATCGGCATTCAACGAGACGATTCCGCCCGACGTTGCCGATCGGAAAACCATGGGCATGAGCTGTCTGTTCCAGATCCGCGAGACCGATCACAAAGTTCCTTTTACGCCTCCTGCGTGGGCATATACCTACGAGAGTGACGCCGATCTTCCATACAAGGATCACCATAAGAACGACAATTTCTGGTGGATCGAGCTTGGCGGTGAATGGGATTGCATTCACGACACCGACCGATGCCGTGACGAGCTGCTTAAGATTTGCTACGGCGTCTGGGATCACATGAAAAACAAGGGTGACCATGGTGTGGACAACTGGGAGATGGAGTGGATTGGATTTTTACCGGGCAAGCGTGAGAGCCGCCGATATGTCGGAAAATACATCGTCAATCAAAACGATGTGGAGACAGAGGGACACTTCGAGGATCTTGTTGCCTACGCCGGCTGGTCGATGGACGATCACTTCCCCGCGGGCTTTTACTACACCGAGGGATATCCCACGATCTTCCATCCCGCACCGCAGCCGTGGGGACTTCCGCTTCGTTGCATGATTTCTAAAAATATTAAAAATCTTGTTTTCGCGGGACGC
This sequence comes from Clostridia bacterium, assembly GCA_017463405.1. Lineage (GTDB taxonomy): Bacteria > Bacillota > Clostridia > Oscillospirales > CAG-272 > UMGS1865. The sequence goes on from JAFTPJ010000003.1 coordinate 24,470, forward strand.
AATATCAGCGTCACGCACGCCGCGCTCTCCTCGTCGCGCGTCATGGCGACCTGCGGTATCCTCGGTCAGGCGCTCGGAACGGCGGTCGCACAGGCGATTCATGACGGATGTACTGTGGAAAACGTAGATATTCCGAAATTACAGCAAACGCTGATGGAGGACGATTGCTACCTTCCGTGGCACACAAGAACGCTTCCGACGCTTACGCAATCCGCACGTTGCGACGCCGACGTGGTCAGAAACGGACTGGATCGAGGCGAGGAAAATCTGTGGATCGGTACGATGGGTGACACCGTTTGCTACACCTTCGATAGAGATTCGAGCGTCAGCGAAATCCGATTGGTTTTTGACAGCAATCTGAATCGCAATTATCATAATATGCCCTGCAATTATCCGCTTGTGCAGACCAAATTCAAGCTACCGGATACTTTGATTCGTGCATACCGTGTTGAAGGAATCGACAAAAACGGAACGGTTGTAGCCTCTGTGGAGGTCAACGACAATCATCAGCGCTTTGTCCGCCACGCGGTAAACTGGAGCGTTCGCTCCGTTCGCCTCGTTCCCCTCTCCACACATGGCTGCGACACCTTCCGCGTATTTGATTTTGAGGTCAGATAAACGAAAGGCGACCAACAACGGAAACAGATACCCGCCAATAGCAAAAGGACAGAGTGCGTTTGGATTTTCCAAAGACTCTGTCCTTTTCAATTTCCATTGAAAAACTATATTTTTTTATAAGATCCTTTGCTATATCGGTGCGTCAGGATCACAGCTGCTACCGAGTTGAATAGCATGATCAACGTCCATGATATGGTAAAGCACATCATAATCATGGAAAACGTAGGATTTTGTGGATAAAAGCCTTGCATCCATACAATACGAAAGCCCAGTGTAAACACGATGGAATTGACGCTGGAAAAGATGGGATAACCGTAAGCCTGGAGTGCGTGGGAAAGCACTGCGTTCACGCCTTTAATAAACATAAATTGTGTGACCCAGAAGGAACGCATCATTCCGTATTCGATGGCATGGGAGGAGGAGAAGCCCAAAATAAGACCCAACCAAAATTCTCCTGTGAAGTGAGTCAGCAATCCCATTGCACCACCGATGCCGACACTGAAGAACAAGCAATAAAGAAGGGATTTTCTTGTGCGTTCCGGTTGCTCTGCACCGATATTCTGCCCCATAAAGGTCATTGTAGCGATTCCAAAGCTGTCTGTGAAGGAGTTGTTGATGTTGTTGATCGATTCCGCCGCGCTATTGCCGGCTACCGCATCAACACCGAAGGAGTTGATGGCAGAAACGATTTGTAGATTGGCAAGCGGGAAGATCAGCTTGTAAACTGCCGTTGGAATGCCGAAGCGCAGAAGATTCCCGAGCGCCGATAATGAAAATTGCATTTTGTGAAGCCTCACGCGCGCGCTATCCTCGAAGTGGCAAAGACGGTTCACGACCAGAACAGCACTGATGATTTTCGATACCGCAGTAGCGATCGCAACTGCTGCGACCTTTTCGGGGAGGATCAGACAAAGAATAATATTCAAGATCAGATTGGTTACACCCGCGATCATAATATAAATAAACGGACGTCTCGTATCTCCCAGCGTACGAAGAACCGACGCCCCGTAGTTGTAAAGAAGCGTTGCTGGTGCGGCGGCAATATAGATTCGGATATACAGCAACGCACTATCGTAGCACGCGGCAGGGCAATTGGTTAAGATAAGAAACGCAGGAGAGGCGATTACACCGACGATTGCCACCAAAATACCGAATCCGACACCGGCGATCAAGGACGTATCGATGGCGGTTCGGATTTTTGCATCATTCTTTTGTCCGATGTACCGTCCCAGAACGATTGTAGTACCGGAGGAGAGTCCGACAAAGCTGTTGATGGCGAGAGAGGTGATCGTACCCGTAGCACCTACGGCGGCGACGGCAACGGTATCCGCCATGTTTCCCAATACCGCCTTGTCAACAATTTCGAAAAGGTGTTGCGCGATGGTAGTCAGAATCAGGGGAAACGTATACGTAAGAATGAGTGGGATCAGCGAGCCTTGCAGGGCGTCTACCTTGCGCTTCATGAAATATCCTCCGTCGCGTTTTGTCGATCTTTATGATAAAATTATATCACAATGACTTGACAAATACCATAAATTAAATTATAATAAACCTATAAAAATTTACAGTATTTCGGAGACGGTATGCAAATCGAATTGATCAACCAATCTCAAAGAGAAAATCTTGAGGCTTTCAAAACGCCGACGTTGAAGCGCAACTGGGATATTCTCATTATCGTATTGGACGGTATTTACTCAATTTATACGGAAGGAAGAAAAAAGCCGATTCTTCTTCACAAAAATGAGATTGCCTTCATTCCATCGGGAACGGAATTTACACGCAGCGCCGTTGAACCGGTTTCCTATTATCATATCTCCTTTTGTTCTCAAGGTGACCATCCCTTCCGCATGTTGCTCTCACCTGGCAAGCTCGGCATTCCACAGGAGCAGGTGATTCCGATGATCAACAGTATGGACCATGCCTTTCTCATGACCGACAATCGCGAGCTGATCACCCATCTTGTCGAGCGGATCTTTGCGGAAAATTATTTGTTCGGAAAAAACAAGAAGGTCAATCTTCCGCATTTGAGTGAGGAGGTATTGAGCACCATTCGGTATATGAATTCGCATCTGTCCGAGGATTTGAGCATGGATGCGCTTGCCGCACGTGTTTATTTGAGCCACACAGGGCTCATTTGGAAATTCAAGCAGGAGTTGGGTACCACGCCGTCTCAGTATCTGATTCTTCTTCGTTTGCGCTACGCCAAGCAGCTTTTGCTAGATCACCCATATAGCATCACAGAGATCGCGGAGTTGTGCGGCTATGCCAATCCCTATTACTTTACCAATTCCTTTCGGAAGTATTCCGGTATGAGTCCTACCGTTTTTCGCAAGCATTATCTGGGCAAGACATCGCAATCACGGTAAAAATCTGTTCCTGTCATTAAAAAGTGTAGACGATCGCTTTGACACCCAAAGCGATCGTCTGCACTTTTATGCTTGTTGTTTATTGCGCCAAAATGAGGAATCCTTGCGTGGGAATGATCGTATTTTTTGCGACTGCTTTCCCGGTCAGCGCGTTTTTCCATTTTCCGGGGAGTGAATATATTCGCTCCTGTCCCATATTGGCAAGCACCACCAAGCGGTCACCGTCACAAACGCGCTCGTACGCGATGAAATCCGCGTCATTCGTGAGAAAACGAAACTCCCCATCCTTCAGGGCAGGATGCTCGCGCCGCAATTTGCCGAGCGCGCGATAATGCTCTATTAAGGACGTGTCCTCCTCGCCCCACGGATATGGCATCCGACAGAACGGATCGCGGTACCCCTCCAGTCCCGCCTCGTCGCCGTAGTAGACCGACGGAACACCGAAAACGGTGAATTGCAGTACCGACGCCAGTTTCAACAGTCCGATGGCGTTTTCCCTCTGATCGGAGGAAAGTCGCAGATGTGCCAGCTCATCGTTTGTCAAATCTTCCCCAAGCGTTTTGTCACCCAGTACAGTCAGAATCCGTTCGGTGTCGTGCGTACCGATGATGTTCATCAACGCATGACTGACTGCGCGCGGATAGGACGCGTAAAGTTCGGTTAGAATATTATAAAAGGTTTCGCCGTCCCCGTCCTTCAGAAACGCGAGCACTGCGTTGCGGAAGGGATAATTCATCACGCTGTCGAGCTGTCGTCCCGAAAAATAGCGGCGGCGCTTTCCGTACGCGATCTTATCGGCGGCGTTTTCCCACACCTCGCCGATGATCACGCCCTCCCCGTTGGTGGTATCCTTGACGGTTTTGCGCAGCTCGTCCAGAAACGCATCGGACAATTCATCCGCCACGTCCAGCCGCCAGCCGTCGGCTCCGCGTAAAAGCCACTTTTGTACAATGCCTCCGTCTACCGTGAAATAATGACGGCATTCCTCGATCTCGTGATTGAGGCGCGGCATGATCTCGATATTCCACCAGCATTCGTAGGAATCGGGAAACTTGCGGAAGGAAAACCACTTGGCGTAGGGCGATGTTTCGGACTGATATGCCCCTACCGTTGCATAATTTCCACGGCGGTTGAAGTATTTGCTGTCATCTCCCGTGTGGTTGAACACGCCGTCCAGAATGACCCGTATGCCGCGCTTGTGCGCCTCGCCTACCAGATGATCAAACGCCGCATCTCCGCCGAGAATGCTGTCAATTTCCTCGTAATCTCCCGTATCGTACCGATGGTTGGAATATGCCTTGAAGATTGGGGAAAGATACAGGACGGTTATGCCGAGAGCGGCAAGATCATCCAGCTTTTCTGCAATGCCCCACAGGTTTCCACCGAAGAACAGATTATTCGCAAGCGGTGCACCGGGAACGCGCGCGTATTGCGGCACGCCGTGATGCCAATCGGGATGGAGCTTTGCGTCGCCGTGCAGCGCCGTTTCTCCCTCACCCTTGCAGAAACGGTCAACGAAAATATGGTACATCGTCCCACCGCGGAACCACGCAGGCGTGTCGTATTCCTTTTCATATACCAAAAGACGGAATTTGCAATCGCTTTTGTCCGACAGCATTATATCCACATTGTTGACGCTGTTCGAAAACAGCGTATCCCAGCCGCGAACGAACAGATATTCGTAATAAAACAGACCATAGCCGTCCTTGCCGCAAAGCGATTCGGTGTCCAGCGTCAGCGTATATATGTCACACGTCCCTTCCAGCGCACAGAATTGCATCGGAAGATCGTGCGCCTCCTCTCCGTCCTTTTCCAGGCGGAGAACCACGGCGGCGGCACCGAGTGCACGCGGTACGGAGATACGGAAATCAATCCTTGTACCGTACGGAAACGCGCCAAGGTGACTGACGTCCTCGCCATTTGCCGTCTTTTTGATTTGAATACTTTCACCGCTCTCAATCGCGGAATGTAATTTCAGTAACATCGATAATCTGCCTTTATGTGATATTATAGTCGAAAGGGAGAGACTGTTCGTGCTCCCCCATCCGAAATCTTATTTTACCTTTTTCAACTTCCAGATTCTCTGTGCATATTCCTCAATGCTGCGATCCGCGGCGAACTTGCCCGCGGCTGCAATATTGAGTAGGGACATGCGATTCCACTTTGCCTTGTCCTGATATGCCGCCATCATCGCCTCGTGCGTCAGTCTGTAGGACTCAAAGTCGGCGAGACACATATAGGGGTCTGCCACGCCGTGCCCGTTGTTGAGCAGATAGGATGCGATATCCGCAAAGGATTCACCCGCAAATCCAACGGAGAGCTGATTGATGATGCGTGTAAGTCTTTCGTTGGAAATGAAATAGCTTGCTGCACTGTAGCCGTTGAGCCAAAGCTGCTCGACCTCGTCTGCCTTGAGTCCGAAGATGAACATGTTTTCGGCTCCTGCCGCCTCCTGCATCTCAACGTTTGCACCATCAAGCGTACCGATGGTCAACGCTCCGTTGATCATCAGCTTCATGCAGCCCGTGCCGCTCGCTTCCTTACCCGCAAGCGAGATTTGCTCACTGATCTCGGCAGACGGTACCAGAGCCTCTGCCATGCTGACGCTGTAGTTTTCCAGGAATACGACGTTCAGCTTTTCGCGGATTTTCGGATTCTGTTCGATGTCCTTACTGATCATACAAAGCAGCTTAATGATGCGCTTTGCCATATCGTAGCCGGGTGCTGCCTTTGCGCCGAAGATGAAGGTCTGCGGCTGCATATCGAGATTGGGATTTTCCTTCAGGTCCAGATACAGCCCGATGATATTCAGTGCGTTGAGCAGCTGACGCTTGTATTCGTGCAGACGCTTGATCTGTACGTCAAATACCGAGTGCGTGTCAATCTTTTTGCCCGTTTTTGTCTGTACGAGGTTGGAGAATGCGATCTTATTCTCATGCTTGATTGCACGCAGACGATCTTTGACCGTCTCGTCGTCTGCGAACTTTGCAAAATTCGCAAGCTCCTCGGGACGGTGACGGTAGTCCGGACCGATGCACTCATCCAGCAGGGATGCAAGCTTGGGGTTCGAGTAGCACAGCCAGCGGCGATGAGCAATACCGTTGGTCACGTTGTCAAACTTCTCGGGATACATGCGGTAGAAATCCTTGAAGGTGGAATCCTTGAGGATGCTTGAGTGTAGCTCGGATACACCGTTGACTGAGTGCGACGCGATGACCGAAAGATTGGCCATGCGTACCTGACCGTAGCCGATGATGCTCATGTGCGAGATTCTGCCCCAGTTGCCGGGGAATGCGGTCCAAGCCGCACGGCAGAAGCGCTCGTTGATCTCCTTGACGATCATATAGATACGCGGGAGCTTGAGGCGGAACAGATCCTCGTTCCATGTCTCCAACGCCTCGGGCATGACCGTATGGTTGGTATAGGAAACGGTGCGGGTGACGATGCTCCACGCCTTTTCCCAGGAGAAGAAATAGTCATCGATGAGGATGCGCATCAATTCGGGAACGCAGAGCGCCGGATGCGTATCGTTGATGTGGATAGCCACCTTTTCGGGCAGATTTTCCAGCGTTCCGTAAACAGCCATGTGATCGCGGATGATGCTCTGGATTGATGCGGAAACAAGGAAATACTGTTGCGAAAGACGCAAAAGCTTTCCTTCGGTGTGGTTGTCGGAGGGATAGAGCACTTTGGAAATAATCTCCGCGTTGGTGCTTTCCTCCAACGCGCGGGTGTACTGCCCCTGCGTAAACAGACGCATATCAAACTTCTGCGTGTTGCGTGCGCGCCATAGACGAAGCTGGCTGACCGCGGAGCTACCGGCGCCCGAGATCATCGTGTCGTAAGGCACTGCCTCAATCTCCTCATTGTCCTCGTAAATGATCTCGCAGTGTCCGTCGCTCTTCCATTCCTCTCTGACGCGACCGCCAAAGCGGACCTTGTAGGTGCGGTCGGTTCTCGGAACCAGCCAGACCTCACCGCCGGGGAGCCAGATATCGGGCGTTTCGACCTGAATACCGTCAACAATCATCTGCTTGAACAATCCGTACTCGTAGCAGATGGAAAAGCCGGTTGCGGGATAGTCGAGGGAGGACAGCGAATCCATAAAGCATGCGGCAAGTCTGCCGAGTCCTCCATTGCCGAGCCCCGCGTCGGGTTCGCACTCGTAAAGATCGTCTAATTTGAAGCCGAGCTTGTCGAGTGCCTTTTCATACGCGTCTGCAAGACCGAGGTTGCAGAGATTTGTTTTGAGAGAGCGGCCGAGCAGAAATTCCATGCACATATAATACACGCGCTTAGCTCCCGCCTTGTTGACCTTATTTTTGTATGCGGAGCGCTTTTCACTCAAGAGATTTTTTACGGTGATGGCTGCCGCTTTGTACATCTGGTCACGGGACGCTTCCTGCGCGGTACAGCCGAAATGGCGTTGCAGCACGCTCTCCAGTAATTCTTTGACCTCTGCACTGTTGGGATTATAATTCATAACAAATGAGCCTCCAAGGGATAAAGTGGATATTTTTTGGTATAGGGCACGCAGAATCAGAGCTCTGCGTAAAGCTCGAGATATTTCTCAGCGGACGTCTTCCACGAAAAATCGGTCTCCATGATCTTACGAACCAGCTTTTTACGCGCAGGCGCATCATTCCAAAGTGCGATTGCAGTCTCGGTGCACTCCTGTAGCTCGTAAGAGGAATAATTTGCGAACGTAAAGCCGTTTCCGCAGATTTTATCGCCGTCCACCCAATAGGGTTTGATCGAATCGTACAGACCGCCTGTCTCACGCACCACCGGGATTGCGCCGTAACGGGATGCGATCATCTGCGACAGTCCGCACGGTTCGCTCTTCGACGGCATCAGGAAGATATCGGTCGCTGCATAAATACGCTTGGAAAGATCGCGGTCGTAGGTGATCAGCGCCTTGACCTTATCGGGGTACGCCGATTCCAGATCGGTAAAGAGTTGTTCATAACGGGGCTCTCCTTTGCCTAGAATGATCAGCTGGATATCGTTGTTTGCGACAATATCCCAGATACATTCGGCAACGATGTCAAGACCCTTGTGGGATGCAAGTCGGGAGATGACCGCAAGTAACGGAATGTCCTTTTGCTCAGGGAGTCCCACCTCCTTCTGCATCGCGGTTTTATTCTTTGTCTTGCCTGCCATACGCGTGGGGGTGAATGAAGCTGCGATCGCGGGATCGGTCTCCGGATTGTAATAACTGTAATCGATTCCGTTGAGAATGCCGCACAGCTTGTGCACGTTGCGGTTCAGGCAATGCTCCAGACCGTGCGCATACTCTGCGGTACGGATTTCCTCGGCATAGCGCGGGCTGACCGTTGTCACTCGGTCGGCGCATTCGATTGCCGCCTTCATCAAATTGATGCAACCGCTGTGATCCATCAGGGAGTGTTCGTTTTCGCCGAGTGCGAACACATCACCGAGGATCGCGAAATCGTAAATTCCCTGATATTCGATGTTGTGGATGGTGAACGCGGTTCGGATTCCGCCGTAACCGGGACGGTTGCGGTAGATGCAGTTGAGATATACCACCGACAGCGCCGACTGCCAGTCGTGCGCGTGCAGGATATCGGGATAGAAATTCAGATGTGCCATCAGCTCCATGACCGCCATGCAGAAATATGCATAACGCTCACCGTCATCGAAGAAGCCGTACAGTGCGGGACGCTTGAAATAGTATTCGTTGTCGATAAAATAGTAGGTGACGCCGTCCTTTTGCAGGCTGTAAACGCCACAATACTGCTGGCGCCAGGCAAGATCCACGTAGAACACGTCCTCCTGCTTCATTTGTGAGCGCCACACATCAGATACTGCCGCATAAAGCGGAAGCACCACGCGTACGTCAGCCTCGCCCGTAGCGGCAATGGATGCGGGAAGTGAGCCCATTACATCACCCAAGCCGCCGGTCGCGGCGAAGGGCATGACCTCGGCACCTACGTATAAAATCTTTTTCATAAGGGATCAAAATCCTTTCTTTTATTAGACCATAATGCCCTTGCCGATGAAGAACGGCATGGTTTCATAGCCCGAGAGCATTCTTTCGTCCTTGATCACCACGTTTTTATCAGTAATCACACAGTTGAGAGTGACGCCGGAGCCGACGTAGGTGTCCTGTAGCAGAATGCTGTTTTTCACCACGGTACCCTTACCGATGTGTACGCCGCGGAAGATGATGGAGTTCTCCACTGTTCCCTCAATGATGCAACCGTCGGCGATCATGCTGTTTTTGATATTTGCCTCGTGCGAATATTTTGTAGGCGCACTGTTGCGGATTTTGGTAAAGATCTTTCGGTCGGGAGACGCGAACAGATCGCGGCGCACGTTGTCCTGCAGGAGCATCATCGAGGTGCTGAAATAGTTTTCCAACGAGGAGATGCAGGCGCAGAAGCCGTCAAAAACGTATGCGTGGATCGGTTTCTTTTTCAGTTGCTTTGCGATGATATCACGCGAGAAACTCTTGTAACCGTGAGCGATTGAATCGGAAATGATATTCTGAAGATCCGCACGGCTGACCACCATAAGATTGGTGTTGACGTAACAGGAGCCCCTCTTGGGGAGTGCATATGCGACCTCGGTGACACGTCCGGCGTCATCCAGCGTCAGAACTCCGGCACTTTGGTCGAAGACCGAATTTTTGACCTCTGTTTTCTTGGCGACGAGCGTGATGTATGCACCCGAGCGGATATGCTCGTCAATCACGGCACCGATATCGATATTCATGATTACGTCGCAGTCGCTGAGCACAATGTAGTCGGCGCCGCAACGGTTGATGAAGTTTACAGAGCCCATCAGCGCCTCAAGTCTGTTTTCATACAACTTTCCCGCGGCGCTGTTTTCATATGCAGTCACATACGGGGGCAGGATCTTGATACCGCCCGAGCGGCGAGCCAGATCCCAGTCTTTTCCGTTCCCGATGTGATCCATCAGGGATTGGTAATTATAATGGGTGATCACGCCGACGGTGGAGATGTCGGAGTTGACCATATTGGAAAGTGCAAAGTCGATCAGACGGTAGCGGCATCCGAAGGGAATGCTTGCCATCGTGCGCCTCCGTGTCATTTCGGGGATGCCTTGGTCATGGATATTGGAAAAAATCAATCCTGCTGCAGTCATTTCGTTGCCCTCCCTTTATATTTCTGAAATCATCGCGCCTGCGTTGATCTTCTGTCCGTCGGAAATCGAGATTCCCGCACCCACAACGGCAATTCCGTCGGCACAGGCGCGGCTCTCACCCACGGTTGCCTTTTTACCGATTGAGACGTTTTCGTCAAGAATCGCGTATTTTACAGTGGCGTTGTCACCGATCGAGACTCCGTTCATCAGCACGCTGTCCTCGACCACAGCTCCCTTACCGACATACACTCCCGCCCCCAGTACGCTGTTCTTTACCGTTCCATAAATCTCACAGCCCGCGGTGATCGATGCGTTTTCCACGACCGCATCTCCGCTGATGTACTGCGGCGGCTGTGCCGTGTGTCGGCTGTAAATGCGCCAGCTCTCCTCGGATAGAGACAACTCGGGATTGGCGCCGAGCAGATCCATATTTGCCTCCCAGAGAGACTGAATGGTACCGACGTCCTTCCAGTATCCCTCAAAGGAGTACGCCATCATCCGCTCACCCGCCGCCAGCATGTTGGGGATGATATTCTTTCCGAAATCGTTGGATGATGCGGGATTGAGGCTGTCCTCCTCCAGATACTTCTGCAGTTTGTCCTTTGTAAAGATATAGATACCCATCGATGCCTTGGTGCTGTCAGGATTCTTCGGTTTTTCGCTGAACTTGTAGATGCTTCCGTCGTCGTTTGTGCTCATGATACCGAAGCGGCTTGCCTCCTCGATCGGTACGTCGATGACCGCGATCGTGCAGTCTGCCTCGGTCTGCTTATGATAGTCCAGCATTTTGGCATAGTCCATTTTATAGATGTGATCGCCCGAAAGGATCAGCACGTATTTTGCATCGTAGCGGTTGATGAACTCCATATTCTGCCAGATTGCATTTGCGGTTCCCTTGTACCAGTCGGCACCGCTCTGTCCCTGATAGGGAGCGAGAATCTGTACACCGCCGTAGGTGCGGTCAAGATCCCACGGCAGACCGTTTCCGATATATTCGTTGAGAAGCAAGGGGCGGTACTGCGTCAGCACGCCGACGGTGTCAACGCCGGAGTTGATGCAGTTGGAAAGCGGAAAATCAATGATGCGGTATTTTCCGCCGTAGGAGACAGAGGGTTTCGCGGTTTTTTGAGTCAATGCGTAAAGACGGCTTCCCTGACCGCCTGCCAAAAGCATGGCAACGCATTCTTTTTTCTTGAACATAGCGTTTTGATTCCTCCTGTATATAGTTATTGAAATAAGGAATAAGATAAATAAACGTAAACGGTAAACGGCATCAGCGCTTCGCCTTTGGTGCGCGTCTGACACACCGCAGGATCACTGCTCCCATCGGAGGTACAATGATCGATACCGCATTCGTGTATCCCCGCAACATGCAGGGAACGGTTTTGCGCTTGCCCGGGTTGAGGTTTCCATCACCGCCGTAGCGCGCGTCATCGGTGTTGAAAACCTCCTCATAAATACCCGCTTCGGGAACTGCTAACAGAAAGTCCTCCCGTTTGACTGGCAGGAAGTTGACAAGGATCACGAGCTCCCTTCCCTTCCGATCGATGCGACGGTAGGAATAAATGCTCTGGTCAGCGTTATCGGCATCGATCCAGCGGAAGCTATCCCAATTGTCATCTCTGTCCCAAAGCGCGGGATTTTCCAGATAGAAGCGGTTCAACTCTGCATTGAACAACTGGAGCTTGGCGTGCATATCATAGTCGAGAAGGAACCATTCGATCTGATCCTCATAGTCCCACTCGCGGAACATGCCGATTTCGCTCCCCATAAACAGTAGTTTCTTTCCGGGGTGCGTCATCATATACGTCATGAATGCCCGCGTCCCCGCAAATTTTTTCTCATATTCGCCCGGCATTCGGTTCAGCAGTGATTTTTTACCGTGCACGACCTCGTCGTGTGAGATCGGAAGCACAAATTTTTCGCTGAAGGAGTAGGTGATCGAGAAATTGAGGCGGTTGTGGTGATATTTTCTCCATAGCGGATCCTCCTCGGCGTATGACAGGGAATCGTTCATCCATCCCATGTTCCATTTGAGAGAAAAGCCGAGTCCGCCGTTGTCAAAGCCCGTGATGTTCGACCACGCCGTTGATTCTTCTGCGATGGTCATCACGTCCGGGTAAGCACTTGCCAAAAAGGAATTGAGCTTTTGGAAAAAGGAGATCGCCTCTAGACATTTGTTGTCACCGTTGACATTCGGTACCCACTCTCCGGGACGCTTGTCGTAATCGAGATACAGCATCGACGCCACAGCATCCACCCGCAAGCCGTCAATGTGATATTTTTCCAGCCAGTAGACGGCGTTGGAGATTAGAAAGCTCTGCACTTCCTCGCGCCCCACATCGAAGCGTCTGGTTCCCCAGCCCTCGTGCTCGATGCGGTCCCAGCCCTGATATTCGTACAAGGGCTGACCGTCAAACTCATAAAGTCCGTGTGCGTCCTTTGGAAAATGTGCGGGAACCCAGTCCAGGATGACACCAATACCCGCCTCATGCATATGATCGACAAATTGCATGAGTCCTTCGGGCGTACCGTATCGTGCCGTGGGCGCGAAATAGCCGCATACCTGATAGCCCCACGAGCCGTCAAATGGGTGCTCGCTTACGGGCATCAGCTCGACGTGTGTGTATCCCATCTGCTTGACGTAAACGGCGAGCTCGTCTGCCAGCTCCGTATAGCTGTAATAGCTTCCGTCCTCGTGCTTTTTCCACGAACCGGGGTGGATCTCATAGATATTGATCGGCTGTGCGCATATGTGGGCACGGTCGAATTTCCCCTTTCGGTATTTCATCCAACCGCCGTCACGCCATGCGTAGTCCGCGAGCTCATGAATCACCGACGCGGTTTCGGGCGGTATCTGCATGCTCACCCCGTAGGGGTCTGCCTTCAGTACTTCCTTTGTTCCGTTGCGGATGTGATATTTGTAATTTTGTCCTTCTGAAACGGCGGCGGACGGAAGCGAAAGCTCCCAAATCCCGGCGTCGGTTGCGCGTACCATTGGGTGAATGTCGGGTCTCCAGCCGTTAAAATCACCGCACACGGAAACCGCCCACGCGTTTGGCGCCCATACGCGGAAGACAATACGGTCGCCCTCACGGTGGACACCGAGATAGTCATATGCGCGGTAATTTGTGCCTTGATGAAACAAATAGGGGGCGATATCGTTGTGTTCGCCATGCGTTTGATTTGTTTTCCCGCTCATTTTTGCTCACGTCCTTTCTGCTGTACGAATAGTATCTACCCTGCATAATAAAAATATACTATATTAATTATAACAATATATGATAAGATATTCAAGTGGTACAATGTTATTTTCGTCATTTTTTACAAAAAATCAGCAAAATCACAGTGAAATACAACAGAAAAGCTCCTTGCGGGCGTCATGCTTGTGAAAAATCTCCTTATTTGCCGGTTTTTTGATTGTTTTGTCTATTTTGCAATAGGATTAAATGCACAATAAAGTGTTCTCTGTTTTGTGCGAATGAGACAAAAACAAAAAATATTGTTATTATTTTATCACAAAAATAAGTGCTTGTCAATGTGTATTTTGAACAAAGATACAAATGTGTTGCATATTTTTTATAAAAGCGGCTTGTCGAATTTGGATATTGTGACAAAAAACGGCAAAACGGCACGCTTTTACTTCGCCGCACGTTCCCACCAAACGGTTTCGAGCGTAATGCCGTCGCCTGCGAGTGCCAGCGGATATCCTTCTTGCATCAGCCGTAATTCTCCCTGCGGGAGATTTAGCCGTATCGATCCGTTCTCTTTTTGGACGTTTAGAATTTCGGTGCCCTCGAAGAGAAGCTTCAGCGGGCGAAGCCATCCGTCTGCCATGCTGTCGTCAAGCGGATAAGAAAGCGAATCCATTTCAACGAATAGCTTTCCGTCACCGTTCCGATACAACAGGATTCCCTGCATTGCTTGAGGGGACAGATAACGGATGTAAAGGGGCGCATCGGCGGTTTCCCTTCCGATCTCCGCGGAAAACGCGATTCCGTCCAGGCTTCCGCGGATCTCTGCCCGAAAGGGGGTACTCCGATAGGCAAAATAAACGTCATTGCCCTGTGTGATGCGACTGCACCCCGAGAGCAGTATAAGAGCTGACAGTGTCAGCCATAGCAAAAAATAACGACCTTTCATTCCAATTTTCCTCCTGATATCTCTGCTGCAACGGTTGGTTTCGGCAGTTTTTACACTATTTATATGAAAAAAACGAGCGATTCATGTAAAATGAGGATTGCAATATTTGTCCGATTATGTTATAATAAAGTTGATCTACTCAATGCAAAAAGGAGGTAACTGCTTTGAAGCTGCAGGATTATCGTCTGTATTCCTCTTTGGCTGACCTACCGTCCCTGCAAAAGTGGGCGGAGATCGACCTTGGCGCACTGCGCGCCAATTATCGGCTCCTGCATCATACGCTCCGCTCGCACAGCGCGTCTGCCCGTATGATCGCGGTCGTCAAGGCGGATGCCTACGGTCACGGCGCCCCGGCATGCGTTCGCGCGCTTCTTCTTGAGGGGTGCGACTTTTTTGCCGTTTCCTGCATAGAGGAAGCGATTGCCGTCAGGCAGATTTGCGACGAGGTGGGGGGAGACACTGAGGTGCTGATTCTGGGATGCACCGAGCCCGCAATGGCTGCAACGCTCTCACGTCATCGGCTGATCCAAACAATCTTTTCACCATGCTATGCGGAAAAGCTTGCACAAAGCGCCGAGGAGGCGGGCGTGAGACTTTGCGTTCACATTGCGGTTGATACGGGAATGTGCCGCATTGGTTTTCCTGCACATACCGAGGAGGAAATTGCGATATCGGCGAATGCAATCCTTTGTGCGGGTAAGCGGCGCGGACTTGAGATTGCTGGCATGTATACGCATTTTGCGCGCGCAGACGAGGCGGATGCGATCGGCGCGGATTTTACGGGCTTGCAGGTTGGACGCTATTTGGAATTGCGTGCTCGCCTGGAGGCGAGCGGAATGCGGATTCCGTTCCACCACGTGAGCAACAGCGCAGCATTCATAGCGGGAAGAGCACCGCTGTTGGACGGAGTGCGCATCGGAATTTTACTCTATGGGGCACAGCCCGCTCTGCAAAACGGACTTTTCCTTACGCCTGTGATGCGTCTGCGGGCAAGCATTGTTCACACCTATCCCCTGCTCCCCGGAGAATGCGTTGGCTACGGCGGTGAATTTTCATCGGATACAGAGCGCAAAATCGCCGTTCTTCCGATCGGATACGCCGACGGATTTTTACGCGCGTACAGCGGAGCAGAGGTGACGGTTCATACAAAGACGGGGTCGTTTTGTGCTCCGATCGTCGGCAGAATCTGCATGGATCAATGCATGATTGATATTACCGATACCGATGCCGAGGTGGGTGATATGGTCACACTGTTCGGCGATGCAGACTCGCCTGCCGGGATGCTGGCGCAAAGAGTTGGGAGCATCGATTACGAGACGCTGTGTCTGGTATCCGCACGTGTGAAGCGCGTGATTTGCTGAACGGGTTCGGTAAATCACTTTTGATATGACTATTTTTGAAGTGAAGGAAGAGAGAGATGAAATTGATGTCGAAAATCGGGGCATTGCTTCTGTGCATTGCTTCACTTGCGATTCTGTTGCCTGCCTGTGCCGAAAAAAACGATCCGTTCGCGGTCACGGGTTTTTCAAGCCTGACGATCGAAAAAAATGAGACAGTGCGTGCAGTCGTCAGCCTGAATATGGCGGACGCCGAGGCGCATGCGAACGAAAAGGCATATATTTACGAGCTCTTGCCGGGTGAGGATCTGACTGCGCTCCACGGAAAGGTTGCACTGAAGGATGCACCGATCGGAACGGAGATGATCTTCGAATTTCCGTTGCGGGACGGTGAACATACGCGCTTGTATTCCTCGTTTGCTGTGTGCTATGAAAACGGAAGTCTCTTGCTGGATTCTTCCCGTAAGATCGATAATCCCGAAAAGCTGGCGTCCTGTACCTCAGCATTTCAAGGCAAATATTCGCCCAAGGGCTTGCTCGTTTCGGATGTGGAGTCTGCAGTATCAATGGGGGTTACACATGCGATGCTGGACGTTGTACTTGCCGAGCTTTGCGGCGGCAGTGGGAGTTCCTATCGCTTTGACGGAACGGAATATACACTCTCATCCTCTGCAATTAACTTGTTGGATCGCCGTGTCAAGGAGGCGAGCGATGCGGGAATGCAGGTTTCTCTCCGTTTGATTTTCGATTCGACGCTGACGAAAGAAAAGTCACTTTCATTGCTGGACTTTTTGACGGCGCGGTACGCAGGCGGAGCGCTTGGAACCGTTACTGCGTTATTTGTGGAAGCGGACGGCGCAAAAAATGCGGGCGAACTTGCCCGACTTGCGAGTGTTGCACTGGTCTCCAATGTGAAAAACGGACGTGTATATGTTGTTTGCAAGGAGACGACGGTCAGCGGAGCGGAGGCTTTCTTTTTGAATGTGAGTAAGAAGATTGCCGAAGACGGTGAAATTCCCTGGGGCGCGGCGGTGATTCCCGCGGTATCCAATGTGCTTCCTTGGGAGACATCGACAAACGACACACTGGACGTGCAGGCACTTTCCTCTTTATACGAAACCTTGCAATCGTACGACAGTCATCCGATTTATTTTGCTTTGTGCGACCTGCGCTTTGATGCCTCTGACGGGGACAAGCAGGCGGTTTCCCTTGCGTACGCATATGCAAAGGCGATCGAGGCGGGCACAGGTCTGGTCTATTACGGTACGCAAAGAGGCAGCAACGGCTTGCTCAACGAAATGGACGAGAAACGCACCTCCGCGGAGATGTTCCGCCGGCTCGATCTTGGATTGGATGCCGCACAGATATATCTTTGCCAAAGCACTTCTCTTGAGGCATGGGAAACGATCAAGGCCCTTAAGCCCTCCCGCACGAAGGTGAGCGGATACGCAAGCGCGGGCTTCGGTGCGGGAGAACAGGAGCCACTCTTTGATTTTACCGGCGGAAGCACCCTCGGCTTTTCCGCTGTCGGCGGAGCGGCAGAGCCCGAGAGCCGTCCGTCTGCCGCTTGGGGAACGCCGGTGCTCTATACATGGCTGCATGCGGCACAAGGAGAAACGGGAGTTCGCAAGCTGATGGCGAACAGCTCGGAGCTGGACGGGGCGTCGGCATTGAGCCTTCAGCTTCTGGCACAGTACAATCGGGCAGAGCGTTGCTCGATTACCCTGCGGCTGGTGGGATGCGATACGCAGGGATCGACGGTGTCCTACGAATCGGTCGGAAGCTTTGACGGAAGAAAATGGCAGACTGTAACCTTTGATATTTCCGAATTTGTGGCAAACGCGGATCTTTCACAGCCGTGTGCGCTTACGGTTCTGTGTGAGCCGGGCAGTGATACGGATGAAACTTTTGTTTTGTTTTTGAAGGGCATATACGCGAATTACCCGCAAGAGAGCTCGAATATGATCCTTCCGATCGTCCTGACCGTGGCGGGTGTTCTGATTGGTTTCCTTTTGATTTTGATCCTGTATCGCCGCGCTCGCGTCATTGGAAGAAAGAGAGGTTGAGTATGTCTCTAAACGTTAGATATGAGCACCGTTTCTCGCAGGACGTCTCCTTTTTGCAGGGTGTGGCAAACATTCAATGCCTGCCACACCTGCACCATGAGCTGGAGATGATTTGCCTGCTGGAGGGTAGTGTTGTGGCATACGCCGATTCCGTACGCTGTGAAATACACGCGGGAGATATTTTTCTCTCGTTCCCGAATCAAATCCATTATTATGAGGGGGATCCGTTCGAGCGACACGTGGGCTTTATTTTCAAGCCCGATTTGATTCCCGAGATGATGGAGACCTTTACCATGGGTCTTCCGCAATCTCCAGTGATCCGCGGTGCGGCAAACGATCCGCGTGTGCGTACTCTGATCGATTCGCTGTTCGGAACCTACGACCGTGAGGATTATCCGCACATCTCGGAGCTTCGTCGCGGGTATCTGTTGGCACTTTGCGCCGAACTGCTTCCGCGCATGACCATTGTCAAACTACCGGTCGGTGATTCGGAATCTTTGCGTGCCATCGTTTCCTTCTGCAGTCGTAATTACGCGGAAAATCTTTCCCTTTCCCTGCTGGAGGAAAAATTGCATTTGAATAAGTTTTATATTTCGCACCTTCTCAGCGGAAAGCTGGGATTGCATTTTAACGATTACGTCAACTCCTTGCGCGTATCTGAAGCATGCCGTTATTTATCAAATTCCGATTACAGCATCACCGAAATCGGCTCGCGCGTGGGCTTCAATACGCCGCGTACCTTCAATCGGGCGTTTATCAAGCAGATGGGGGTCTCTCCCACCGAATACCGAAAGATGCGCCAATCGGGCAAACAGTCGGGCGGGTACGTACCGAATCCTCTTGCAGCATCGGAGGCGTACGGCGATACGGAGTACTGTGATTCGGATGGGAGTGCGGATCTGGATTTCGGATGTACAGATCCGGATAACGGCGGCTCTGTCATCGATGGTTGCTCCGAGATCTGCGGTTGTTCCGCAATTGACGGGGACTTCGAAATCGATTTTTACTCCGGTTTTTAATGTATGTCGTACATGTCCTGCAAAAATATCATAAAAAAGCAACTATTGTCTAATACGGAGGTTGATTCAATGAGTCAGATCAAGGATATTGCGCTCGCTCCGTCGGGCGCGGATAAAATTGCCTGGGTGGCATCCTATATGCCGATCCTGAACTCTATCAAGGCGGAGTTCGAACATACGAAGCCCTTCGCGGGAAAGAGGATCGCGATGTCGATTCATTTGGAGGCGAAGACGGCGTATCTTGCCAAAATCCTGCGTGCCGGTGGCGCCGAGGTTTGGGTGACGGGATGTAATCCCCTCTCAACGCAGGATGATGTTGCGGCAGCGTTGGTTGCCGAGGGTTTTGAGGTGCACGCGCGCCACGGCGTCAGCGATGCGGAATATCGCGAGCACCTAATCGCTACGCTTTCCTGTGTTCCGGATCTTATCATCGACGATGGCGGAGATCTGATTTCTCTTCTCCACGGGGAATGCCGTGCGCTTGGTAGGAATCTCATCGGCGGCTGTGAGGAAACCACGACAGGTATCCATCGCCTGCTCGCGCGGGAAAAAGCGGGTCTCTTGGATTATACGATGATCGATGTCAATGATGCCGATTGCAAGCATCTGTTTGATAACAGATACGGTACGGGACAGTCCACACTTGACGGAATTATGAACAGCACGAACCTGATTATTGCCGGAAAAACGGTTGTTGTCGCCGGCTATGGCTGGTGCGGCAAGGGGCTTGCCATGCGCGCCAAAGGAATGGGCGCTGTGGTTGTTGTCACCGAGGTGGATCCCATCAAGGCAATTGAGGCGGTGATGGATGGATTTACAGTGCTTCCGATGGATGAAGCGGCAAGAATCGGAGATCTGTTCGTTACCCTCACGGGTTGCGCGGACGTGCTTGTGAAGCGCCATTTTGAGGTGATGAAGGACGGTGTTCTTCTTTCCAATAGCGGACACTTTGACGTGGAGATCAATAAGCACGATCTAGAGGCACTTTCCACTGAAAGCTGGGAGCGCAAGCCGAATATCCGCGGTTACCGCATGGCGGACGGTAGAATTCTGAACCTGCTTGCAGAGGGGCGTTTGGTCAATCTTGCGGCGGGAAACGGCCACCCTGCGGAGATTATGGATATGTCCTTCGGTATACAGGCAAAGAGTCTTGCATACCTTGCCGCAAACGGCGCGTTGCTGGACAAGCGTGTTTATGCAGTGCCTGCAGAAATTGACCGTGAGGTCGCCGATATTAAGCTTCGTTCTATGAATGTTTCCATTGATATTCTCACTGCCGAGCAGGAGGAATATCTCTCGCGCGTTGAATAAAATATCGCAAGATATGACCGTTTACAAATTGTAAAACACAGAGGTATCATCCTTATGACCGAATCATTAGATAACCGTAACACACACACCTGCAAAATAGCAGTGGTCGGCGCGGGACATGCCGGAATCGAGGCGGCGTTGGCATCTGCTAGGATGGGGGTGGATACGGTTCTGTTTACTATGTCCTTTGAGTCCATCGCAAACCTTCCCTGCAATCCCTCCATCGGCGGAACAGCGAAGGGACATCTTGTATATGAGATCGACGCGCTCGGTGGTGAGATGGGACGCGCTGCGGATCTTGTAACCTTACAATCTCGTACGCTCAATCGAGGAAAGGGCGTTGCGGTACAAAGCAAGCGCATTCAGGCAGATCGCAAAAAATATCAGTCCATCATGAAGAGAACGCTTGAGGCAACACCCAATCTACGTTTGATTCAGGCTGAAATAACAGCAATAAATGTCTTTCGTAATAGCATAAAATGTGAGAATGACAGGGATTATGGAACAAAATATGTCTCATCGGTAACAACACGGCTCGGGGAGATATGGGAGTGTGAATGCGTTATTATTGCAACCGGAACATATCTCGAGAGTGAAATTTTCGTCGGCGATGTCAGCTATGAGGCGGGACCGGATGGATTCCTGCCTTCTAAAGGATTAGCTTCATCCTTGGAGGAGGCCGGCGTCCGTCTGCTTCGCTTTAAAACGGGGACTCCTGCACGTATCAAACGGGAAAGCATTGATTTCTCGCTCCTCGAGGAGCAACCCGGTGAGATGCCGATTCAACCGTATTCCGCCTGCCACGGGGAAACCTTTTTTGAAAATCTTGTGCAGATTCCCTGCCATATCGTCTACACGAACGCCGAAACGCACCGCATAATCCGCGAAAATATCGCCAGAAGTGCAATGTATTCCGGGAAAATTCACGGAACAGGCCCGCGTTATTGCCCTTCCATTGAGGATAAGTTGGTTCGATTTGCCGAAAAGGAGCGCCATCAGCTTTTTATAGAACCGATGGGAGCAGACACGTCGGAAATTTATCTGCAGGGTTTTTCCACTTCCCTTCCGACCGATGTGCAGATTGCAATGCTGCGAAGTTTAAAGGGCTTTTCGCGTGCAGAAATTATGCGTTACGCATATGCGATCGAGTATAACTGTGCAGATCCGTTACAAATGGATGCGACACTGGAATTTAAGCACGTGAAGGGGCTTTTTGGCGCAGGTCAGTTTAACGGAACCTCGGGATACGAGGAGGCGGCGGCACAAGGATTACTGGCAGGTATCAACGCGGCTCGTAAGGTAAAATCTCTTCCTTCTATTATATTGCCGCGTTCGGGAAGCTATATCGGCACGTTAATCGACGATCTCGTCACCAAGGGGACGAATGAGCCTTACCGAATGATGACGTCACGCTCGGAATACCGCCTTTTGCTTCGTCAGGATAACGCTGATTTGCGCTTGACAGAGATCGGATACGAGGCAGGATTGGTGAGCGAGGAACGATATCAGGCGTATTTGAATAAAAAAACAGCACAGGAGCGAGAAAAAGAAAGATTGGAAGCCACTTTCGTTTCTCCGGTGGCAGCGAATCCCGTCTTGGCAGAGGCTGGCGAAGCACCATTGAAATCAGGAGCATCTCTGGCGGAGCTTCTGCGTCGTCCATTGATAACATATGAAATCCTTTCAAGAATTGACCCAGAGCGCCCGAAATTAAGTCGGGCGAGTATTCTGACGGTCGAAGCTGATATCAAATATGCAGGTTATGCCAACCGCCAGCTTTCCGAGGTTCAACACAGAAAAAAACTTGAGGAAAGAGCTTTGCCGGCGGATGTTGACTATAAAAATGTCCGCGGCTTGCGCTTGGAGGCAGCGCAAAAGCTTTCGGCTGTGCGTCCCCTCACTATCGGACAGGCTTCGCGCATCAGTGGTGTTAATCCTGCTGATATCACCGTGCTTTTGATATATTTAGGCTTGAAATGAGGTGAAATCATGGATTTTTCACAATTATTAAGCACTTCCTTTGAAAAAAACGGGTTGCCTGCGCCAGATACGGCATTGGCGCGGATGTTTGCTTGCTTTACAGAACACTTGCTTGCTGTGAATCAAATTACAAACTTGACGGCGATTCGGGATGTTCCTTCTGTCATTACAAAGCATTATGTTGACTCACTTTTAATTGCGGATGCTATTCCAACGAATGCACGCGTTCTTGATATCGGTTGCGGTCCCGGTTTTCCATCAATTCCTTTGGCGATTTTTCGTCCTGATCTGACGATCGTTTCATTGGATAGTACGGCAAAGAAAATTGCTTTCGTGAAGGAAAGTACAAATATTCTGTCTTTGAACAATCTTACGGCGATTTCCGGACGCGCAGAGGATCGTTCGGTGATGAAAGAACTCGGTTTTTTTGACGTAGTTACCAGCCGTGCAGTTGCAAATTTGAGCGTTTTGTGCGAGCTTTGCTTGCCGTATCTGAAAATAGGTGGAAAAATGCTCGCCATGAAAGGAGCGAAGATCGAAGACGAGGTTGATGAGCTGCTTCATGGAAAAGCAATCGGGCTTCTTGGAGGAAGCGAGCCGACTATCCGAACATGGCAGCTGTTCTCGGATAATTCTGCAGAGACGCGCGGAGTTGTCGAGATATTCAAAGAGAAAGAATGTGGAAAGCAGTATCCGCGTGCATATGCCGCGATTATAAAATCGCCTCTTTGAAATGTTTCACGTGAAACATACAAAAAATACCCCGGCTGCATCCTTCATATTATGGATTGCTGTCGGGGTTTGTAATTTTAAAATGTTTCACGTGAAACATTTTAAAATTACACAAAAATATGATAATAATGGTTGAAATTGAATTAAAAATGTGGTATAATAAATGGGAAGAATGACGAGATGGTCAAAACAAGAAAGGATGTGAAAATATGGGTAAAATTATTTCGTTTGCCAATCAAAAGGGTGGCGTTGGAAAAACAACCTCGGCAGTCAACATTGCTGCTTCTCTGGGAGTTCTTGGGTATAAAGTGTTGTTGATTGATTTGGACCCGCAGGGAAATGCTACAAGTGGCGTTGGCGTTGTGAAAAAAGCGTTGAAAGTAACGGTTTTTGATTTGCTTACGACAGATGCTACGGTCGACGATGTGACAATTAAAACACACTTTGATAATTTGTCTGTGATTCCGACTAATACGACATTGGCTCGCGCTGAATACGAACTTGCCGATGTGGAAAATGGTGAATACGTAATGAAAAAGAAGTTGGAGGCGGTTCGGGATGCCTATGATTATGTGATTATTGACTGTCCTCCATCACTTGGTATGCTTACTGTGAACGCGATGACCGCGAGTGACGGTGTTGTGATTCCCATGCAATGCGAATTTTTTGCTTTGGAAGGGCTTTCGCAGCTGATGTTTACGATCAGCCGCATCAAAACGCACTATAATAAGGAGCTGAATGTCGCGGGAATTCTCATTACAATGTATAACAATCGTTTAATTCTCTCGATGCAGGTGATCAATGAGTTGCGGAAGCACTATTCTGACAAACTGTTTGAGACAACTGTTTCGAGAAACGTCAAGCTTTCCGAGGCTCCCAGCTTTGGTTCGCCGGTATATTACCATGATAAACGCTCCAAGGGTTCTAATGAGTACATGAATATTGCAAAAGAACTTGCGGAACGCATATGAGGAGGTAGAAATGGCGAAATCAAGAAGTGGTTTGGGACGAGATTTCTATTCGCTTCTGGATGATAATATCCTTGCGAGCGACAAGACAACTGCGGCGACAAATTTGCGCATTTCGGAGGTTGAACCGCGCAGTGATCAGCCGCGAAAGACCTTTGAACACGAATCTTTGGAGCAATTGGCGGATTCGATAGCGCAATTCGGTGTATTGCAGCCGATTATCGTTCGGGAAAATGCACTTTTGGCAGGAACGTATGAGATTATAGCAGGAGAACGCCGCTGGAGAGCCGCTAAAATGGCGGGACTCAACGAAATCCCTGCGGTTATTCTTGATGGAGATGATTTGAAGGCTGCACAAATTGCAGTGATTGAAAATGTCCAGCGTGAAGATTTGAATCCCGTAGAAGAAGCGCTGGCGTATGATGCGCTGATTGAGCGCTTTGGCTTGACACAGGAGCAGGTTGCGAAGCAGGTCGGCAAGAGCCGCACTGCAATCACGAATAATCTTCGCCTTTTGGAGCTTCCGGACGCGGTTCTGGAGTTTTTGCGCGCAGGTGATCTAGCTGCAGGGCATGCCAGGGCGCTTTTGGGTCTGAATAAAGAGGAACAAATGGTGTCTCTGGCGCAAAAAATCATTGAAAAGGGTCTTTCTGTGCGTGATGTGGAGCGTACAGTGCGCCTAATGAACTATGAGCCGGATGAGCTGGATGATACCGAGCAGACCGCGCTGACACAAAGAAAGGCGTATATGCGCGATCTGGAGCACAGGGCGGTAACTGTGCTCGGCAGACGTGTGAAGATTCTGAAAACCGGCAAAAAGAAGGTGGTTGAGCTTGCTTATAGTGACGATGAGGATCTGGAGACGTTGCTCAAGGCAATATGCGGAGAAAAATTCTTCGATATGAACGATTAAATACCATAAACAGGAGAAAATTATGTTAGACATCAAATATATTAAGGAAAAACCTGAGGAAGTCATCGCCCGCCTTGCAAAAAAAGGCAAGGACGCAAAAGAAGAGATTGAGATGATCCTCAAATTGGATGCGGAGCGCCGCGCTGTGATTGGCGAGGTGGAGCAGTTGAAGGCGGAGCAAAATAAAACGAACAAGCTGATCCCTCAATATAAAAAGGAGGGAAAGGATACTGCCGCGATTTTTGCGGAGATGAAAGAGCTGGGAGCAAAGATCAAGGCTGATGACGAAAAGCTGAAGGAAATCGAGACGCAGCTGACTTCTTTCATGCTCGGACTCCCCAATTTGCCCGATTTTGACCTGAAAGCAGGCGGAAAAGAGAACAACGAGCCGCTTCGTTATCACAACGAGCCGAGAAAGTTTGATTTTGAGGCAAAGAATCACGTTGATCTTTGCACAGATCTTGGATTGATTGACTATAAGAGGGGCACCAAGCTTTCCGGTAACGGCTTTTGGATCTATTCGGGAATCGGTGCACGATTGGAGTGGGCATTGCTCAACTATTTCATTGATTTTCATACCGGAAACGGTTATGAGCTGATGCTTGTTCCGCACATGCTTGGCTATGAGTGTGGCTTGACGGCGGGTCAATTCCCGAAATTCCAGGATGAAGTCTACTGGTTGGAGACTTCCGAAGACGAGCGTCGCCGATTCATGCTGCCGACCGCAGAAACAGCACTCGTTTCCCTGCATCGCGATGAGATCCTGACAGAGGCGGATCTTCCCAGAAAATATATCAGCTATACACCTTGCTTCCGCC
Source organism: Clostridia bacterium (assembly GCA_017463405.1). Taxonomy (GTDB): domain Bacteria; phylum Bacillota; class Clostridia; order Oscillospirales; family CAG-272; genus UMGS1865. The sequence continues at coordinate 49,872 of JAFTPJ010000003.1, forward strand.
GCGAAGCTGGCTCCTACCGTGCGGACGAGCGCGGCATGGTACGTGGTCATCAGTTCAACAAGGTGGAAATGGTGCAGTATACGCTTCCCGAGAAGAGCGATGAAGCGTTCGAGGAGCTGGTTGCGAACGCAGAGAACCTGGTCAAGGGTCTTGGGTTCCATTTTCGCACAGTGAAATTGGCGGCAGAGGATTGCTCCGCATCTATGGCGCGCACCTATGATATCGAGATTAACATTCCGTCTATGAACGGATACAAGGAGGTTTCCTCCGTTTCCAATGCGCGAGATTACCAGGCGCGTCGCGGAATGATGCGTGTTAAGCGCGAGAATGGAAAGACGGAATTTTTGCACACACTCAATGGATCCGGTCTGGCGACCAGCCGTATTTTTCCTGCACTGGTCGAGCAGAATCAGAATGCAGATGGCAGTGTAACCATTCCCGAAGTTTTGCGTAAGTATATTGGTATGGACGTTATCAAAAAGTGATTGCTTCTCCGGAACATTAACGATAAGGAGAAAATAATGGATAAACAAGCCACTGTATTGGCGAATGGTATTGGCACTTTTTGGGAGCAGATCGTCAACTGGTATCAAAACTCATTCATCAGCGACATTTTGTCGTATATCTTTGAACAGTACTACAGCGTGGAATTTAGGGCGTATGAGAGCTTTTCTTTTGGTCCTCGCGCAAACGAGACAGCACAAACGCTGATTATGGCATTGGCATTTGGCTTTATCATTGCGGCAATCGTCATCGCGTACACACGCACGCGACTGGGCAGCTTTGTAAGAGCGTTGCTGAAAAACGGTTGCCTTTCCTCGGGAACGGCGATGACACTGTACGAATTGGGATATTTCCGAAATTCTACAATTCGTCGCGAACTAGCGAGAGGGGTGACTTTGCGAAAAATTGTTTTCAAGGCAGACGAGGAAGCACCGGTTGAGGAGAATGATGAAAATGCCGATGAAATCGCGGCAGAAGCACCTCTCGATGCGGCAAATCAGGGTGCAACCGTCAAGGCGGCATCGCCTGCGAATGAACGCTTTCAATTCCTCCGAAAGGGATCGCAGGTGGATTTTATCACAACGCGATTTTATATTCCCGAGGATATGAAATATCGTGCAGAGCTTCGCTTTGAGCGAAAGGGTTCCGGCTGGCTTCCTGTCCTGTTGACGGTGTTTGGCTCCCTGATCGGTGCCGCACTGGTGTGTCATTTTTTGCCCGATTTTATCGGATTGTTGGATCAATTGATTGTGCTTACAGCACCATAAAAAACAATCAGGTGTCCTTGGCTTACGAGCTGCGGACACCTGATTTTCATCATTCATACAAGAGATTCAGGATTTTGAATACGAGAGCATGACCTTGCATGGAGAGCTGTGATCCCAATATGCCGAAAGGCGTATTTTGATAGAACGGGAACTCGAAAACGAGCGTTTTGTCCTCCGATGATTGTATGATATTTTTAAAGCAGGGGAGGGCGAGCAATTGGTTGAATGGAGTGGTTTTTGGATGGAACAGCTCTCGCTCATCCTCCGGTAGCTTCGACTTTGCCGTTTGCAGGGGTAAGTGCTGCAGCAGGAGAGAAAAGCCGGGGACGGTCGGATCATATGCTACTTCGGAGACGTTATTGATTTGTACTTTTCCGACATTCCGTTCTTTTGCGACTGTCACGTTCCGTCCTGTGTGATGACGCAGGAGCATGAACGTGCAAAGCAAAAATGCGGTCGGACGTTTCCAATCGCGGTTTGAAAGCGCGGGAAGATTTGCGGGGAGCGAAACGTGTTCCAGGCGGCAGCCCACAAAATTTGCGATCAGATAAAGGTGCGTCCAAAGACCGGCCCCGTGCGGTTGCTTCAGCATTCGCTCGGTATAATAAAAGATTTCGGTGAGCTGTTCCGTGAGTGCAATCTCGCCTTCGGATTGATCATTGTTCGGACGAAAAATCGGTGAAAACGCATCATATCTTGCATGTTCAAGCGCTTTTCGCACATTCTTTTCGTCATATGCAATGCGGACGGCAAGCAACAGCCCCGTGCTTTGCAGAAGCGCGGAGAAGAACAAGACGGAGGCATTCTCCGTCGATAAAAGCAGGCATTCATCGTCGGAACGAATGAATTTCTGCAAGCGGGAAATGGATGTTTCGGAAAAGGGGAGGACGCTACAAAACGGTGTTCCGATTGGCGCCTGAAAGCCTCTCTCGGAAACAATGCGGAAGCTGTCGTATGCATTCAGCATTGCGCAATCATCGTGAAAAATCCGACATCCCGAATGGTCCTTCCCGTCAAAGAGGTCGTGTTCGGGGATATAACTTTCAATACGGTTCATAAGGCTTAAAAAACAATATGGCGAATGCGGTTGAGGGCTATCTTTCGATACGAGCCATCCAAGCATCCGACTGTGAAAACCGTGTCACGGTTGTAAAAAATGCCGGTGGCGCCGTTGGTATAGGTGATGAGCAGCTTATCTCGCAACAGCAAGGGCTGCGGCTCGACTGATAGGTAGCGCAGGCAGGTGGTATCGATCCGTACGAGTGCACCGTCAGGGGTGTCACAATCGAAGAAGCAATCGGCGAGAATACCCTTACAAAATTCGCTGTCGCGGCTGTAAAAGCGAGTACAGCGGAGAATGCGTGCAGGGTCGAAGCTGATGGAGGGGCATTTTTCGGCGCGTGCACAGCCTTTGATGTAGGCGATCATTTTATGCACGGCGAGCAGCGCGATGCCCTTCATTTCCGCGGGAAGCTTGAGCGTGCAATCGGGCTCGGCAAATACGACCATACCGTAAATTCTTTGATTGATGCCGTAAAAAGTCTGCATCCGATCGATGAATTGGAGTGTTGTGGCGACAGGATTTTTGAGTGTTTTATGAACACCGTTCTCCTTGTTCTGGTAAAATTTGTCGCCCTCACAACCGATTTCACCTTTCCAGTTTTTGACCTCGATGACAAACGGGACGTTTTGGTAAACGACCATGAAATCCTTTTCGAGATAGAGCTTTTTATGGGGGACTGTGACGTTGCGGATGACACAATCGAAATGCTCGCACAGCATCCGATAAATGATCTCCTCACCGTCGGCGCCGAAGGCTTCGATTTCCTCGATTGGCGGCAAGGATTGTGCGCGTGTGCGGTTGATGGCGGTTTTCAGCAGGTGACTCATGGAACTCCTTTTCGGTACGGTAATTTTTCTGCAGAGTAGAGTGTTTATATCTATATTATAGCATACCGTGCCAGAAAAGTCAAGTTTTGCCCGCAGAATACTTGTGGGTGCAAAGTCACATTTTTTTGGCGTAACCTATTGCAATCAGAGAAAATATTTGATATAATAAAGTGTAATGAAAAAGACTATTCAAAAGAGGTAACAAGATGAGCGAAAAGCTGTCCGTACAGCCTTATAAGGGCACAAGAGATTTTTATCCGCAGGAGATGCGCCTGCGTAACTGGTTCTTCGGTGTGATCCGCCGTGAGCTGGAGAACGCCGCATTTGACGAATACAACGGTCCAATGCTGGAATCGCTGGAGCTTTATGCTGCGAAGAGCGGCGAGGAGATCGCAAACAAGCAGACTTATAATTTTATGGACAGAGGGGATAGGCATCTGGCGATCCGTCCCGAAATGACGCCCACCGTGGCGCGTATGGTGGCGGCAAAGATCGGGGACCTGACCTTCCCGCTCAAGTGGTTTTCGATTCCGAATATGTATCGCTACGAGGCGACGCAGAGAGGACGCTTGCGCGAGTTTTGGCAACTCAATGTGGATATTTTCGGCTGCAACACGTACGAAGCAGATCTCGAGGTTATCACCAGTGCCATCCGCATTCTGCGCGCATACGGTGCGGACGAGACAATGTTTACGGTGCGCATCAACAACCGTCGCTTCTTCAACGACGTCATCGCAGCAATCACGGGCAAGGATACCGAGGGAAGCCGTCAGGTATCCAAGGTCATCGACCGCAAAAATAAGGTGACGAGAGAGAGCTATGAAAAGGATCTGACGGCGTTGGGGCTGACAGCGGAGCAGATTGCGAAGATCGATTCGCTCTATTCGTTGAACGTGTCCGACGCGACGGCGCTTTGCCCCGAATCGATCGGTGCGCAGGAGCTACGGGATCTGTTCTCGGCACTGGAGAAGATGGGCTTGGACAAGTATTGCATTTTTGATTTCGGTATCATTCGCGGTCTGGATTACTATACGGGCACCGTTTTCGAGGTGTTTGACAACGCACCCGAAAACAATCGCGCAATGTTCGGCGGCGGCAGGTACGATAATCTGGTTGATCTGTTCGTCAAGAACGCGAAGATTTCGGGTGTCGGTTACGGCATGGGTGACGTGACCCTGGAGAACTTCCTTGTGACACACAAACTGATTCCCGAGGCATTTGGTTCGGGGGTGAAGGTGCTGGTCACGCGCTTTGACGACGTGCCGTATGAGGCATACACGTCGCTGGCGGAAAAGCTTCGCGATGCAGGCGTGGTATCGTCCGTATATCTCGGACAGAAGAAGTTCGGCAAGCAGCTGGAGTATGCCGTGAAGGGCGAATATTCGCATGCAGTCATCATGGGCGGCGATGAGTACGCGCGCGGCGTGGTGCGCTTGAAGAATCTCGGCACGCGCGAGGAAAAAGAAGTCGCGCTTGACGAGTTGATTGAGGAATTGAAATGACGGTGACGGGGAGGATGTTTCGGCGTTCTCCCCGTGCTTTGAAGAAGGGGACGATGATGGAAAAACGTGCTTTTATTTACACGGGTGGTATTGTTTACGATGAATACGTGATCGAAAAGCCGCGAAAAGGCGATCTTGTCATTGCGGCGGACGCGGGCGTATTGACTACACAGAGAATGGGGGTCAAGCCCGACGTGATGGTCGGGGATTTTGATACCTTGGGCGAGCCGGACGTGCCTGACGGAGTGGAGTTACAGCGATTGCCTGCCGAAAAGGCGGTGACGGACACGCAATATGCGGTGTCTCTGGCACTGTCCCGGGGAGCGGAGGAGGTCGTGATTGTTGGCGGTCTTGAGGGGCGGTTGGATCACACGTTGTCGCTTCTGGCGATTGCGGAGAAGCTGTGGGAGCGTAAGGAGAAACGGATTCCTTGCGTGATCACAAGCGGAAAGAATCGCGCGCGGTTCATTCGCAACAGCGGCGTGATATTGGCGCGGGAGCACTATCGGTATTTTTCCTTGATTGCCGCAGACGAGCGAGTCAAGGGGATCACGCTGGAGGGGTGTAAATACCCGTTGCAAAAGGGTGAGATACGGCGTACGCATCAATGGGCGGTATCGAACGAGATCGAGGGCAATTGCGCCTTGATCGAGGTTCGACGCGGCGGCGTGTGGGTGATTGAGAGTATGGATTGAAAATAAGAAGGAGCACACGGACGAGATTCGTGTGCTCCGATTTTATGTTGGCTATTGGATCAGAACATCGTCAGGATAGAAGCTGTATCCGCGAATTTGGGCCTTGGGTGCATCGTCGACGATGTAATTCGCGACATAGATCTCGCCGTCGGGGAACTGAACCCAGCCCGTGTAGCCGAGGTCGGCGATGGGGGAGCGGTCGTAATCGAGTGGCATGATGCGTACATGTTGCGCGCCGCGTTCTTTCGCAAGGGCAGTTTCTTCATCAAAAATGGTGGCGAATACGTTCTGCGTGACCTGTCCCCAACCCCATTTGCCACCCTGCAAGAAACGGTGCGTGATCATGATGCGACCGTCGGAAAGATGACCGCTTGTCGGACGATGTATTCCGGGAACCGGCAGGGGATATACGCCTTCCCACGTTTCGCCGTCATCATATGAGATAGCCTTGAATCCGTCGTAGCCGAGCCCCGAGTTCTCGCGCAGAAATGCCACCAGTGTGCCGTTTTTGCAAGGGAGGATCGACGCCTCGCAAAGATTGTAGCGTGGGTCAGAGGCAAGAGTGATGCGCTCGGACCAGGTTTTTCCTTGATTGTCGGAGTACCACAGATATTCGGTCAGCTTGCCCGTGCCAGGGGAAGCAAAATGTGACGCCAACAGCCATCTGCCTGTGGGGAGCTCCAAAAGGCGATCGGGAACGATGCCGTCGGCAGGTGTTTTGATCGGCTCTGACCATTTTGTTCCCTCGGCGTCGCCGCGCCAGAGATAAACCGTGGCACGATTTTTTTCGTCCTTTTCCACGAGGTCACAAACCACCGTGAGCGAGCCATCGCGAAGCTTGGACAGACGCGCGTTGTTGTAATAAAAGCCGGCGGGGACGTCGTTCGAAAATTGCTTTTTTTGCGACCAAGTGCGTCCGCGGTCGAGGCTTTCGGTAATCATCAGTCGGGACAGAGAGCGGTCGCCGTGGTGCTTACATTCGGTGAAAATACAGATTAGCTTGCCGCCGTCGGTAAGAATCAGATCGGGCCACGCCTCGTAGATCGCATCGTCGCGACTGATGACAAATTTTTGAATCGACATAACGGTCCTCCTTTACAAAAGCGGTAAAATTTCGGTAGCAATCATCTTTTTCTGCTCGGCGGTCAGCGGCGCAAAGGGAGCGCGGCTCTCGCCGAAGTCCAATCCCATTTGGGTAAGGACCTCCTTCTCGCCCTGCATCACGCCTACGCGGCAGAGCACGGCAATGATGCGGTTGATCTCCTTTTGCAATGCATCCGCCTCCTGTATCCGACCGTCCCGGAACAGCTCGCACAAACGGAGAAATTTTTCCGCCATAAAATTATAGGTGCTGCCGATGCCGCCGTCCGCCCCCATCGAAAGTCCTGCCAGCATCATTTCGTCAAAGCCGTTGTAAACGATCTTGTCAGGAAATGCGATTTTGAACTGCGAGAGTGCGAAATAGTCGTTTGAGGTATGTTTGACGCCGATGAAGCGATCGTCGGTGAGAAATTCTCCCATTTGTGCAACTGATAGATTGACACCCGAAAAATTCGGGAAGTTGTAGACGATCATTGGGAGCGAGACCGAGGTGACGATATCATAATAGTATTGCTTGATTTCCGCAAAGGAAAATTTGTAGTAAAAGGGTGCGACGGCGGAAATTGCGTCGTAGCCGAGCGAGTCTGCAAGTCGGGCGTAGCACTTTGCGCGATCGGTGGAAACGTCTCCGACATGCGCGATCAGAGCGGCGCGCGAGCCGACGATTTCCTTGACCGTACGGTATAAAGCTTTGCGCTCCTCGGGGGTCAACAGGAACACCTCGGCGGTGCTTCCCGCGACGTAGAAGCCCCGTACCCCTTTTTTGATGTTCATTTCGATCAGCGCCTCAAGTGCGCGGTTGTTGATGCTACCGTCCTTACCGAACGGAGTCAGAAGGGCAGGGAAAATCCCTTTTAATAGATTCATAGATGGGTCTCTCCTTTCTTGATGTGCCTTCATTATACGACAAGAAAATGAAAAAATATAGCGAAATATTGCTCTATAATTGACTTTTCTTGCTTTTTATGGTATAATAAAGGAATGAAACGGAGGTGAGGGGATGGAAACCGATTTTCAATATCGCCACACGGTCGGCAAGGATTCATTGCAGAACGTGAAGCATTCGCACAATGCGGTGGAAATCTTATTTGTACAGCGAGGACGCGGTGTTGTTACTGTTGGGGAGCATATCTATCCGCTCTCACCGAACGGTCTGTATTTTATCGGTGCCAATACGTTGCACTACACCGCTCCTGTTGAGAATGAGCAGTATGTGCGAAGCGTTGTGAATATTTCCACGGAGTATTTTTCTTGCCTGTGTGAGGTGACGGGTTACGAAGAAATTGCAAGACGTCTGCAGGAGCGGTGCTGTATTATGTCGGACGGAGAGGCGGCGGCACGGGTCAGTGCGGCTATGGAGCGGATGCAATCCGAGGATTTGCGCGAGCGTGTGCGGGCGCTCCTTGATGTGTTGGAGATTGCCGACAGTCGGGATATCTTTGTGCCTGCATTTGAAAGTAAGGTATCGGAAATTATGGCATATGTCAACCGTAATATCGGAGAACCGTTGACCTTGGACGGGATTTCGGCGCATATGTTCATCGGAAAATACTACATGTGCCATCTGTTCAAGCGAACAACAGGCATGAGCATTGCACAATACGTGCTCCTGCAACGGCTTTCCCTTTGTAAGCGCCTTTTGCTTTCCAGCGACAAAAGTATTTCGGAAATTTCCATGGAGTGCGGCTTTTCGTCGTTTTCCTATTTTTGCCGCGCATTTTTCAAAAGCGAAGGCATGAGCGCGGGGGATTTTCGGAAACGATTTGCCGAAAAACGCATCATGTATGTAAAAAACGGATAAAAAGAGTGCGTCCGAACGGACCTGCGATCAAGCAGGTCGTTTGGACGCATGTTGTTTTTTATACGCGGAACATCATATCTCCGTAGGTCGGGACGGGCCACAGGTCGGAGGAGGTGAGAACCTCCATGCCGTCGACAGCGGCGCGAAGCGTAGTCATAACGGGCAGAACTTTAGTGCAGTAGTATTCGGCGCGCTCCTTTGCGTCTTCGATCGACGCGGCGGTGGATTCCTCGGACTTCAGCGTTTCAATCGCGCTGTATGCCTGCGCCACGAGGTCGGACAGACGGCGGATGATGTCCTGCTCCACCGTGCAGGAGATTCCTTCACAAACGATGCGTTTCTTTGCCGCGGAGTTCGCAATCTCGGCGATATAACGCTCTGCCGCGGGGATATAATCGCGCGATGCCATGACGATCATGGTCAATGCCTCGATGTTGACGATCTTGGCGTAGTTTTCAAAGTAGATCTCCTCGCGCGAGCGCATTTCGGTTTCGCTCATGACACCGTGAGAGGAGAAGAGTGCGATATTTTTGGGATCCATGAAGGTCTTGTAGGCGTCGACGGTGGTGGGCAGATTGGCAAGTCCGCGTGCCGCTGCCTCACGCTCCCAATCCTCGGAATAGCCGTTGCCGTCGAAGATGATGCGCTTATGTGCCGCGAAGGTTTTTTTGATCAGTCTTGCGATTGCAGACTCGAGGTTTTCCGCCTGCTCGAGTTCATCCGCAAACTGACGGAAGGACTCCGCGACGGCGGTGTTGAGTACGGTATTGGGCATTGCAATATTCTGTGACGAGCCAGGCATACGAAACTCGAATTTGTTACCTGTGAACGCGAAAGGTGAGGTACGGTTACGGTCGGTAGTGTCCTTGCGGAACACGGGGACTGTGGGGATACCGAGGTCCATCATTGCCTTTTTCGCGCCCTTATAGGCGGTACCGTCCACGATCGAATCGATCAAAGATTCCAGCTCCTCGCCGACGAAGACCGAGACGATGGCGGGAGGTGCTTCATTTGCGCCCAAACGGTGGTCGTTTCCTGCGTGCGCGACCGAAATACGCATCAACTCCTGGTAGTCGTCGACCGCCTTGATGATTGCCGCGAGAATCAGAAGAAACTGCATATTTTCCTCGGGAGTCTTTCCGGGATCAAGCAGATTTTTGCCATTTGCCGAGATCGACCAGTTGTTGTGCTTGCCGCTTCCGTTGACACCTGCGTAGGGCTTTTCGTGAAGCAGGCAGACAAGCCCGTGGCGTTCAGCGATTTTTTTCATATATTCCATCGTCAACAGATTTTGGTCGACGGCGATATTTGCGGTGGCATAGATGGGAGCGAGCTCATGCTGTGCAGGCGCCGCCTCGTTGTGTTTGGTTTTGGCATTGATGCCCATAATCCAGAGCGCCTCATCCAAATCGGACATAAACGCCGCAATGCGAGTTTTGAGAGGACCAAAATAGTGATCCTCCAGCTCCTGACCCTTAGGGGCGGGGGCTCCGAAGAGGGTGCGTCCCGTGTAGACCAGATCCTTGCGGCGGTCGTACATTTTTTTGTCAATGATAAAGTATTCCTGCTCGGCACCGACGGTGATATCCACTCGCTTGCTCTGCGTGTCGCCGAACAGACGCAGGATGCGGAGCGCCTGATTGCTTAACGCCTCCATGGAGCGTAGCAGCGGAGTCTTGCTGTCGAGCGCCTCGCCCGTGTAGGAACAGAAGGCGGTGGGAATATAGAGCGTGCCGTCCTTGACAAACGCATAGGATGCGGGATCCCATGCCGTATAGCCGCGCGCCTCAAAGGTCGCGCGAAGACCGCCCGAGGGGAAGGATGAGGCATCGGACTCACCATGGATCAGCTCCTTGCCCGAAAATTCCATCACGACCTTGCAGGCGCCGACGGGAGAAATGAATGCGTCGTGTTTTTCTGCGGTTACCCCCGTGAGCGGCTGAAACCAGTGAGTATAGTGCGTGGCGCCCTTTTCCACAGCCCAATCCTTCATGGCGTTGGCAACCACATCGGCGATTGTGGGGTCGATGGTTTTGCCGGTTGCGATGGTCTTGGTCAGCGATTTGTAGACTTCCTTGGGAAGTCTTTCGCGCATGACGTCGTCGTTAAAGACCATGGAACCGAAAATTTCGGAAATCTTTTTCTCCATAGGAGTTCATCCTTTCTGCGATTGAAGACGCATAAAAAATAAAAAATCATAATTATTATATACCATGTTTTCGATTTTGTCAATCCCAACATCGGATTTTTCTTGCGGGAAACAGAAAAGGATATGCCAAATGCGAAAAACGCACAGGGCTTATCCTTTTGGGTTGCTTTATCGCATAAAGCGGAAAATCTCGGAATCGGGAAGCGAAAGGGCGAAGTCGCCGCCGGCTTTGACGTGCTCGCGTAGCTCGATGTAGTACTGACGGAATACGCTCATGTTACGCAGATAGGTATACTGCGATGCGGGGAAGCGCACGGTTTCGGTCAGGTTCATTACACGCTCACGTTGTGCGATCAGGCGATCCAGCTCGCTTACGAGTGCGAATTTGTCAAGTGTGCCGGCCTCCTTCTCATCGTAGAAGCGCCAGAGTGTGAGGTACTCGTCGGCAAGGATCTGATAATGCTTTGCGTTGAGCAACCACATATCGTTATAAAAGCCAGCGTCTCGGCTGCGGTTTTCAAAGAAATCAATGGCAAGCGCGGATTTTTCTGCAAGCATTTGCAGATAGTCGCGGAAGCGCTTTTTCTCGGGCAGGATAACAACGTCGAAGACCGACTGCGGGAAGGGGTTGAGAGTCAGTGTCGGATCGTCCGAGGAATAGGGCTTGCGGTAGCAGTAGAAGTAATATTCGAGCTTATAGCATGCGCTGTTCATGTAGCTTGCGTGTGTCTCGTCCTCCATGGCGATGCTCATTGCTTCAAGCGCGACAGATGCCTCCGATTCGCTATTGGGGAATCGCAAACATGCATACCGTTTGTCAAAATCGGCAACGTCAAGGGCACGATCGGTGTTCCAAGCAGCTTCGGCGAGGCAGTAGTAATTCTTATCGTAGCAGTATTCTAGCGAGCTGTATGCCTCCATACCTTCAAAGCCGTGCTTTCTTGCCACTTCGGCGCAGGCGCGGATATTGGGATTGTTTTCGGTCGGGATCGTCCAATGATAGTATCCGGTAAAGGGCTTGATGGTGCTACGGAAAAGTCCGTTGACACCGTCGACCTTATCCCAGAACAGATGATCGGGATCCTCATACGTCCACCAGTCAAGAATGACTTCGTTGTAGATGTCCTCCTTGATAAACAGCTCCTTCAGCTCCTCGTTGACGCAATTAAAGGAGTTATAGAGCATATCATGGTAAACGTAGATGTTTTTCATACCGCGCGACTTTAAGTTCTTACAAAGGCGGATGATGAGTTCGATCATCAGCTCCTGATGCGTGCTGTCCTTACATTTCGGGCATTTGCAGATGTGTGCACCGTAGACCTCGTCCAGACCGATCTGGATGGAGTCAATGCCGTTGGGGGCGAGGTAGCGGTCGATGATCTCATCGTAAATGTTGAGCAGAAGCTCATAGGTCTTTTCTTCTCTTGTGCAGAAGCCGTAGCCGGAGGGCGTGCCGTCCTCGCGCTTTGCGGAAACCTCCGGGAAGGTAGAGGGGATGAGACTGTTGTGACCGAGGCTGTTGAACAGCGGCTTAACGGTGACATTCTTTTTCTTACCGTATGCGATGATCTCACCGAGATAGTCCTCACGGAACATGGTGGGGAGCTCATTGCTGCGGTATATCCATTTGTTTTCTCTGGCCGAGAAATAGCGGATGCTTTTGGGCGTTTTTAATTCGGGGTATTTTTTGAGCGGAACGTAGAGGTATTCGGCGCGCACGTCGTCGTACTGATAGGTCCAGCACCCGTAGACGCCGATGGTGAGCTGGTTGTTCTTCATGGATGCGAAATAATCGATTGCGCGCATCCAGTCCTCACGTGTCAGAAATTCGGTTCCGTAGCGGCACTCAATGAAGTTTCCGCGGCGAGCAAAGTCGGGATAGTCAACGATGGTGCAGAGCGGGAGGCAGACGTTGACACCCTCCATGTGCAGAAGCTGTGCAAAGGTAACTGCCGCGTAATACGCACCTGCGACATCCTTTCCGCAAAGCGTGCATGCGTTTTCGGTGATCTCAATGGAATATGCCTCTGCCTTGTCGACATCCGCAAAGCAAGAAGCACCGGCGTCCACGCAGATGGTAACCCGATACGAGGCATTGACGCTGTCGGTATCAAAAATACAGAGCTTGTCTGCAAATGTTTTTTGCAGAAGCGCGACCGCTTCTGCGAACACGGGGGAGTCGTTTTCTTTGACTGTGAGAGTGAAATCGGGGGCATGGAGGCGCCCGATGACGACGTCACCGCCGGTTTTCGTTACTCTTTGGGGATAGGGGATGAGTGCTTTTTCCAGACTGTACATAAAACTCTCCTTTCCGATGTGTCAGTGCTTGGGGTAGATGCGGTATCGGTGAACGATGTTCAGATCCTCTTCCATATCCAGCCCGTGTGATCCGAGTTTTCCATCGATCTCATGGCAACCGTGGTCCATTGCAAAGCCAACCAACGTGTTGTGCTTGCCCCAGTAGCGCTCGATCAGGACGCTGAAGGTCGCAAAGATCTCGGAATTTGCGCGTGCCTCGCCGAGCGCTTCGATGCTCTCGGGGGCGTAGCGGTGCATAAAGGAATCGTAGTTGCCGTTGTAGACGGCGATGAAATCGTATTCGTCACGGATGATCAGCTCGCATGCCTTGGCGTTGACCTCCTCGATCGTTTCGTAGATATAATAGTCCATTTCGCGGTCGAGATAGATCATTGCCATGCTGCAATCCTTTTCTGCGACGATCGCGCACTTCTTTCCCGCACGGATCATGGCGTCAAAGAGCGAATCCGTCTTGATAACGGGCTTTTCGTATTTGCGGATGCCGTGCACCTCGGGCTGCACGCCCGTGTACATGGTGCCGAAGCAAACCGGCGTGACCGAGGGCATGACCGTGCAGAACGGAAGTGAGAGATCGGTACGCTTGGTCGTCTCGGTGAACAGCTGCGGATATTTTTCATAGACCCACTGTGCGATTGCGTCGGGATTATACATAAAAAGGCGGTCGGCTCGCTCACCGTTCAACTTTTCCGCAACGTATGCGGAAAGCGCTTCGTTTGGAGCGGCTGCCTGATTGGGGGCATCAATTCCCATGGCGTCGGCGAGAGCGGCGCATAATGTGTCAAGTGAGATTGGATTCAGCATAGCTGTCCTCCTTGCTATTTTTTTACATAGATGACGGGCGCAGGCAAGCGCCTGCGCCCGTTGAAAATATTATAACTTATTTTTTCTGATTTGTAAATATCCTTTTTGTTGTTTTATTTATCATTTTTTTGGATATCGTAAAATTATTTTGCCACGATTGGAATTTCAATCACGTCACGCGGCTTGCGCACCGTCCAAAGACCTCCTGTGAAGTCGGGAATCGCCTGCGGCATACCTCCGGTGGCGACCGAAGCGGCAGAGAGCGCAGTGATGCTCATCCAAGCGGCGGCATCGTAGACATCGATCGGCATTTCGGTGTTGTTTTTGAGAGCGTTTATGAATTGACGGAACTCGATGCCGTCCATGCCGCCGTGTCCGATCGCGATTTCCTCGGGTGTGATCTTGCTCCAGCAATCGGGCAGGTAATCGGGCTCAAAGCGAACGGCATTGTTGACGTTTTTGTTAGCGAATTCTGCAGGCTCCCAATATTCTTTCTCTCCATCCAGATAGACAAGATTGAGATCCTGCGTGTAAAGTCCGCGCGTGCCGCGGAGCGTAAATTCGCGAGAATAGGAGCGAGGCAGCGTGGTGTCAAGGCGCAGAGTGATCGTGGAGCCGTCAGCGCAAGTAATGATTGTGTTGACAATATCACCCTGACGGAAAGGTTTTCCGACGAGGTCCGGATATCGATCTGCGTGACGTGCGATGTAATCCTGCATTCCGACTGCCTTGGAGGCGACGGAAACGAGAGAGAGCATCTGATTTCCGCGATTGATATTGAGCACCTTTGCGATCGGTCCCAATTCATGTGTGGGATAATTTTCGCAGTTGCGGGTAAGGTAGTTGCGCAAACGGTAGTGACGGTTGATTTCGCCACCGGCAATCTCCCCGCAAAGATAGTGCGCGTAGCATCCGTGGGCATGGACGATCTCGCCGAGAAGTCCGTTGCGCACAAGGGAGGTTGCAAGCAGCTCATCCTTTCCGTAACAGCAATTTTCCATAAACATCAAAGGTGTGGCAGTTGCTTCTTGCGTGCGCACCATATCCCACAGTGGCTCGATGCTATATGCGCCGCCGACCTCAAGCGCGACAGGAATGCCCTTTTTCAAGGCGTCGATTGCGACCTCGACGTGCGTTTCCCACGAGGTGGAAACGAGAACGGCATCCAATGCGTCCATGTTCAGTATATCCAAATAATTCGTTGAGCCGCAGGGACGCTTAAAGCCTGCTTTTTCGATAATGTCTTGCGCCTTTTCGACGCGATCTGCATAATTGTCACATACGGCAACGATCTCCACGTCTGGTAATTTGAGAAGAACGTCCCTTGTCAGTCCGTGGCCTCTTTGTCCGAAGCCGATGACACCCATTTTTACTTTATCCATGATTCAACACCTCCGTTGAAAAAATGATTTTGCAACTGTCATTATAAACGAAAAAAAGACATCTGTCAATAGAAAAACGGATACAGATTTTATAAAATCGGGTACCGTCTGTTTTATTTTGCATCATTTTGTAAAAATATTAAATTAGAATTAGAATATTTATAAAAAATGGATTATAAGATAAAAAAAGCTTATAGAAAAGAGGTGAAAGAGGAAAAGAAGAATGGTAATATGTGAAAAAACTTTCGAAAAAACAAAAAAAGTCGCAATTTGCTATTGACAAGCGAGCGATTTAATGGTATTATATTATATGTATAAGCATTTTCGGTTCCTACGCGTATGCGTAAGCGCGTAGAACCAAGTCGAAAATGACCGTTCGGGAAAACTCCGCGAGCGGAATCTGAAACAAAGCGAGGTTTTGTTATGAAAAAATTCAACAGAGTTCTTGCTATGATTCTTGCAATCATCATGACACTGGCTGTTATGCCGTTGGGTGTTTTTGCAGACGCATGGCTGGATACGAATGTGGAGTCCGACAAGAGTGGCACCACAACGTCTACAGATGTGACGTTGTCCTTGGATGCGGCGGCATTGTTGAGCTATCTCAAGAACGGAGATAAGGCAGAGCTTTTGGCGGGAATTTCGTTCGGCGAGCTTGCGGATGCCTTTACCCGTGAGGAGTTGAACGGGATTTTCCCCGGCGCAAAGCTTGAGGAAATCGTTTCTGCCTTGACGGATGAGCTCGATATCGAGTTTGTGTTGCAGTATCTCGATCTTGAGGCGCTTTTGGAGACGATTGATACCGAGGGCTTGATTGCGCAGATCAAGGCACTTCCCAATCTGCAGGATTACGTCCTTGATTTCGATGCTTTGATGGGCTACATCGAAGATGAAAATCTGGAAGCGGCGGTCAAATATGTCGATACGGAGGCTTTGATCGCGGATTATACCGATGATCTGATTCCGCTGGCATTGGAACTGGATGCAGAGGTGCTGGCAGCTATCGTCGATATTGATGCGGTACTGGAACTGGACGGAATTGATATTGCATCGATGCTGGATTTGACTTTCTTCGGTTTGGTGATTTCTTATTCGGATCTGGTATACTTTGACGGTGATGGAGATGGCGCCCCCGATTATATGGATCACCATGCGTTTATCGATTACATCCACCGTTTCTACAGCGATGAGGAATTTTCTGATGTACTTCATGAATATTACGTACGCAGAGATTACATGAAGGAGTTGCTGGAAGACCACGAGCATGATCTTGAGCCCTATATGGACATGGGCAATCTGCAGAGCATGCTGGCGGGTAAGACCTACAGCGACGTTCAGGATTATGTCAAGATCAATGCGACTCTGTTTAATATGGTGTCGGATGCGATTGAGAGCAATCCCAATTATGTTATTAAGGAAAACGCAAAGGCTGTTTTGGAGAACTTGGTGAATGCAGGGGAAATTGACCTTGCCGATCTGGGTGGCGATTTGGATAACATCGATTACGCAGAGGTGTTCCGCAGCGACGTGATGAGCTCGGATATCTACGAAGATCTGATCGCCGGTGATGCACTGGATATGAATGCTATGGTAATCAGTGCCGATGCACCGCTCAATATTCAAAATCTGAATAATGCGGGGATTTTTGAACTGGATCTTATGCTGAATACCGATCCCGATTTCAATATCGACCGTTTGGAAGATGCAAAAGTTATTGATTTGAATAAGGTAATCTTCGGTGACGAGGAGGCCGGTCTTGATCCCTTTGATAGTGATCTGCTGCTTAAATATAAAGTGCTCAATATGGATGGTATGCTGTCAGGCACTGCCGAGCGTCCTGAACCGTTGTTCGAGATTGTTGATTTGGTTCGTGATGATATCATTCATGACGAGGCATTGGCGAGCAAGTATGGATATGATAATATGATCCTTGATGCGGAACTCAAGAGACAGGTTAAAGCACTGCCCGATACGAGCGTGCTTGCAGATTGCATTGACGATACGGTCGGTGCGATTCAGGCTGTTGGTGTTCCTGCGGCGGTTGATGCGACCTGCGGCAGTTACGGTGTCCTTATTAATAATTATGTAACCGATGTCGCTGCCATGATGGATGTGCTCGGCGTTGATGCGGTGATTGCACAAATCATCGAGGATGACATGCTGGATACGATCCTTGATGTTGAGGGGGTTGTCAGAGCTCTTGGTATTGTCACTCTGATCAGACTGGTTGATCTGCAACTTGTGATCACCCAGCTTCGTGAGAGTGGCGGTTTGCAGGCAATTGTAAAGTCGATCGATCCCGAAAAGTATATCTCTGCTTTGACCTCTACTCTGGGTGTTCTCGAGAAGAATATCAGCGAGATCAAGGTGAACGATGTTGTAATTACTAAAAAGGATGGCAATCTGCTGTTCATTGATACTGCAAGTCTGTTTGTTTTGTTGGAGGACTTTGTTCCCCAGGTGGAGGACATTGCGAATATCGGAGACGACGGAAAGGTGTTTTCCGTAAGTCTTGCAATCAAGTATAAGTCTGACAATACTAATAATGTAGAAAAAACCAAGGAAATCACCGTGAATGCGGTGCTTGCGAGCGGCGTTGAGCAGGTTCGCAAGGCGGCACAGAAGCTACAGTCCATTCTTGACAAGTACTTTGTTTATGATTTCAAGGATGGCATTCTGTCCCTGGATCTCCGTATCCCCGGCAAGTTTGCAACGGCTATGAAGCTGGCGCTCGAGAAGTTGGAAACCACGGGCGACAGCGACCTGCAGGCTCTGAAGGATGAGCTTCTGACGATCTTTAATATGAACGTATCCGATGCGGGAGCGTTTGTGAACAACTTCACGTTGGCACAGATCGTGGATCTGCTGGAGTTGGTGGATTCCTCCAAGTTCAGCGTAGCGTATAGCAAGATCATTGCAAATCAGTACGTTCAAACGCTTCTTGATTATATTTCGGAAGCAACCGGACTGGAATATAACGATCTGTCGCTCGACGATCTGCTCCTCACGGCAACGGATCTTCCGACACTGGAAGAGCTTTGCGAGAGAATTGAATCCAAGTTGGGCAGAGAAATTGAAGCATTTGACAAGCTTCCCACAGGCGATCCCGTGGAGATTCTGCAACGTCTTGCAAACAAGGCAGGCGTTGATGCAGATTTGAAGCAGATTTTGAAGGATGCCGCAAAGCAGGATGATCCTTTGAAATATCTGTACGATACGGCTGTTTCGATCATTGAAAACAACGAAAATGCTTATGAGGCAATCAAGAGCCGGGTGATCAATGTGATCGACAAGGTACTCGCTTCCAATCTCGGTCAAAAGCTGGGCACGCTTTCGCTCTCCGATTTCTATGTAGAATCCGGCGTATTCGAGCTTGTAAAGAGCGTTGAGATTGAGCCCATCACACTTCTGAATAAGGGTGTGCAAAAGCTCATTGAGGTTGTGGCTTCCAAGGTTGACTTTGACATGACGCTTGTTGACCGCGTTGCCGACATCATCCTCAGCTATTTCACGGATGACACCGTTAAGCTTGGCGTTGATGTGACGACTCGCTTTAACGGACTGTATAAGGCTGTTTTCTATGATGAAAACGGCGATGAGATTCTTACCACGCTGCTTCCCGAGGGTGCTGATCTGGCTTTGATGATGGATTACACGCCTCTGAATCCCGAGGATGTATTCGAGGGATGGAAGGCGTTGACCTCCGACGACCACTATGAGGAGATGCCTGCCAAGGATATCGGCTTGATTGCTGATGTTGGTAAGCTTCAGATTATCGTAATCGATCCCGACGATGATACCAAGCTGGTTGGAATCATCCCCGTGGCTATCGGCGATACGCCGGCAGATTATGCAGATGAGCTGAATGCACTTGTAAAGAGCTATCTAAAGAACAATGCGCTTGCGGATGATGAGATTGTATGGTTGAATCATCAGGATCGTGTAGAACTCGATATGAATGCGTCGATCGAAAGCAATCTGTACGTAACATGGCGCTTGAATATTCAGCACACCGTAACGATCGTTGATCCCGATACCGACGAGCTTGTTCATGAATTCACAGTACAGGATGGCGAGACTCTGGAGGATTATCTTGCAGAGATGATTGCCAAGGTGAAGGATCATCTGGAAGATGATACGATCGCGGATGAAGATATCATTTGGATGTATGAAGATGCGGAATATGATATCACGACGCCCGTAACCTCCGATTTGACTCTGACTTGGGAGATTGAGGAAACGGTTCTGCCGACTTACACGGTGACGATCGTTGACCCCGATTTGGCAACTCTGGAGGTTCATAGCTTCCCCGTAACCGAAGGCGATACATTGAGCGAATATCTTACCGAGATGAACGACAGTGTAAGAGACTATTTGGATGACGACACGATCGCAGATGAGGATATTTCCTGGCTCCATAGCGACGGAACGGCTTGCGATCTTGATGCTGCAATCGTTTCCGATCTGACCTTGACTTGGGAGATCGAAGAAGATGATGAGCCCGAGCAGGTAACAGTTACCGTTGTAGATCCCGAGGACAATGATGCAGTTGTTCATACGATTGATGACCTTGTCGAGGGCGATGTACTGAATGCTGATCAGTTGGCAGAAATGTTGGCGAAGGTCAATGAGTACCTGGGCACGAATTATACCGCTGATCAGATCGTGTGGAAGAATCTTGACGGGACGGATTTCAATGTTTCCGCAGAAATCAATGCAAATGTGATCATCACGTGGGCAATTACGCAAACTCCCGACATCGAAACCGTAACTGTGACCGTTGTCAATCGCGAGAATCCTGACGAGGTTCTCTATGAGACTACCGTGATCAAGGGTGGACGACTGAACTCTACCGATCTCGATGCGATGAATGCACTCCAGCAGCTGAAGGAGCAGAACCCCAGCGATGAAATGCATGTATACCATCACGCATGGCACGATGCAGACGATGCAAGCAAAGCGGTTTTGAATTTGAACACGCTTTCCATCACTGCGGATATGACCCTGACTTGGACTTATGTCGAGGATAAGGATGCTGTTGCACTGCGCATCGTAGATGCAATCAGGGGTCAGCATTACTACATTACCTCCGATGCAAACAACTGGATCGTTGTTTGGACTGACGAATGGCGTGGAGTCTTGGAGCTGGATATTGATGCCGAGTTCTATAGCAATACGAAAAAGAACCTGATTGTGCAATCCGAAACATCGGTTCATCAGTTTGTATTCCCGAAGGAGCTTTTGGTGAAGGTTGGTGCGGCAGCTGTGGCGGCTGAAATCGCAGACGTCAGCATTCACTACGAGGAGAATAAGGGCGCCGATCAGTTCAACTATGCCGCAGACAGTGGCGCCGTGTACTTTACGCTCGGCTTCTACTTTGGTGGCTTTGACGATGGAACTGAAACTTCTGTCGGTGATTTCGGTGAGAACAAGGTTGTAATCACCATGCCTTTCACCGGTGCATCCAAGACCATGGATAAGAAGACCTTTGTAACGATTGGTACGGATGAGGTCGAGATTGAAGATAACTATACCGAAAGCAGTGTTACCTTCATGGCACCGCACTTCTCCCCGTTTGCAATCGTCAACAAGTATAATGTCTACCATGCGGATGCTCCCGATACGAGCATGTTGCCCGACGGTTTCCCGACGGAGTTGATTCCGACGGCAAACATCGCAACCTTCCCGATCGAGAACAAGTATTACGCAAAGGGACACGTATTTAACAATCTCAAGGTTGATCTGCTTGACGGCATCAAGGGCTTTGAGGTCGTTTACACGAAGGTTCTGGCGGGTGCTCCCACGGCGACCGATGCAACCGTTCTCGAAAAGCTGTATGCAAACGGCTCGTTTGTGATGCCTGATGGCGCAATTACGTTGCAACACGTAATTGATATCAGAGTTTACTACGTGTTCTACTATATTAACAGCAAGCTTGACAGCTTGGATTCCTACACTATGCTGGAGTCGTTGCCTGCACTCAAGGCACTGCCCGATGGTTATGCCGCAGAGGACGGCTGGAGCTGGTCCGGATACAACACCGCCCTGAAGGATCAGGCAGATATCTACGTCTACCTGGTAAATGATAAGGGTGAGGCTGATAAGAGCTTTACTGTGAACTTCTTGGATGCGGACGGTAACAAGATTGCTGATCCAATCACCAAAACGGTTCGCGAATGGGCGGATCTTTCGGGCTTCCCGACTGTTGCGGCTGTATTGAAGCTGACCGATGCAGATGCCACCAAGGCAGGCTATTGGGCAGTGAAGACGGGCGGTGCAGAGAAGCGCGTGAACGACCTGACGACTGCCGAATGGAATGCGATTTTGGCAGGCGGCACTTCCGTGGACGTTTATGTACAGTACAGCGACCGTGATTATACCGTTTATACGGACGGCAATGCAACGGTGGAAAACATCAGCGCATCTGTCGGTGAAACCGTAGAGGTGGTAATCCGTAAGGAACTTGGAAAGACCGCGACCGTGATCGTTCAAAATTTGAACGATGCAACGGATAAGATCGTATTTACCTTTGCTGAAGGCTCCGATGTAAACGGTTCCTTCGTAATGCCCGCGGCTGACGTTGCGATTGAAGTTGTTTATACCGCAACAACGATTAGCTACATTGATGCAAACGGCAAGACGCAGACCGGCGCTTACGGTGATACAAATGAGCTTCCCGCAATCATTATCCCCGAGGGTATGACGCTGGATGCTACCAAGTTTACCAACATTCCCAACGGATTGGTTCTGACTTCATCCTCTATGGACGAAAACAGAAATCTGATTCTCGTTTACAGTTACGTGCTGATTGACAATACTGTCAATGAGCAGGCGTTCATAGCAGCTGTTAAGGCGAGCGCGATCAAGGAGCTGGTTTATCAGTCTGTATACGTTCTGAACGGTAAGACATTTGATAATGAGGATGCGGCACTTGCAACCTTGACTGGAAGCGCAACCTTCAAGAACTGGAGCAAGAGCTTTGGCAAGAATCTCAACTTTGCGGCGTTCAATCTTGCGAGTGAGAATCTGGAACCCACTCTCCTGATCCTCTGCATCGTACTGGTTGTATTGATTCTGATTCTCTTGATTGCTTTGTTCTATATCCTTTACATCACCGGTAAGCTGAAGCCCAACTGGTTCCTGAAGATGATAACGGCTATTGTATCCGCCTTCTATGCAGTATGTATGGCGGTTGCAGCTGCAGGACTTGCAATTGCACGCTTGTTCGGTTACCGTGAGGATGAGCTTGTGGAGACTCCCGAGGAGATCAACGCAAGACTTGCGGCTGAAGCGGCAGAGGAGTCGGTTGAGGAAGCTGCCGAGGAGCCGACCGAAGAGGCTGTTGAAGAGGTGCCCGAGGCGGTTGTGGAAGATGTAACTGCAGAGTTGTCCGAGGAAACTGCCGAAGAAACAGGCGAGGACCACGTTGAAGAAACAGCAGAGGACGACGCTGTTGCAACAGTTGTTGAGGAAACGATCGAAGAAGCGGCACAGGACGACGCGATTGATGTAGTCGTTGAGGACGCGGTCGAGGAAGCAACTGTTGAAACGACCGAGGAAGCGACCGAGGCGGTTGCCGAAGAGGCTGTCGAAGGAATGACCGAAGAAGTAACCGAGAAAACTACCGAGGCGGTTGCCGAAGAGGTTGTTGAGGATACGACCGAAGAAGCTTCCGAGGAAGCAACCGAGGAGACAACCGAAGAGGAAGTCACCGCGGACGCTGACGAAAAGAAAGAGTAATATGAAAATCATTCGTCAGAATGATCTCTCATAACACAATTCTGTGCATCAGGGAAAACTTCGATAGGAGTTTTCCCTTTTGCACATAAAAATCGAAAAGAAGGTTTCATGAATGAAATTTACAAAGCACTATACGGTGAGATGGCATGATACCGATTGTAACCGTTGCGTTCGCCCGACTAAAATACTGATGTATATGCAGGAAACGGCAGGCGAGCATTTGAAATCGTTGCTCATGTCGATGGATGACATGCGCGATCGGCTGGGTCTGGCGTTTTTGTTGAGCAGTATCTCCGTTTCGATATATGAGCCCCTATACGCAGACGACGAGATCGATGTGCAGACGTGGGTATGCGAGAGCCGAGGCTTGGGCTACAACCGTTGCTTTTGTATCATCCGAAACGGCAAGACCGTAGCAGAGGCATCCTCTGTATGGGGATTGCTGGATCTGCGGACACACCGATTGTTGCGTGCGGATGAGTCCCCATTTGAAGCGAAGCCGGATGCGGCTGTTGCTTTGGATCTTCCCCGCCGCTTGCGCATGGTGCGCATTGAGGAAATGGAAGCGGTGGGAGAGCGGACGATTGTATATTCGGATATCGATTATAATGGGCATATGAATAATACGCATTATCCGGATTTGTTCTGCGATTTTACCCCCGATATCTGTCAATCAAGGGTCTGCGCGATGATGCTTTCATTTTTGCATGAAGGCACATTCGGGCACACCCTGAAGATCTATCGCAAGAAAACGGAGAACGGATATCTGTTCCGAACCGTTGATGGGGAGGGCGTTACGTGCACCGAGGCGTTGCTTCGCACGGAGCCGTTTTCGAAATAACCATGAAATAACGTATATACGCATGCAAAAAACGAATATAAGAGCTGTAGTAAGGAGACGGTAAATGAAACCGATCATCAGAATCAAAAAGTGGCAGCTACTCCGCGTGAAGAAAAAGGACGAGGTGCTGGATCTTACCGAAGAAGCATTTGTCACAGTTGGAAAAAAAGCATTTCGCGGTACCTGTCAGGAAAGCATTGTCTTTCCGAGTGGGGTGTCGGCGATCAAGGGTGAGGCATTTTTCGGTTGTAAGCGTTTGAAACATGTGGTGCTGTCCCGTGAAAATTATATCGGATTGTCTTATGCGGTGTTTCGGAATTGCGAGCGCCTGCACGGGGTGGAAAATGCAGATCGGATTTCCGTAATTGGTGCGAGTGCGTTTGAAAATTGCTCTATGCTGCAGACGATCGAGCTGGGTCAGGAGCTGCGCCGCATCGGCGAGTATGCATTCCGCCGTTGCCGTTCGCTCAAGCATATTGTGCTCCCATCGTGCACCGCCGCAATTGGCAAGGGCGCATTTCGGGATTGCACAGAGCTGGAGAACGTAGAGGTGGGAGAGCGCTTGAACGCATTTTCCGCAGAAATGTTCCGTGGGTGCCTTTCCTTGAAAGACGTAAAGCTACCCGTGTCGATGACAGCACTTCCGAAAGGTGTGTTTCGCGACTGTACATCTTTGCGGGATATGGCAGTGCCTGCCGGCGTTCGTTCGGTTGGCAAAAACGCTTTTCGCGGTTGTACGCGCTTGGAGTCTTTGACGCTGGATAGAGGCGTGGAGTGGATCGGTGCGCATGCATTTGCCGATACGCCGCGCTTGCGTGAGGTTTATATTCCGCACACGCTCAAGAGATTGGGATTCGGTGCGTTTGGGCTCGGAAAACGTGAGGAGGATGAGAAAATCACGCTTTACGTAAATAGCGAGTATATGGAAAAGCGTATGAATCGCTTGGTTGCTCTCTGCGGTTCCTCCGGATGTGTAAAAGTGGTTGTTGTCGGAAAAACGATAGAGGAGAGAAAGCGAGAGAGAAGGCGTTCCTCGCTGGATTCGGCGCCCGCACATCTGTTTGATGTTGCAGAGGAGAAGAATGAAGAATAAAAAATGTCCCCGATTTGCATCACAAATAATGTGCCGAAACATCCAAGAGTACGCATAATATTACTCGATTTTGCACCGGCTTCCATGCTTTCACGGAAGTTTGCTTCTAAATAGTCGACAGTGTTTTCTTGTTCAATGATGCGGTCGGCTATTTCATCAGTGATTTGAAAATATTGGGTCGCATGTGCCAGCTTTGTTTGTAATTCTTGATTCATTTTTCTTCTCCTTTTTTAGAAAAAATCAGATATTCTGATCTTTAACGAATTTTGGAGGAAAATTGTGAAAATTTACGATTACAATGGAAAAAAGAACATTTGTGGTGACAGAGTTCATGAGGCAAGGTGTCGTTATCGACTGACGCAGAGTGATCTGGCGGCACAGCCACAGATTGCGGGGATTATTATGGAGCGGGACAGCGTTTCGCACATTGAGATCGGTACGCGGTTTGTTGCCGATTATGAATTGCGTGAGCTTGCAAGAATATTGAAAGTGTCGGTTGGTTGGCTTTTGGGATTGGAAAATGATGGAGGTGGAGGATTATTGACCTTTCCTTGCAGAATTATACCTTTACTTTTTATTGAAAATATGGTATGATGATGTCAGAAGAATTTATCCGGTTTCGAAGGAGATTACAATGTATCAAAATAAAAGATTTTTGTTGATTGCGGGCGGAGGGACGCTCGGAAGCTACGTGTCCGAGGAGCTGCTTTCCCACGGTGCGTACGTGGACGTGATTTGTCTGGAGGACAACGTATCGGAGAACGAGCACCTGAACTATTACAAGGGTTATGCGACAGAGGACCTGTTGGGCTCACTGTTTGCGAAGGGAGGCTACGACGGTATCGTCAATTTTATCCACTACAAGCGAGTGGAGGACTATCGTGCGATGTACGAGCTGTTGATCGCGAATACCGATCATTTGATCTTTCTTTCGTCCTACCGTGTCTATGCGGACGCACAGCATCCCGTTACGGAGAATGCGCCGCGCCTTTTGGACGTGACCGAGGACAAGGAATTTTTGGAGGTGGAGGACTACGCACTTCCCAAGGCGCGTTGCGAGGACTTTTTGCGTACGGAGCACGCGGGGGAGCCTTGGACGATCGTGCGCCCTGTGATCTCGTTTTCCTGCCGTCGGTTTGATCTTTACACCTACTCGGACAACGATATCTGGGAGATGGTTGCGACGGGAGGCACACTGAAGCTTCCGAGAGATGCCAAGGAGCTGGTCGCCGGTCTTGACTGGGCAGGTAACTCGGGCAAGCTGATCGCCAATCTGTTCCTCAATCCCGAGACCTTTGGTGAGGCGTACACGATTTCGACAGCACAGAATTTGACGTGGGGCGATGTTGCGGCACTTTATCGGGAGCAGTTCGGTCTTTCGGTGGAATGGTGTGACGAGGCGGAGTTTGTTGAGGCATATCCGTGCGTGGAGGGCATTAAGAAGTGGCTGTATCTGTATGACAGAAAATTCAGCCGCGATATGGACAACTCCAAGGTGCTGGCGGCGACGGGATTGACGGAGGCGGATTTCAAATCGATCGCAGACGGTTTACGGATCGAGCTGGAGCTGAAAAAACAATAAAAGGATGAGTCGATGCGAAAATGCATTCGGCTCATCTTTTTGGTATGCTGTTGTTTTACAGAGTTTTGATGGCGAGATGCCCATGAGGCGCTGATACGCGTGAAATATCGCAAGCATATGAAGTTGGCGCTGATGTATGAAATCGGTCCGCGTTGGAGCAGCAGCGATTCTCTCAATTTGTTGGAGAATCCGATGCTCTACTGGATGGATACCTATTTTATGTTAGAGAATTATCTGGTGATCGACAACAAGCCGGTCCTTTGTTGTTCAATCCCAAGCGTATGGCGGTGGAATGTTTTGACAGTATGATTTTTACAACGTGCGAGTACGATACGGAAAAGCACGCGTATTACGTGGACAACGGCTTTGATTTTCGCTTTGGGTACGCCTCGGGCTATCGGGCAGAGGCGGATTTTGCCGTGACGGATGAGGAGATTAAAGGAGCAATGCGATCTTTATCGAAAGTAGCTGGAGACGGATCTGTATCGCTCCGTTCCCACTGCCTCCTGCTTCAGCGATCCTCCGTCGCGCTTTACCGAGCGATGGAACGCCTTGGGATACAAGTTCCGCGAATGGAGCAAAATCTGATATTTCTCTCCCGATTGATATCGACGTGTGTTGGAAGAGATGAAGGCGATTTCAGACGCGATTCCCGACGGTGCGTGGGGCAAGCGGATGATTATGATCGAAAACCGGAACGAGTGGATGAGAGACATTTCGTTGCCCCGGTCATCGGTTCGGCTTCAAGTATCTGCAGGCGATCTGCGAGGCGTTGATCGATTGGGACAATCTGCCCGATTACCACACGCCGCAGAATCAGGGCTTTACGGAGTATAATACCTCGTGGGGGACGTCCGATTTTGCACGGATGTGTAAGAAACGGTTGAAGAAATAAAATAACTGGAAAAGGCAATATCAAACCGATTTTGCATCGGAATGATATTGCTTTTTGGGGGTTAAAATGCGGTTATGAGCGTGAGGCTTGGCGAAAGGCGGACGGTGAGAGAGCGGTGTGTTGCTTGAAGAAATTACTGAAATAGTATTCGTTTTCAAATCCACAGACGGCGGCGATCTCCTTGATTCGCAGATCGGTATCTGCGATCAGTGTTTTTGCCTTTTGCAGGCGGAGCGCAATGATATAATCGGAGGGAGTCATGCCGGTAAAGCCTTTGAAACGGCGCAAAAACTGCACGTAGGACAGCCCGCTCTCCTCCCCGATTCTTGCAAGATCCACGCCGTTGTGAAGGCTATGGCGGATCTTTCCGATGGCATCCTCAATGGGGGGGTCGATGCGTTGCATACTGCGGTTTTCCATTGCGTGCTGCAGGGCAAGATCGTCAAACAGATGACTGCGGTATTCAAACTCATTTTCCAGCATCTCGGTGTCCAGACATTCCAGCATGGCAAAGGTGGTTGCAAGACGCGCGTGATCCTGAAAGATGACGTGGTCGGTGCCAAATACGTGGTCCTCGGATTTGTATCGGAACAGATACATGGTGACGGGAGTGATCACGCGGCGATGATACAATACGTTCTTGCGAAACAGCGCGCCTTCATTTTTTTGTATGATGGATTGGGCGCCCTCTGCATCCATATAAAAGCACCCCTCCTTAACGAGTGCAAAAATATCGTCCGAGTCGATGAAATCCTCCATGGTGAATTTTTCTCGTGTGACCTTTACGGCAATGGTGAGTTGTGCTTTCATGCCATCCTCCGATGATAAAATATTATATCTTTATTATAACAGAGCGTATTGAAAATGTCAATATCTCTGTGCTATAATGAGGATGCATAAAAAGCAACGGAGGAAAACATGGGATATATCAGTATATTGATTGCTCTGCTCGCAGGAACGACCAAAGGCTATATGGGAAAGCGGTTGAGTAATACCGTAACAACGCACAGGCAATCGGTGTTTGTGAACATGGTGCGGATGGTGATCTGTATCTTCATCAGCGCCGCAGTTTTTTTGATCGAGGTATGGGGCAACGGATTTTATATGGACGGTGCCGCGTGGGGATTCGGTGCGCTTGCGGGCGTTACGGTGTCTTTGTTTATGGTTACGTGGCTTCTGGCGGTGCGGCGCGGTGCGTTCATGCTGATCAGTGTTTCGCAGATGTTCGGCGTTGTGGTGACGCTGATCTGTAGCTTTATCGTGTTCCGTGACCCCATCACGCCGTGGCAGCTGTTGGCGGTTGTGATTCTGACGGTCGCAGTGTTGATCATGGTGTCGTACAGTGTGGGGCTCAAGGGAAAGATCAGTGTCGGTTCGGTGATCCTTTTGATTGCTTGCGGTGTATCCAGCGGCTTGTACGACTTTTCACTCAAGCTGTTTACGCATTATTCCGAGGCGAGCATTTCCATGCTGAATCTGATCTCGTATTTTGTGGCGGCGCTTGCTTTGATGATTGTATTTTTGTTGCCATCCGAGGGAGATCGGTTTGACGCAGGGAAAATGCTTCGCTCGACGCTGATCACGATCGTGATCATGTCGGTGTGCCTGTTTATCAATTCGTATTTCAAGGCGCTCGCCAATAACTATCTGTTGCCTGCGCAGGTCTACCCGATCTATCAGGCAGGTGGCTTGATTTTCAGCGCGGTCATGGCGGCGGTATTCTTTAAAGAAAAAATTACCGTGCGATGCGTGATCGGTATAGCGCTGGCGTTCGTTGCGATTTTGCTTTTGAAATGACAAAAAGGAGATAGAAAAATGTATCGCTTGAAAAACGGAATTCTTTATAAAAATGAGAAAAAGACGTTCGGGCTCGGAGAATCCTACTATCCTTCCTTCCATCCCTGCAAATTTCCGGTGCCGCCCGAGGGAGATCGGATCGGGGAAATGAAAAAGGATCTTGCCATGATGTCAAAGATCGGATTCAATCACGTGCGCTTTGCCGCTCTTGGTGAGGTGACGTTGGGAGAGGACGGTGCTCCCGTTGTCAATACCCCCTTCATCGACGCGATGATAGAGGAGGCGGGGAAGAACGGAATTTCCGTTTCGGTGCGTGAGCAGGGATACGTGGTCAATCTGCGCGGCTTTGATGGGATCGAGATGGTGGATTGGAGTGGCGGAAGGCAGGAGACGGTGTGGTCGGATTTCATTCGCACAACGCTTCATCACGATGGGATTTTAGAGGACAACCGCACGCATGCGGCGGCGCTTTCGCGTCATTATGAGGCGTATCCTAACGTGGTGGCGGCGCAGATCTATAATGAGCCACATTACCCGGGAACGCAGATGTATGATTATCATGAGGAAACGGTCAAGGCGTACCGCAAGTGGCTGGTGGAGAAGGGAATCTTTACGGCAGAGGAGGCGGCGGATTATCAGCCGCCTCGCGGAAGACGGGAGCAGGGCGAGCACAGGTGGGCGCTGTGGCGCATGTTTGCGCGGGACAGCCTGACTGATTTTTTGAACAATGCATCGGACGGCTCGAAGAAGGGCTCCGCGCTTCCAACCTACACCTGCATGACCAACGATCAGCTTGCCAAGCGTGCGGCGTATCGCGGATGCGACATTTTTGCGAATGCAAAGGCGATGGATCTGGTTGGATATACTTGCTATTATCACGGCAGGGGGATTGATTATTACCCCTTGTGTCTTTTTACGGATTTGGCGCAATGTGCCGCAGAGCTGGAGGGAAAGGAATCGTGGTGCATTGAGTTGGACAGCCGCACCTACATTCCGATTCCGTTGTACAACCGCACCACCTACACGGTGCTCGGCTCCGGTGCGAAGGGAATTGTGTATTACCAATGGCGTGGGGATTGCCCCGTGCCGGGTGTGCCGCATCCGAACAGCTGTGGCATTCTGAACTACGACGGTACGAAGACGCACAATTTTGACAATGCGGCGAACGTCAACCGATACATCATGGAGATGAACGATTGGTTGATGGAGGCACACCGCGCGCACGATGGTGTGGGTTTGTTGCATTCCGATTATGCGATTTATCTGTGCGATGCAAGAGAGAACGGCGAGCAACAGGCAAGAGGTGCAAATACGCGAAACTCCTATCTGCTGGAGCATACGGAGGTCCACAAGCAGTTGCGGCAGGCGGGCTACAACGTTACCGTGACCGACGCCGATCATCTGGATGAAAATGCGTTTGGCATCAAGGTTTTGTACGTGCCGTATATCAATATGCTCGCTCCAGAGGAAAAGGCGGCGGTGGAGCGTTTCAGAGAAAAGGGCGGCGAGGTATATATGATCTCCTACCCCTGCTGGGATGGAGCGTGCATCGGTTATGCAAAATATGAAGGAAAGGTCGAGTCGCGCGAAGGGTTGACGCTCGACAGCATGTGCTCGGTGTACGACGTTGCCGATCTGACTGGTGTTTATCCGAAGGTGACGCCGTTGGATCCGTACCTTGGCGTACAGCTTCTTGAGAGTGACGGATATCATCTGATCGTTCTGACCAATATTTCGGTGGCGAGAGAGACAATCCGTGCGAGAATGCGCGTGGAACTTCCGTTTGAGTCGGTTCGCTTTTATGCGATGAACGGTGAGAAGCCGGTACAAATCAACGGAAATGAGCTGACGGTCGAGAATGTGACCGACGGCGGTATCATTATTTTGAAATAACCGAGGCAGGCATGGAAAATCAAAAATATATTGTTCCCGAGCGCATCTTTTTTCTGGACTGTGCGCGGAAATATTACACACCCGAGTGGATCAAAAAGATGATTCTTGTTGCGAAGGCGGCGGGCTTCAACGTATTCAGTATCCACTTTTCCGAGGATATGGGTCTGCGCCTGGAGTCCAAGCAATACCCGTGGCTGGCGGGAGGAGATCATTCGCTGTGTGTGTACGGTGCGACTATGGGACGCGCCGAGGATGACGATAAGTATATTACTCAAAAGGAAATGGCAGATATCGTTCGCTTTGCGCAAGGAGTGGGGATGGAGGTCATTCCGTCCTTTGATTCGCCCGGGCATATGAACTACGCGGTCAAAAAATATAACGCATATTATGGAAGCAACATCTCCAACTATTTTCATAAGCACGGTAAGGTCGAGCTTGTGCACGGAACGAGTCGGTTGAAGGAGGAGGCACAGTTATCCTATTCGCGTGGTATTGATATTTCCAATTCCGAGGCGGTGGTGTTTGCTAAAAATCTGTATACCGAATACGGTCGGTTTTTCCGCGATCTCGGATGCACCAAATTCGACATTGGCGGCGACGAGCTGCTCGGCTTTGGCGATACGATCAATGAATCTCTTTCCAAGTGGCAGAATCTGGAGCATTGGGATGCGTATGCGCAAAGGGTGACGGGAAACTCGGACGCAGTTGCCTACGATGCGTTTATTCTGTATATGAACGAGATTTGCGCGTTGATGAAGTCCCTGGGATATGAGCGCGTGCGATTGTGGAATGATGACGTGTACCGTGATTTCGACACGGGATATACGGGTGTGACGCGGTTAGATCCGGATATTGACGTTCAATATTGGCTGGTGAATTCCAACGGCGGAAAAAACACGGTACACACCTATATTGACCGCGGACATAAGGTGTTGAATTTTATCAGCCTGTATACCTATTACGTTCTTGGAATGGGTGGGTATCACGGTGCAACGCCGGAAACGATCGCGAAAAACTGGAATGCGTATGTTTTCGATCCGTCCAATCCCGAAAACAATCCCGCGGCACCGAATCCGTACGTGCTTGGCGGCGGTTATTGCCTCTGGTCGGATATGCCTGCGGCGGAGACTGAGGATGAGGTGATGGAGCACGTCAAGCCGTTTCTGACGGCTTGCGGAAAAGCATTGCGCGGAAAAACGTAAAACAGACAGGCAATATCAAACTTGTGTGGGTTTGATATTGCCTGTCTTTATTGAAAGGGGACACGTTATATATATAGCTTGTTTTCTTTTCGGTATTCGGTTGGTGTAACTCCGTTTTTATGCTTGAACGCGCGGCAAAGCATTCCCATGCTTGAGTAGCCGCACGCTTCGGAAATCTCGGCGATCGAGCAGGAGCTGTTGACGAGAGCTCTTTGGCACGGTTTCATCGGAGGCTTTGAATATATTTTTGTGGGGATTTGGACAGGTAAGCGCGGAAGATCTTTCGCAGATAGATTTCGCTGATATGAAGCTCGGAGGCAAGATATGTATTGGAAAGCTCGGTATCGGAGATTTGCGATTCGAGCAGCATTAACGCCTTTTTTAAGACGGGCGGAACGCTGTTTTTTTCTTGTTCATCTATGATTGTTGCAATGATTTCATATAAGCAGGATTGCATCTTTGCATGTCTGCTGCTTTGATAGGAGCGGAA
Organism: Clostridia bacterium; assembly: GCA_017463405.1. Classification (GTDB taxonomy): domain Bacteria; phylum Bacillota; class Clostridia; order Oscillospirales; family CAG-272; genus UMGS1865. The sequence continues at coordinate 82,316 of JAFTPJ010000003.1, forward strand.
CGCTTCCTCCGCCTTTTTGTGGAGCGCCAGAATTTTTTCGGGCTTGGATATTTCTATGATCCGGAACGTATCGAGCGGAATGTCTGTGTTGAGAAGAAAATTGATCAGTGTAATTTTCCCGGATTGTATGCATTCAAGGTCATAGTCTTGATTTTTCGGCAGGATAACGATATGGTTACTGTCGGATATAAACCGCCTGCCGTGATGCTTGTAAACGATTTTGCCGTCGATCGCCAAGGATATTCCGTACCAGGGTCAATTTTTCATATACATACGCTCACGGGCAGAGTGCTCGGAGGTGAGCACGTGTGTGATCTCCGTGATGCAAAAGGAGCTTGCGTTGATCGATTCCATGATGCAAAGCCTCGCGTTTCTTACAGATTGATTCGTTTGCATTGATTATATCATTTTATGCGATCAATATCAAAGTTTTTTCAAAAATATGTATCGGAAATGCGCATTTCGGACAGTTGTGCGATTGAATGCAGAGGTGTCGTGTGGTATAATTGATTCGTAAAACCATCTGTAGCGAAACGACAGAAATGCTTGCGGAGGAAACCAGAAATGAAAAAGGTTCTTATTTTGGGCGCGACGGGTGCGATGGATTGCGAGGCGACCATGTCCCGGGCGGGGGACGTTACGAGGATGCTGGCGGCGATCCTGTTTAATCCCACGGCGTTCGGAGCGGCTTGCCCGCATCGGATGCAACGAGGAGGTCAACCGCCGTATGGATGAGTATCTTGCGGCGATGGATAAGGCTGAAAATCGGAAATGAAATAATAGGCAATATCAAACCGTTATGGAATGATATTGCCTGCTTTTATATAAAATTATAATTGCTCCGCAAGGTATTCGCCAACACCCTCACCAAGGGACATCATCGTGCGACTCAATCTGACCGAGGACGCCGCAATATGCGTAAAGGATGCACCGCGACAAGCGACAAATAAATTGGAAAATTCATTGGTCATGGTACACTCAATCGGGATTTCATATGGCATCATCAGCTCCTTGCACATCCCGTTAGTGCCATGAATGTCCAATGCGTGATCGGCGATTGCGACGGTTCTTCCTTTTTTCGGCTGTGAAAGCATCCCCGCTCGCAGATCCTGCTCCCGAAGCACGTATTTTCCCTTTAGCCGATGGCTTTCCCTGATACCAACATCATAGATATGCTTTAACGTAAAGCCATTCATACTTTTCTCGGTTTGCAGATAATGCCAATATGCCCAAATCATGGCGCGCCCGACTGTGTCGGCGTTTTCGCCGAGCGCAAAATATTCGTCTCCTTGCATCGTTGGGAGCATATTGACGTTAAAATCGCCGTTTGGATATTCCACGATAAAGGAAACCGTATCTTTAAAGCGGAAAGCGTTATATTTTGAAGCATCGGAGCGATATTGGCTCGGAATCTTGTCGACGTGATCTTCGTCATTTGTTTTTGCAATTCTGAAAACGAATGAAACACCGTTAACGCGATTACTTCTTTCATTTGCGGACGGCTCGCCGTAGTCCTCATGCCCCTCACATCCGAAGGCTGTCTCGCAACCGGCATCTCTGGCAAGTATGATATCTCCCGTGGCGTCAACAAAATAGTCGGCAAAGATTTTTTCTTCGGTATCACCGTTTGAGACGGTGATGCCGGCAATCTTGCCGTCGCCGATGTGGCAGGATACGTATTGATATCCGAACAACGCGACAAGATGCTCACTGTACGAGGCGAAGATTGCATTGACAGCACGCGACAGCGCGCCCGGCTCAAACTGCAATCTTTTGGAAAAGCGGTAGGGAACTCGCTTGAAGGTATCCTCGTATCGGTACGCACTACCGAGAGCCAATGCCCAAGGATATTTTGCAAAGGAATAATTGCCATCCCATTGGTCTTCCCACGCAGAGGAAAACAGATTGCCGTTGGGGACTTGGGTGACAATATGACAGCCGTTTTGTTCCTTTGCCATTGCTTCGTACAGCAGCCGGTGAAGTCCATCAAGCGAAACCCCCGGCTCCCAACCGTCAACACCTGAAAAAACCATGGTTCCGCCGAAATCGGGGTTTTTATCAACGACAACGGTTTTTATGCCGTGTTTTATCAGTCTGTAGGCACATCCGATTCCGCCGGCACCTGCGCCCACGATGCAAACCTGCGCCTTGATCATAGCGGATTTATCTGTTTGTCGATGCCCCAAACGGTAACGTCCTCGACCACGGCTCTCTGAGGAAGATTGGCTACGTAAAGAACGGTATCGGCAATATCCTCTGGCAGAAGAAGGTCTGTGGTTTCTCCGATGCCGCATGCACGCTGAAAGCCAGTGCTTGCCGACGAGGGAACGACGCAGCTGACTCTCACGTTGTGGGGCTGCATTTCAAGATACATTCCCTTTGAGAAGTTGAGAACGCCCGCCTTTGCAGCCGCATATACGGACCAGGTAGGCCAACATTGGCGTGCACAAACCGAGGAAATATTGATGATCGTACCGTTTTTTTGCTCCTTCATCATTCCCGCAAATGCATGGCAACCATAGATCACACTGTTGAGATTGAGCTTGATGGTGGCGTCGATTTCCTCGATGGAAAATTCGCTGACCTCTTTGATGGCAATGCCACCGCCTGCGTTGTTTACCAAAACGTCAAGACGACCGTAGGTTTCCTGCACGGTCTGTACGGCGCGCTCCCAATCGGCGGGAAGCGTCACGTCCATAACGAGTGCAAGATCTCCGCCGACCTCCGCCCTTGCCGCTTCGAGCTTTTCCTTCCCTCTTGCGGCAAGAATAACGGTGTCGCCGTTTTTCTTAAACGCTTTTGCGGTTGCCTTCCCGTAGCCGTCGGAGGCGCCTGTGATCAATACAATTCTGTTCATTTTTTTACTCCTGTTCTGTTATTTTATTCTATGGGGATCCGGATCTCCCATTCAAAATGTTCCTCGGACATGTCACGCGGATAAATCTCCACTGTTGGGAGATCCGAGCGTCGGGTCAGTTTTGCCGAAGGAAGAAGATCGTAAAGGATCATGTTGTATTTTTGATTGACGATGTCATCATCCGTGGTGTTCATTTTTACAGAGAGCCATCGGCATGCGGGAATGCGATCGACGGGCGCTGATTTCTCATACGCGGTATCACGGTCACCGATGCGACATTTTACCTTTCCGTTTTCACTTGCATATGAAACGAAAATTTGATTTCCCGAAAGCTCCTGATCCTTTCCAAGCTCGTAAAAGTCATGCCACACCTGCTCACAGCAGCAGGTGTCGGTATCGTCCGAAAGGGCGCAGTACCCACGGATCATAAAGTCGGTGTCCTGTACGATTTGGAAGGTGTGCTCGCTCGCACTATGCACGTGCCATTCGAATTTCGGCCTTGGAAACAGCGTGATTGCCGCCGCGCCCCTTTGGCAGGCGGTGGGAGAGATGCCGTGGTACTCACTGAACGCTTTGGAGAATGCCGCCGACGTGGAATAGCCGTATGTTTCGCTGATCTCCTGTATGCTTGCCTTGGTATTTCTCATAAGCTCACAGGCGGCAAGAGAAAGCCTCCGCTTGCGGATATATTCCGACAGAGGACATCCTACGATAAACGAAAAAATTCGTCTGAATTCGTAGACGGATAGCGCCATTCGCGAAGCCAATGCCTCGTAATCGATATCGGATGTTATATTGGCTTCGATAGATTCAATGAGTTCTTCTATTTTCTGCATGCCGCTGTTCATAGGATCCCCCTCCTTGTTTGTATTTTTCGTGTCCTAAATACCATTAAGATTATTTTATCATAAATTTGTACGTTTGTCTTGTCTTTTGGTGCATTTTTTGGATAAAATTTGAAATTTCCGTATGGGAGCAGGTAAATGAACGGGCGACAAACAAAAAGGCAACATCCCCCCGGTTTTGGAATGATGTTGCCTTTTTTGGAGTTGATTTGCTCTGCTTATCGGGTGTAGTGCTTGACCGTGTTGATCAGCAGCATGTCCGCATAGGGGTGGAGTCCTATATTTTCATGAATGCGGAAGGTGTTGACGATATATTTGCCTTTCCCGATAGCATATTCACCGTATGTCAATCCGGAGGCAGTGAACGAGGAATCGATGCGGATCGACGCACACACCGTGCGCGTGGGTTTATTGACCGAATGAAAAATCGAGGTGGGATAGGTCACGCCGAATTTGTCAAATTCCAGTACGCCCGCATCCTTGATACCGTCGAATACGGGGTGAGATATATTGATATGATCATGATGATAGATGCTACCTTGAACGTATCTGACATATGCGTTTTCGCCTGCGATTCTTTTGAGAACGTTTTCGTATTTGACGAAGAAATCCGCATCAGCAAATACGACATTACAGCCGTTTTGTGCTAACGTATGGAGTGCATCAATGCCGTCAATGGAATCGGGATTTCCGACCAACACCATTTTCGGAGGAGACTTCATATCGATATTGTTCAGATTGATCGCAGAGCCCCCGTGCGCGTGCAAAAACGCAAGCGCGTGATCTGCAACACCCCACACGGCAATTTCGGCATTGCACGTATCGGTCGCCTCCGCAACGGTGAATTTCAGATCTCCGTCATATGCCACGCCGCCCTGTGTCAGCCGTGCGGAAAATACGTACTCGCCTGCGGGGAGAGTAATCTGCTCCTTGAGTGCCGAGACGGCGAGTGGCGGCATATCTCCGTAGCCGTTTCGTGGGTAATCCACGTTGAAGAGCTGTTTCCATACGCAACCGTTCTTACCTGTGATATAGGCTTGCGCGGCATAAGCACCGGGAGCAAGTACATCCTCATTGCAAAGAACAGCCTCGATTGAAAAGGGTATATTTGCATACACGGTTCGCTCACTTGTGAACAGTGACCAGCGCAACGGCTCATTTCCCTGCTGGATGGCATACGCCAAGGAATCCTTGATGACAAGATTGCCCTGCAATGTGCCCTCGTGGCTGACGCCGAAGCTGGTAAAGCTGAAGCCGTTGATCATGGGATTGGAACGGTAGATGTTGTAAAGCAGTGTTCGCTGTGTACCGTTGAGCTTTTCTGTGGCGCGACTGAAATCAAACGACAGGGGATACACGTTACGCAAATCGTAAAAATCGAGAAATTCCTCGGTTTCATCCCACAACCGTCTTTGTTGCTCGGTTGTGATTGCCTTCGAGAGCGGTTCGTTGCAATGTGCGAGATATACGCCCATCGGGTCGGGCTGTGATGCGATGCCCGATTCACTGACGAAGATCGGTCTTACGTAAGCCCCGATCGTTCGGAAGTGAAGCTTGGATTCGGCGGAAACAGGAATGTGCATATAGATGTGGATATCGCCCATGGCGGTATCTTGGTAGCCGTCGCAGGGGAACGGTGGCTTTCTGTTCGGATAATCGGGGATTCCCTCACCACCAAGATAGGTGTCCCAGCGATCGGATCCGGGATTAGAGGCGCTACCGAGAGAAATATCTCTGTCCCAGCGACCGCTGTGTAATAAAAACAGAGTGTCGGGGGCGAGGTGGCGAAGCTTTGGGAGCGATTCGGAGAAGCAGTGGAAGAGCGGATCGTTGTTTTCCAGCTCGTTGAGGAGGCAATACGCCGCGACAGAAGGATGATTGCGGTGTTGACGGATCAGGTTGGCGTTATAAGTCTCCACCTGCTGTCGGGTTTTGGAATGGAGGGTCATACCCCATCCTGTCGCCGCCGCGTCCATGACCAACAATCCGATTTCGTCGCAGATATCGAGTAGCTCGTCGGTAAAACCGCGGGCAATGGTGCGGATGATGTTGAATCCGAGCGCCTTCATGGTGATGGCGTACGAGGCGTTGATGCTGCAATGCGCCCCTTTGAGGAAAATGCGCTTGCCGTTGAGGAAGAAGAACCCGTTTTTGATGCGGAAATCTTTGAAGCCGAAGCGCACTGTGTGATGGTCTTTGCCATCAATTGATGCCGTAGCAAGATACAGCGCGGGAGCGTCGAGCTCCCAAAGCTGATGGTTTTCAATATTGGAGCACAGTGTGAATTCGGCTTTTCCGGAGGGCGTTTCAACGCTTTGGAGAATCTCGCAGATGAACGTGCCGCTCTTTTTGTCTGACAAGACGACAGAGAGCGCTTTTGATTTTGTTACAGTGGTATAATTGACCGTGGCGATTGTCACATATACGTCGCCTGTTTCGGGGAGTGCGCGGATGTAGATACTATCGATTGCGACCTCGGGAACGGCACGCAGATGCACCGCTCCCAGAATGCCGCCCACACATTCCAGACAGAAGGTGTCCTCCGCGCCGAGCATATGCGCCTGAATGTTCGCCCAACAGCTGTTGGGAATCTCATGTAGGACGATGCCATCGATTGGTTTTCCTGTTGCACGAGGTTCAAAGCAGCGTACCGCCAGAAGATTTTCGGCATCCGTACGGATCGCGTCGGTGACGTCAAAGGCAAACTTTTTTTCGTGATCCCGGTGCTCGCCCACGCGGATGCCGTTGACGAACGCCTCACACACATAGCCCGCACGCTCAAATTCCAGCAGCATTCTTTCGCCCGCCTCAAGCGTTGGTACGGTTGGGATCGACTTGTAATACCACACGTATCCGTGATATTTTGGGAATACGTTGGAATAGGACAGCTCCATCGTCCAGTAGGAGTTGGGCATATGATCGTAAATATTGATTTGACGGATTTCGGTATCGGGGATTGCATTTTGCCATCCGTTTTCCCGTCCGTTGTTTTCGGGGTCGGTAGTGATGCTCCACTCACCGCACAGTGTGATCGTTTTATTGTTCATAACAAGCACCTCAACTGATGATAAATTTTATGATAACCGATAGTGCATTCGCATCATTCAAAAAACAGTGTGACAATTTCGTACGGCTCCAGTGCCTGGATGCGTACGGTGACGTCGTCCTGTTCTTCCTCTACAACGATGAAGCCGATTTCGGGGCGGCGAACGCTCATCGCAAGTATTTGCTTACCGCGCGGCTTACGCACAAGCACCTCAAACGGCTCCGTTCCTCCCTGTGACGCGCTTTCCAGAGTAACAGAGAGCGTTCTGCCGCATTCATCCACCGAGGGAATGGCAACTACCTGCTCCTCGGACAGAAGACGCACGGGCATAGGACCGATGGCATCCAATGCACCGACGATCTGATTTTGCTTGGCGGAGCTGATGATATTGCTCCAGAGACTGTAGCCGAAGATCGTCCACTTGGCGTTGGAACTCTGAATCTCGGTAACGACCGTGCACGCGCCCATACAGGAGCCGTCGTCAAGTAGAGAGTCTCGGAATGCCTCTCCAAGCACCGCTGTTCTTTCATCGATCCCGTCGAATACGAATCTTTGCATCGGGGCGGCAGCGTACGGGTTTTCGTTGTAAAACATGCCTGCCTTGGAGCGATTGATCGGGGACGCCGTAAAATGCTCTTCGGTTCGATTGTCGATCGGTCGCGGAACGAACGCAAAGCGGTCGGCAAAGCCTCTTGCAAAAAGCTTGGCAACGCTTTCTCCGTCGGTGATAACGGGATGTGTCAGCAAAAATTCGATGTCACGATCGGTCAATGCGTCCACCGTCGAATGATGTACGAGGTATGCGGCATGTTTTCGCTGATCGTAGGTTAGAGGGACTCCGACGCGCGTCAGCCGTATATCTTTGTCCAGTAACACGCTATCCCAAGCGATCAAGGGATCCTCGCGATTCGACGGTGCCAATTGCGGTGCCTCTCCCCAGTAGATTGCCACGCCGCCGCGCGCGTGTTGCTTCGCAATTACGGAAAGCTTCGTCCAATAAGGGCGGATTTTTGAAAAGCCCGCAAAGATTTTTTCATAATATTCCATTGGCTCGTGGCAGGATTGCACGTCGGTAAAGGTGAGTCCCGTACAGCAGATGGCGAGATCCAGTGTTCCTTCGTTGAGAATTCCGCCGATGCTTTTTCCCAAAACCACACCGGGGAGATTTTCGATCTCGGCAACGCACGCCGTCACGTACGGCGGCAAAAGTGAGTTTGCGGCGGACAGGCACAGCGCCTTGCTGTACTGCTCCCAGGGAGATTTGTCGTAATAATACCCACCGCCGGAACGCGTTTCGACCTCCCTGCCGCTTGCATCGTGAAGCGCGCCCAGCAGATGCTCGTCGTTTGCGCCATGATAGTTGTGCATATGCTCGTATTCCAAACCGAAGCGCGTATCGGGAGCAACCGCAAGCCAAGCCTTGACCGCTCCGTAGGTAACCTCATACATTCCCTCTCGGATAAAATCGATATATCTTTGGCGCAGCGCCGTATCGCTGTAATTCATTTTCTCGACCAATTCCTCGCGCGTGTACGCGGTATTATTTTGACGGTTGAATTCCGCGATGCAACGGTCGCAATAGCAGCCGTATTTGGCGGGAGTGTGTCCGTGCGCACGCAGATCGTCGTCAAACTACAAGCGGTACGGCTGTATCCGTTCAGCATAAATGGCAACCACGGTGTTGATGTATTCACGAAACTGCATGCTTCTCCAGCAGAAGCAGGACATATTTTTCGATCCGTTGTGACCTACGAGATAAGGGGCCTCACCGTCCTTGGGAAGCATTCCCAGTGCAAAGTGATTCTTGTTCTCGGGCAAAAGCTGCTCCCAATCCCGATGCCAGACGGTATTGGCGATCTGCATGGAAACCCGTATGCCCGCATCGTGGAACATTTTTGCGATCGGCTTCCACTGTTCTGCATATATCACGTGCTGCTCATACGGCGGATAATATCCCATGGAGGTCAGCCACACGGTATCGCACGAGTCGGGCTGACGCTTGATCGCATCGATCAGCTCCTGCGCGCGTTCCGGGGTCGCTTGATGAAATCCAAGTCTGAAGGTAAGCATGAAAAAATCCTCCTATATGCTCTATTTACTCTATTTTTACTGAAGATACGGAAATTACGCAAGGAACAGGCAAGTGCCGCCAAGGCAGAGGAAAATACCGATCCAGCCGCGTCGCGAAAGCTTTTCTCCAAAGAACAACAGCGCAAACAGTCCCGTCAGGACGATCGTGCCGCCCGTGATCATGGGATAAAGCACGCTGGCGGGCAGATTCCTCGCTCCCTCCAGCTGTAACAGCGACGATACGGTGCCGATGGCGCTGTACAACGGTACAAGCAGCAGCGTGCGCCAGCGGAAGTGCGTGCGCAGCTCGCTCTGCGTATGGTTTTTTGCGACCAGCACCGAAAGCAACGCGATGCTCATCAAAAGCGACGCAACCGTACCAAGCATAGCGTATTCGGTCGTTCCTACGGATGCATAGGCGGTGTTGACTTGGTGGAGCTTTGAGAAGACGCTGGCAAAGCCGTTGAGCACGAAGACCACACAGCATTTGAGAAGCGTTTTTGTCGTGGGGCGTGACGTACCCGAATTGGAGAGCACGATCGATGCGACGATCACGGCAACACCGATGACGTGCAGCGGCTTGACCTCCTCACCGAGGAAAATCCATCCCCAAACGGCGGGAACGAGCATGCCTCCGCTCATCAAAAACAGCATATAGAAGGCGATCTTGCCCTCGCGCATGATCTGAAAGCCGAGAATTGTATACAACAGACCGCACAGCGCACGCAGCACGGAGTTGATCGCCGAGTACCACGTAATATCGAACGAAAAGCCGTTGAGCAGAATTAGAACGACGATCGAGCAGCAGGCGGAAATGATGCTGAACATGATACTGCTCTCGTTGGAGCTTTTACTTCCTTTTTGATAGATCTTCTGAATGATAAATCCGAGTGCCAGAAGCGCAACCGACGACAGCACTAAAATATAATCCCACATTTGTGAGTCCTCCGTTGACAATTTCTGTTTTTTATGCTATAATTATAGCATGCAAAAACACTTAAAAATAGGTGTTTTGGAGCAATTTTTATGCGATTGGATTCACGACGGAGGGGCGTATGGTTGTACAGCCGATATTAAGTGATACTGTTGTATCGTTTGGCGAGATGAAGCTGCGTTCGGTGATGAGCGAGGGGAATTACGAGATGGGGAAAACCGAGGTGGATGGCGCGCATATTCACAGCTGTTATGAGATCTACATTAATGTTACGGGGGATATTTCATTTTTTCACGGCAGTGCGGTTTACGATATCCGCCCGTTTGACGCCGTTGTATCCTATCCCGGTGATGTCCATCATTGCATTTACCGTGCCTCATGCCGGCATACGCATTATTGCATTTGGTTTCAGAGCGACGAGGTCGGTGCATTTTTGGAGCGGCGCAGTATTCGCGGTCGGGTGGAGCTTTCACAGGGAGAGCGGGAGCGCATGCAGACACTTTTGCAAAAGCTGACGCAGACCAAGGAGGATTCGTTTTTGCGCTCCGCCGCGCTGATGGAGCTATTGTCCATGCTGGATACCGAAAGTCGCACGCGAACGGAGGTATCGGATGATTTCCCCGCGCAGATCAATGAGATGCTGGGCTATATCGATGCGCATCTGACCGATATTTCCGGTTGGGAGGCGCTTTCGCGTGAATTTTTCATCTCCAAGTCCACCATCAATCGGATGTTCAAAAAATACGTGGGGATTTCTGCGGGACGGTTGATTGAGGCAAAGCGTCTGTCTTATGCGGAAAAGTTGTTGCGCGCCGACGTTTCCGTGACCGATGCTTGTTATCGCGCGGGGTTTTCCGATTGCTCACGCTTTATCTCCGCTTTTCGGAAAAAGTTTGGGCTGACACCATTGAAATACAAGCAGGGGCTGCGTAAGTGATGCAGCCCCTTTTCGATTATTTGGAAGAGCGATATTTTTTGACGAACTGTGTCGGCGTGATGCCCATATACTCCTTGAACTGGCGGCTGAAGAAGTACACGTCGGAAAAATTGCAAAGCTCGGCGATCTGTGTCACGGTATACCGTTCCAGGCGCAACAGCTCACACGCGTGGTTGATTTTGAGTTGAATGATATATTTTCGAGGTGGAACACCGTATTTTTCCTTGAACAGTCTTTGAAAATACGATTCTCCGAACCCACACATGGCGGCAAGTTCTTCTACCGAAAAATCTCTTTGCAAAAACGAATTGTGAATTTCATTGACCGCAGGTCGGATTTTCATCCAATGTTGTCCCGGTACATCGTTGCTACGTTGCATTTCCGCAAATATTTTATAAAGTAAGGAAACCGATTCAAAATAATAGCCTTCGTTTTTGCCTACCCACGTGGAAAATAACTTTTTGAAAAGCGTGCCGAGCTTTTCGTTCTGTGCGACGTCGATCACAAAGGCACGCGGTGAGATAGGACGGTCGACTTGAAAGAAGACATCAATACATTCACCTCGTTCATAACGAAACACATCGTATCTTTTTGTGCGTCCTTTTGGCAAAAACCGGATCGTGTTTGGCTTGGTCTCCAGCGTCAGATCATCAAAAAACACCATTGCGTGTCCCGAAAAGTGAAAAATCAACTCGTTGTAGCGAATGTCGCCTGAAAAGGAGGTTTTTTGCTCCGGATACTCTTCTTTTCCAATCATTACAACGCGGTTTATTTCGGTAACAACAAATTTTTCTCCCATATCATCACCCTGTCTTATTATACCATCTCTCTCCGGTTTTGTCAACCTATATATTTTTTGTGCGGAAAAGTACAAAACGAGAGATTTGTCTATTTACATTTTTCGTCTTTGTGCTATACTGACGCTACAGAAACTGTTGTGGAGGTAGAATATGACTGAAAGAATTGCCAAGCTGACAGCCCTGACCCTGTCGGGGCAGATGTATGCTACGCCTGTAGCAACGACCTATGATGAAGCTGATCGTCTGTTATCGAGACAGCACATGGAGTCCAAGCGGATTTGCGAATATATTTTGAATCAAGAGCCCAAGCTGACCGAATATTCATGTATGACAGGATTTTTTAACTTTGACGGAAGCGTTGTGGGGGATGCCTTTCGGCGCGGAGGACACAAGGCAACACAAGAAGCCTTCAAGCTCTTTTATTTGAAGCCCATCGATCATCTTTCCACCATGGAATGGCAGCACGCGACTGCCGACTACACCAAAATACTCAAAAAAGGGATCCGCGGAATCATTGGTGAGATCGACGCATCGTTGGAGGTGCACAGTGATCCCGAGCAGACGGAATTTTTGACGGCGCTTCGCCGTGTGGCGAATGCTTTGATCGCGTGGGCACACAAATGCTCGGATCGTGCGTTGGAGCAATCCCGAAAGATTGAGGTCGAAGAATACCGCAAAAATCTTGTAAGGCTTTCAAAGGCGTTGAAAAGGGTTCCCGAAAATGCTCCCGAGACCTTCTATGAGGCAATTCTTTGTATCTACGTCTGCTTTTCTGCCGATCCCGACAGCATCGGAACGCTTGACAGATATTTATATCCTTTTTATCAAAGAGATATGGCAAACGGAACACTCACCAAGGAAGCGGCAACAGAATATTTGCAGGAGCTTTTTCTGATGCTGCAGGCGGCAACGAGCATCACGTCTCCGCATTTCACCCGCGGCGGCGAATCCCATTTTTGCATCGGGGGCTATTTGCCGAGCGGAGAGGACGGCTTCACCGAGCTTTCTCAATTGATCGTCGAGAGTATGATCGCGCTTCCCACTTATATTCCGCAGGTCACTTTGCGCTGGACAAAGAAAACGTCTCGCGAGGTATTTCGTTTTATGCTCGACTGCGAGAGACGCGATCCGCATAAGCGTATTGCCTTCCAAAATGACGAAAAGCGCATCAAGGCTTACACCGAGATCTGCCATATCCCGTTTGAGAAGGCAGTGGGCTATACCACGGTCGGCTGCAACGAGCCTGCCTTTCTTGGGGCGATCATCGGCAGCAATTCCAAGATCAATTTCGTACATCCGTTGGAAACGGTTTTTCACCAAAAGTCGGATCGGATCGAATCCGCAAACAGCTACGACGAATTTTTTGACGTGTTTAAAAGCGAGCTGTTTTCCGATCTTACCCGCGCATATGAATACGACGATTTTTACAACAAGCAACGCGCGCAGGATATCAACTATATTTCCAGTCTTGTGTTCAACGACTGCATCCAAAATGCGAAATCCTTGACGCAGGGTGGCGGAAATACTGCCATTTCCGCGCCCATGTGCCTTGGCATCACCAACGTGATCGATTCACTTTGCGTGGTCATGCAATTTGTTTTTGACGAGCAGATCTTTACCATGCGGGAGCTGATCTCCGCTCTGCAAGCAAATTGGCAGGGATATGAGGACATGCGCACCGTAATTCTCAAAAAGGGAAAATTCTTTGGAAATGACGATGAAACATCCAATTACGTTGCGCAAAGGCTTTATCGGGAATTGTACGAATTTTTGAAGGAGAAGACCAATCTTTTCGGCTACCACATTCTGATCGGTGATCTTTTGGGCTACAATATTCATCACAAATGGTTTGGAGAGCATACGAAGGCGACTCCCGACGGAAGATTTTGGGGGGACAGCTTGAAATTCGGTCTCGGACAAAGCGAGGGGCGCGATCGCGAGGGATTGTCCGCGCTTCTCAATTCCATTGCAAAGGTTGATCCCAACGGCATTGGTTGCGGCTCTACCGTCACCAATATTACGCTCGATGAGCAGCTGATCAAAAATGATGACAATTTTGAAAAGACGGTCGATCTGCTTCTGACGTATTTTCAAAACGGTGGTGTGCATTTTCAATTGACCTACGTCTCCAAGGACGATCTGCGGCAAGCGAAATGTACCCCAGAGGACTACAAGCATCTGCGTGTTCGCGTCACGGGATTTTCGGATTATTTCGTCAAGTTGAACGAAGCCATTCAGGACGACATTATTGCAAGGACGGAGCAAAGATGATATGCAAGACCGAATACACGATTATATACAAGGACACAAAAGAGAAATCATTGATACCTTAAAGAAACTAATCGCAATTCCATCTGTAAGAGGTGAGTCGGAAGAAAATGCGCCCTTTGGCTGAGAATGTATGCGGGTGCTTGAATTTACGCAGAATCTATACGAAAGCAACGGCTTTGATACCGAGCTTGACGCAGAGGGTGGTTATCTGCTATCGTATTATGGGGAAGGAAAAAAGAGCCTCGGCTTATTTGCTCATGCTGACGTTGTGCCTGTCGGTGACGACTGGATCTTGACTTCTCCATTTGAACCAATCGAAAAGGACGGCTATATCATTGGCAGAGGTGCTATCGATGACAAATCTGCCGTGGTTACCTCGCTGTTCTGCGCAAGGATGCTGAAGGAGCTGAGGATTCCGTTTGGTTCACGCTTGGTGATGTTTACGGGCGCGGCGGAAGAAAGTGGAATGGGAGACATTAAAAATTACCTAAAAGCACATACCCCACCCGATTTTTCTTTGATAGCAGATACGGCATTTCCTCTTTATAGGGGAAATAAAGGCAGAATCTTATTGAAAGCTACCAAAAATTCAGCCATCGGCGAATTGAAAAGTTTTATAGGAGGAAAGGCAGGCTCAAACGTCGCCGAGGCAACGGTAAGGCTGAAATACTTTCCTACGCTCTACGAGAGGTTGAAAACAAAGGAAAATGAACGAATATCCGTAAAAAACGAAAATGACGAGATCGTGATTTCCGCTGTCGGTGTGGGTAAGCATACAGCCTTGCCCGAAGGATCGATCAACGCCGCCGCTTTGATCGCGGAGGTGCTTTGCACGTGCGAGCTTCTTTCGGACGATACTCGCGAAATCTTACGGTTTATTCGCGATGTCTGTTCGGACTACTACGGTACCTGTCTTGGTATTGAGAATGATGACACCGAATTTGGCAGGCTTACCTTTGTAAATTACCAAATCAACGCGGATGAGAGCTCGATCGAGCTGTATTTCAATATCCGTCACGGTCTTGGCATCAGCCGATCCGAAATAAAAGAACGCTTGACCGCCGCGGTTGAGCAAAGAGGTTTTGCGCTTGCGTTCTTGGACGCCTCCGATCCTCATATCGTACCCGAGGATCATCCTATGTTATGCGCATTGATGGACGTATATATAAAATATACGGGAAAGACCAACGCGGAAATGTATGTGAACGCGGGCGGTACTTATGCGCAGCTTTTGCCTTGCGCCGCAGAAATCGGCACGTCGATCGGCGGCGAAGAGCGCACGCTTGATTTGCCGCAAGGTCATGGAAGCGTGCATCAACCTGATGAATGTATCAGCATTGACGGGTTATTGAACGCTATCGAATTAACAATGCTTATGCTACTCGGATGTGATAAGCAACAGGAGGATTGAATGATGAAGCTTTTATTTACGGGCGATATCAATTTCAGAGGACTTCCGGAACCAAACCCCGAAATGTGCGCCGATATTCTTGCAGAGGTGCTGCCGTATTTTGAAATGGCAGATTTTCGTATTGTCAATTTGGAAACACCTCTTGCAGACAAGGAAAAGCACACGCCTATCAAAAAATCGGGTCCCAACTTAATATGTGACCCGAGCAACATTCTGTTTTTAGAAACACTCAACGTCGACGTTTGCACACTTGCCAACAATCACACGGGTGACTTTGGCGAAGGTGCGGTTATTGACACGTTAAAGCTTCTTGACACACATAATATACGGTACTGCGGTGCGGGCGCAAATATAGAACGCGCGTACGATGCTTGCCGCTTGGAGAAGGACGGCGTATCGGTGTCTTTGATTTCTGTATGTGAGAACGAATTTGGTATGGCAACCGAAATTACCTACGGCTCGGCCGGATACAATGCAAGATTACTCATGAATAAAATCCGGCAAGAGAAGGAAGTGTCTGATGCTGTCATCGTTGTTTTTCACGGAGGAAACGAGTTCAATCCCTTGCCATCACCCGACACACAGGACAGATATCGCTTGATTTGCGATATGGGAGCCGATGCGGTGATTGCGGGACATACACATTGTCCGCAAGGATACGAAGTATATGACGGTAAGCCCATCATATACAGCATGGGGAATTTCTTGTTCAAAAGCAGCACCGAGCGTTCCGCAAACGATTCGTGGTACTACGGATATATGGCAGAGCTTGAAGTGATGAAATCAACCGTTGATTTTAATATTATACCTTACAGATTTGATCTCGATGTCACAAGAATCAGTGTATTTGAGGGCGAGGATAAACAAAAAATGATCGGATACGTTGATGAGCTATCCAGCATTGTTCGCTCCCCGAATTTGCTGGACCACTATTTTTGCGGTTGGTCATATCTGCACAAATGGATTCCGATAGCGCCTTCGGATTATTTTAATTTGGCAGAATATAACAGTGCAGGACACTACAATTTGATCTGCTGTGAATCGCACTTGAGCCAAGCGAAAAAGGTCTTTGAATTTTGCTTTTTTGACCGTTTGGAAGAAGCAAAAGAGTGGGCAGAAAAGATCACCGGGCTTACGAGGATGCCGATATGATATTAAAAGCAACGATTTTCGATATCCAAAGAAATTCCTACGTCGACGGTCCCGGTATTCGTACGACGGTGTTTTTCAAGGGGTGTAATCTGCGCTGCGCGTGGTGCCACAATCCCGAAAGCCAAAGTCACAAGCCGCAGATGCTGTTTTATAAGAACAAGTGTACGGGGTGCGGAAAATGCAAGGAAAAATGCCCAAATGCACTTGAAAAATGTGAGCTTTGCGGCAAATGTACCATTTACTGTCTGCACGACGCTCGAGAGATCTGCGGAAAGGAATACACGGTCGATGCAGTGCTCCGCGAGATTGTTAAGGATAAGAACTTCTATGAAACCTCGGGGGGCGGAGTGACCTTTTCGGGCGGGGAATGTATGCTGCAGATCGATTTTCTTACCGAGATTTTGAAGGCGTGTAAAGGAAACGGCATCCATACCGCCGTGGATACCGCAGGACACGTGCCGTATGAGCAATTTGAGAGAATCATACCATACACCGATCTGTTTCTCTATGACGTTAAATGCTTTGACAGTGAAAAGCACAAGCAATATACAGGCGTCGGAAACGAATTGATACTTGAAAATCTGAAAAGGTTACTCGTCGCTGACAAGCCCGTATGGGTGCGGATTCCGATCATTCCCACGGTGAACGATACGGTGGAAGAAATACAAAGGATCAAAGGATGCGTTTGCTCCGGCGGTGCTCCCGAAAAGATCGAGCTTCTCCCGTATCACGCCATGGGAGAGCATAAATATGCCGCGCTTGGGCGTGTAGAGCCGGTGTTTTCCGTGCCGGAGGCAGATGAAATCGGGAAATTGAGGGACATCTTTTTATAACAAATAAAGGGAAAGGCAATATCAGACCGATTTAGGGGCGGGGCGATATTGTCTTTGTTCTTTCACTGCGCCATCATTGGCATATTGACCAGCATATTTTCGAGGAAGATGCCGTAGCCCGTGGTCGGGGCGTTGATCAGTACATGGTGTGACCATATTCCGCTTCGCTCTATGGTAAGCTTGTTTTACAAGCATTGCGCGCCGGCGAGTTTGCTGTTTTGAATGATGGGCGAGCCCGACAGATGTGTGGTTAATAGAGGACAACAAATTTTGTGATGTTTTGAATCAATTTTCCTGCCTTTTCAAGATCTGCATTGTTGGGTAATTTTGGGGGCAACGTGTTTTGAATATCCAATGCACTATATTTGCCATCGGCGTAATCGTGATAGGATAAAAGCCGTATTTTTTTGATATTCCTGAAGGGGGATAAGAATTTTGCGATTTTTTCCATTTGATCATCGTTATATTCGGGAACGTACGGAATACGGATCTCGATATTAGACCCTATGTCGTCCAAAAATTTGAGATTTTCCAATATGATCTTGTTTGACTTTCCGGTGCATCGGATATGCGCGTCCTCGTCGTATGCCTTGAGGTCATATAGAAACGTATCGGCATAGGGCAAAATTCGCTCAAAGGACTTGCGTGGCGCAAAACCGCAGGTATCTATGGCAATATTAACACCGTGTTTCTTTAATTTCCTTGCGATTTCTATGCAAAGCTCGACCTGCAAAAGCGGTTCTCCACCGGAAAAGGTTACGCCGCCGCCCGAGCCCTTGAAAAACATTTCATCCCGTAGCAGTTCCGTAGCAATATCTCTCGCGGTTCTATCCTCGCCGTATATCAGAAACGCATTCCTTGGGCAACAGTCGATGCATCTTCCGCAAAGCGTGCATGCTTCGCGGTCAAAAATATGTATACCGTCGGAAAGATTGTTTGCGGAGCACAATTCCGTACATATTCCACAGTCTGTGCAAAGATTTTGAAAAAAGGCGATTTGCCGTTGCATACCGAATGATTCCGGATTATGACACCATTTGCAACGGAGAGGGCAGCCCTTAAAAAACAGAGTAGTGCGTATTCCGTCTCCGTCATGCGTTTCAAAGCGTTTGATGGCAAATATCATATATTTCTTTCCTCGCTTCGTTTAATAAACAATTCCTGCTTTTCTCGACTCATTTTTACAAAATATTCGTTCCACCCACAGACACGTACTTGAAGCGTAGAGTATTTGTTCGGCTCATTCAAAGCGTTTTTCAGCGTTTCTGCGCTGACTACGTTTCCTTGAACGGCAAATCCGCCTTGCGCGAAGAAGATTTTGATCAGAGAGCAGAAGTCCTCAAGCCCCTTGTCACCTTCGATTGCGGAAGGATGAAGGGTGAAATCCAAAATTGCCGAATTGAGAAAAGCAGCCGAATTGATCTTTAATACCGATTGCATATAAGCTGTAATGCCGCCTCGATCCATACCGAGCGTTGCACACAGGTTCCTTGAAACGGGCTCTCCCGACCTTCTACCGTCGGGTGTCGCCACCGTGCGCACTCCTCGCCAAATGCATTGATCGATAGAGTCGAGGCCGATTCGCAGACGTCTGCTGTGCGCAAACTGTTTTCCTGTGTATTTTTCTTCGATATGCGCGGTGATCGCAGTCATAATGGAATCCGGCAGAGGCAACCCGTTTCCGTATTTATCCTTATCGCAAAGCACCCTCTGCCTTAAATCCTCGCGACCCTCCCAATTCTTCGCCAGGATCTCCCTGAATTCCTCCAAAGAGATTGATCCCTCGTCAAAAACAAGCTTTTTGATTGCCACAAGAGAATCAACCACCGTGGCAAGCCCAAACAATTTTATTGCCAAATTATTATATTTGAGTGGGTATTCGTGAACGTCCAGTCCGTTCTCTATACATTCGGGAAAGCTCGCGGAATATATGGGGGACGGATTTATCTCTGTATTGTAAATGCTCTGCTTTTCGGCAAAGTGGAGGGCAAAATCAACGGCATAGTCCATTTGAGAAAAATAGGTTTCCAAAAAATCCTCAAAGCACTCAAAATCAGTCTTGCTTTGATAACCGATCTGCTTTCCCGTCAGAATGTCCACGCCGCCGTTTAAAGCGAATTCGATAAATTTGGCGGCGTTGATCCACGCCACGCCTACCTCACCCTCTTCTTTTCCCATGATGATTGGCTCATAGCAACCGAGGACGACGTAATCGGCGGCATCCTCTCTCGGTACGTCCAGCTTTTCATATCCGGCAAATACCGCCGCGTCGTTCAGAATACAAATGCTGTTGTGTCCGCTTCTGATCATAGAGAGGGCTTTTTGAAATAATTCCTTATTAATATTTTTGTGATAACGGATATGGATTTTCGGATCGTAGATCTTCAATTCGTCATACACGTCGAGGATCAGGTGCGAGAGCATATTGGTGCGGTCCTTGCCGCTTTTGTCGCAGCCGCAAAGTGTGAAGGGCTGTTCGGCAAATCGCTTTGTGGCGGTGAAATGTAAGAAGAAATACCGGAAAAGTTCTTTTATTTCGTCGATGCTTTTTCCGTTTTCCAAATCACGCAATACAAACGGGAGATATAATTGGTCAATGGGGCCAAGCGTTCTTGCACGCTCGCAGCCGATTTCCTCAACGTAAAGATAAAGCACAGAGAAAAGCATAACTTCATACAGCGTTTGCGGTGGAGTTTTGGTAAGATTCCGCAGTGCTGCCGAGAAATCCGAGACGTCAAAGTGCAAGGAATACTCATATACGCGCTCGATGAATCTCAAGATTGCCTTAAAACGGAGAATGACGGAATCAAGAAAGACCAGACGCCTGCTTTCTGCATGGTCATTTTTCAAGAGTTCTTTCTTGGATTTCTTTGCTTTTTCAAGAATCCCCGAAAAACCGTTTTCCAAAAGAAAATTCCAGTTGGGGACTGTGTGCCAAAAATCAACCCAGACGGTAGTAAGCCCCACGGAATCACCCTCTAACATTCGGTTGTAATCCCTGGGTAGCTCCCGCTTTAGAATTTTATGCCGTTGCTTTTGAAACAGCTCTTTATCGTAAATATCGGTGCTCGCGAAACCCGTATAGTCTACGCCAATATTCATTTTGACGGAAAAGGGGGTGTGCTCATTGATCTGCAGCTGAACGTTGTCAAGAAGGTATGCATACGCTTTTGCGCATATCATAGGACGCGGCTCTTCTGAATCGCCATTTTGAAATGCTTGCAACCCGAGCGATAGTTGCTCCGGCGTCAGCCCTGTGCTTTGATCCCATACCGCTTCCTCAAATTCGTTCTCAATGTATTTTCGGTTGCATTCAAAAGTGTTCATGGGCACCTCCATATGGTTTTTCTTTATTATAGTACCGAACGACAGTTGCGTAAATACACAAAATGATCATTATGGATTTTTCGCTCATTTTTTGTTGACATTTTTTTATGAATATGGTATACTGTAAGCGAATAAGAGAGGTGGCTTTTATGGAACGTGATCTTGTTATTGAAAAGGTGTGTTCGGTATTTGAGGGAGTGTTCAATGTGGGATATATTCCGAGGGATAAGTCGCGGCACAGTGACGCGTTTGTTCTTTATACCAAGGGAGAGGCGGACTATATTTTTTCGGAGCAAGTGGCGACCGTTAAGGTGGGAAATCTGCTTTATTTGCCGAAAAACAGCATGTATAATATTGATGTTAAGCAAAAAAGTAAGTTTATTTGTATTGATTTTTGTTTTTCCCCATCCGATGCGGAAATGCGTAGCTTCGTTTCCCAAAAGGTCGGTATAAATATCCAAGGTGATTTTGCCCGTGCCCTTCATAACTGGATGAAAAATGACATCTCCCGTTTGCCGAAATTCTATGCGATCCTGTATGATATCTACGGAGCGATCCTTGATGCCGAAAACAATAAATATACCAATTCCGGCGGTATTTTTTCAAGAGCAATTGATATCATTTTGCAAAACTACAGTGACGCGGATTTTTCCGTCAATGATCTTTGCGAGCAGCTTGGGCTCTCTTCCGCGCACGTGCGAAGAATTTTTATGGAAAATGCTCACGTTTCTCCCGTGAAATATCTCAATTACTTACGATGTGAGCAGGCAAAAAATCTGTTGCTCACCTCCAACCTTTCCATTAAGGAGATCTCGGAGTCCATCGGCTTTTCTGATCCGTTATACTTTAGCCGAGCATTCAAAAAAAGCGTCGGGATATCGCCCTTGGAATATAGAAAAAATAATGCATAAGAAAAGGCAATATCAAACCGATTTTAAGGTCGGAATGATATTGCCTTTGTGCTTTCACCGCGCCATCATTGGCATATTGACCAGCATATTTTCGAGGAAGATGCCGTAGCCCGTGGTCGGGTCGTTGATGAGCACGTGGGTGACCGCGCCGACTAATTTGCCGTTTTGGATGATGGGGGAACCTGACATTCCCTGCACAATCCCGCCCGTAACGGCGAGCAGATCGGGGTCTGTTACGGTGACCGTATAGCATTTGGAGCCCTTGGCGTCGCGATTAATATTGGAAATTTTCACGTCGTATTTTTCCGTTTTGTTGGAATCGAGTGTGCAGAGGATATAGGCGTCGCCCTCCTCAATCTCGTCGCGAAGTCCCACGGGCATCGGGTCGAGTGTGCACTCGGGAACCTCGGAAAACATTCCCCAGACGCCGCAGGTCGAGTTTCCGAGGAGTGCGCCGACCTTACCTGCATTGAAATAGCCCTTCAATTCTCCCGGAGCGCCCGACGCGCCCTTGACCACCGAGGAGATTGTTACGTCCGATACCGTGCCGCGCTTCATGGAGATCAGCGATCCAGTGTCGGCGTCGCAGATGCCGTGACCGAGTCCCGCGAAGGCACCCGTGTCGGGCAGGATAAAGGTGACGGTTCCGATCCCCGCGCCGCTGTCGCGTACCCAAATACCGGTTTTATAGCGGGCTTCTGCGTTACAGTAGACGGGGGTGAGCTGTGTTTCAAATTCGCGCTTGCCACGGCGGCAGAGCAGGGTCAGCTCCCGTCCTCCGCATGCTTCGATGCGGTCGGTCAGATCGTTGGCGCTTGTCAACGCGATACCGTCCACCTTCAGGATCATATCCTTTGGACGAAGCCCTGCGACGGTTGCGGGGTTGACGCTCCCATGCTCGGTTTCTACATCACAGAATCCAACCACCGTTACACCTTCGGTATAAAATTTAACGCCGAACGGCATTCCGCCCGGATAAACATTGAGATCCTGCAGAGACTCGGGAGCGAGCGTGGGAGATGTGATTGTCAGTGGCTGTGTGTTTGAAACGGTGGAGATGAGCGAGGTGGGGGCTGTGAATTGATTGCTCATGGCAAAAGCGATCTCCTTTTCGGGTGTTCCCGCCGAAATGGGTACCGCAAGCGAGTATGTGGTACAGACCATCAGCAGGAAGCAGCACAGGAGCTTCCAAATTCGTTTTCTCATAGTTTTTACCTTTCTTTATACAGCGGGCAAACGGAGGTGGCAGTTGGCGGATGCGGTATGGAGGAATGCGTTTTACTGTGGCTTGTCTCCGTGCGCCGGATTTTTTTCGGTTGGCAATTGGAAGCGGCAGACTGTAATATCGTCCGCCGCTTTGTTTGCTGATACTAATGTGCGCTGCTCTCCGTGTTTTCATGTGTAACAATGATAACCATGAAATCCTTTTGAAAGGCAATTGATTAGTTTATCAATAAATTACTTTTTGTTCACAAAAAGTTGTTGAAATCGAAATAGCTTTTACATATAATTTATTTGTAAACTAGTTTTGAGGAGGGAGAGAAGGAGATGGAACAGAATCGCAAGGATGGGGATATGAAATGCAAGTGCAGATTTTCCCCTACACCGCCGATGCTAGTCAATGAAATATCAAGGCTGTTTCAAGCACGGATGCGACAATATGATCTGTCGGGTGTGATGTCGCAGGACAGTGCGCGGTTGATGATGCGTGCACTTTCTCGCGAGGACGGTGTCAGTCAATTGCATTTGACAAGCGTGACGCATCTGAAGGCGCCGACAGTCAGTGTTACCCTGAAAAAGATGGAGGAGGAGGGACTTGTCCGCCGCGAGCAGGATAAGCTCGATCTGCGCATGACGCGTGTGTATCTGACAGAACGAGGAAAGGAACACAATCGGGGTGTTTGGGACAGATTGCAGGAGCTGGATGCTACGCTGATGAAAAATTTTACCGCCGAGGAGACCGAGCAGATGAGGAAGCTTCTGGAACGAATGCGTGATAATATTTTGTCCTCCGAGAAGGGAAAGAATACAGAAAATTGAAAAAACGAACACGGAAAACAAATAGAATATTTACCGATGGAGGAAAAATTTTGAAAAGAACCTTGAAATCTTACATCAAGCCCTATCTGTTTCTTGCGATCATCTCGCCGATCATGATGATGTGCGAGGTGCTGGCAGACCTGTGCCTGCCGTTTCTGATGTCCTTTATCGTGGACTATGGCATCTTGGAAAACGGCTTGCAGGCGATCCGTGAGGACGGTGGATTTGCGTATTGGGTGATGACGTTGCTGTTCGATGAGCAATTTGATCAGCTGCACATTATCCTGACATTTGGAATTATGATGCTTCTGATCACATTGATCGGCGGATTTTTCGGCACTTTTTGCGCCTACACATCGGCGCGCGCGGCACAGAGCTTCGGGCACGATTTGCGCCGTGACGCATACCGCCGCGTGATGTCCTTGTCGATCGAGCAGACCGATCGCTTTACAACGGGCTCTCTTGTGACGCGTATGACCAACGACGTATCGATGGTTGTGGAATTTGTGGAGATGATTACCCGTCATTTCGTTCGCGCGCCTATGTTCTTTGTGGGAGGCACGGTGATGCTTCTGATGCTCAACGTCAACTTCGGCGTGATCCTGTTGTGTGCACTTCCGATTCTTGCGCTGACCATCTTTTTGGTGCTCCGACGTGCGATTCCGATGTATTCGGTGATCCAGAAAAAGCTGGACAGTGTCAACTCCGTCGTGCAAGAAAACGTCAGCGGTGCGCGCGTCGTCAAAGCGTATGTATGCGAGGATTTTGAAAATGAACGCTTTGCCAATGCAAACGACGAGCTTTGTTCGGTCAACTACCGCGTGCTCAAGCTGATGGCAATCGTGACTCCCGTGCTGCATATCGTGCAGAACGGGGCGGTCATTGCGCTGTTGTATATCGGTGCGATTGATCTGAATGCGGGATTTGGCGGGATGAGCACGGGTACGGTTATGGCGGGTGTCACCTATATTACGCAAGTTGTCAACTCGATCATGATGGCGACTATGATGTTTCAATCTATCTCCCGTGCGATGGCTTCGGGCAAGCGCGTGCGCGAGGTACTGCATACCGAGCCCGTGATTGTCAGAGGTGACCGTGTGGGCGTTGAGACGCCGATCGCGATCTCGATGAAAAACGTCGGCTTCCGTTATCCTGGAACGGTGGGAAGCCCCGTGCTTCACAATATCAATCTGGAGGTCAGGCGCGGTGAGACGCTTGCCGTGATCGGCGCGACGGGCTGCGGAAAGACCTCGCTCGTCAATCTGATCCCGCGTTTTTATGATGCGTCGGAGGGATGCGTGGAGATCGACGGAGTGCCGATCGGGGAGCTTGACATGAATGTGCTTCGCAAGAAGATCGGGTACGTTTTGCAAAAGAGCGAGCTATTCTCGGATACGGTTGCAAACAACATCCGTTGGGGCGATCCCGATGCGAGCGAGGAGGATATCCGAAATGCCGCACGCATCGCACAGGCGGACGGATTTATTACCGGCTTCAACGAAGGTTACGACACTTTTATTGCGGAGAAGGGGGCGTCTTTGTCGGGGGGACAGAAGCAGCGTATTTCCATTGCACGTGCACTGACGCGCAAGCCCGAAATCCTGATTTTCGACGATTCGACCTCCGCGCTTGATCTTGCTACCGAGGCGAGATTGCAGAAGGCTTTGCGTGAGAATCTGAAAGATACCACGGTGATTATGATCGCACAGCGGATTGCCAGTGTCAAGAACGCGGATCGCATTGCGGTGTTGGAAAACGGTACGATCACAGAGTGCGCGCCGCATGAGGAATTGATGCGCATCAGTGAGACGTATCGCGAAATTTACGCGTCGCAGATGAAGCAGAGCGAGGAAGGAGGGGTGAGAGCATGAATAACGGTGAAAGAAGACCCTCCGGGGGAGGAAACGGAAATCCACCGATCATTCCGCTGGGCGGCAGACGCGGTCCCGGTGGCGGAGGACCCATGGCGGCACGCATGAATGCGGAAAAACCCAAGAATACCAAGCGGACGGTCGGACGACTGTTGCATTATATCGGACGCAGTAAGGTCATCCTGATCGTTTTACTCGGCATCATGCTGGCGGTCACAGTGGCGGATCTGTTGGGACCGTTCTTCCAGGCGAAGGCGATCGATACCTTCAAGGTGGACGGCGCGGGGAATTTCTTCGTTGACATGAACGTGCTGACGGGGTATCTGATCGCGATGGTTGTGATCTTCGTTTGCAGTGCGTCGCTGTCCTTTTTCCAAGGGGTGCTGTCGGCAAAGCTTTCTCAACAAACAGTGCGGAGCATGCGCGGAGATCTGTTCAAAAAGATCTCGCATCTGCCAATCAGCTACACCGATTCGCACCGCCACGGCGATATTATGTCGCGTATGACAAATGACGTGGAGAATGTCTCCAACGCCATCTCGCAATCCATCACCACACTGTTTTCCTGCGTGCTGACTTTGGTCGGTGCTTTGGTGATGATGCTTTATTACAGCTGGGAGATGACTTTGATCGCGATGATCAGCATTCCGCTATCGATTCTTGTGTCCTCACAGCTCGGCAAATTCATGCGCAAGTATTTCGTGCGTCAGCAAAAGCTGCTCGGTCAGCTCAACGGGCAGGTCGAGGAGACGGTGACATCTTATAAGACCGTGGTTGCGTTCGGCAAGGAACCCGAATCGGTGGAAAAATTCGCGGCGATTTCATACGAGCTTCGCTCCTGTGCTGTCAAGGCGAAGGTCTGGGGCTCGATCATGGGGCCGATCATGAACTTCATCGGAAATCTGCAGTACGTCCTCATCGCGGCGACGGGCGGATGGATGGTGCTCGGCGGCTTCGGTTCGGTTACGGTGGGCAGCATTCAGGCGATGCTACAGTACTCCAAGAAATTCACGCATCCGATCAATCAGATTGCAAACCAGTATTCGAGCATTCTGACCGCGCTTGCGGGTGCGGAGCGCATTTTTGAGATCATGGACAGCGCGGACGAGGTGGACGAGGGCAAGAAAAAGCTCGATGCCGCCGCAGTCAAGGGCAACATCGAGTTTCGGGATATTCGATTCGGATACGTTCCGGGTGAGCCCGTGCTCAAGGGGCTGAATCTTTCGGTCAAGCCGGGGCAAAAGATTGCCATCGTCGGCGCGACCGGATCGGGCAAGACGACCGTGGTCAATCTGCTCACACGCTTTTATGAGCTGGACGGTGGCAGTATTACAATCGACGGTGTCAATATCACCGATATTCCGAAGGCGGAGCTGCGCCGCATGATCGCCATCGTTCTGCAGGATACAGTGCTGTTTTCGGACACCATCCGCAACAACATTAAGTATGGACACAGAGAATCCGATGACGAAAAAATGCGTGCATCTGCCGCAACGGCACGGGCGGATCATTTCATCGACCGTCTGCCCGACGGTTACGACACGGTGCTTGCCGAGTCGGGCTCGAATCTGTCGCAGGGACAGAGACAGCTGCTCGCGATCGCGCGTGCGGTGCTGGCGGACCCGAAGATCCTGATTCTGGACGAGGCGACCTCGAATGTGGACACGCGTACCGAGATGCATATTCAGCAGGCGATGGTTGCTTTGATGAAGAACCGCACCTCGCTGATCATCGCGCACCGACTTTCGACCATCCGCGACGCGGACGTGATCGTGGTGATCAAGGACGGCAAGGTTGCGGAGTCGGGTAATCACGATACGCTCCTCTCGCTTGGCGGCGAATACGCAAAGCTGTACAGTAACCAGTTCGCGGGCGTGGCGACGTAAAAAAGTGGAGCGAACGGATTTCGTCGGTTCACAAAAAATTTTGATAAAACTTTTTCAAAAGTTTGCGCAGTGGAGGCGGCTTAAGCCTCCTCGACGCCCGCGGGCATCGAAATTCCCTTTTCGGCATACAACGTAAAACACCCGATCCACTGCTTCGATAGTGAATCGGGTGTTTTGATTTCATCCCTCAAAAAAGCATCTGCCGTCCACCTCGTGACGCGTGACGGAGAAGGTACGCTCAATGATGTCGGTGGCAAGGACCTCGGCGGTCGTGCCATGGAAGGCGATGTGTCCCGCATCCATGACCGCGACGCGATCGGCGAAGCGCAAAGCGCAATTGAGATCGTGCATGACCGCAAGCACGGTCTTTTTTTGTTGCTCCATGAGCGTGCGGAGCAGCGCCATAAAGTGATGCGCGACGGAGACGTCCATATAGGTAGTCGGCTCGTCAAGGACCAGGAGCGGCGCGTTTTGTGCGAGTATCATGGCAAGGTATGCCTTTTGACGCTCACCGCCCGAGAGTATATCGAGGTATTGCGTGCGCAGGGAATCGAGTACGGTTGCATGGATCGCGGATTCGACCGCCGCGGTGTCTTTGTCGCCAAAGCGTTGTCCGAGTGTGAGGTGCGGAGTGCGTCCGAGACGCACCAATTCCTCCACCGTCATGTGCGGAGATTGCAAGATTTGCGGTAGGATCGCGATGCGCTGTGCGCGCTTGCGCGGAGAGAGGCTGTGCAGGTCCTGACTGTCCGACAGAAGCGCGCCCGTGTGGCGACGCATGCCGCCGATGCAGGAGACGAGCGTGGATTTTCCACACCCGTTTTTACCGATCAGCACGGTCAACGCGTTGGGTTCAAGTGTCATGGAAAGGTCGGAGAGGATCGTTTTGTGACCGACCGCTACGCACAGACGTTTGATTTCAAGCATGTCGATTCCCCCTTATCAGCAGAAATAGGAAGAACGGCGCGCCCACCAGGGCCATGATGATGCCCACGGGGATCTCGGTGGGGGAGAGTAGCGTGCGTCCGAGCAGATCGGCAAGTAAAACGAGCGTGCCGCCGAGCGTTGCGGAGGCGATCAGCACGTGCCGTGTGTATCCGCCGACCAATTTTCGCGCGACGTGCGGAACGATCAGTCCGACAAAGCCGAGCAGTCCTGCAAAGCTGACTGCCGCCGCCGCAGATGCCGATGCACAGATCAGCGCCACTGTGCGCAAGGGACGTACGCGGATGCCGAGTGCGCATGCCACGGTATCACCGAGGCGGAGGGCTTCCAGCTGTCTTGAGAGCGTCAGCGCGCCGACGAAGGAAAGCACAATGAGTATGGCGGGGAGGGGAAGGCGATCAAAGGAAAGCCCCGACAGCCCTCCCACAGAAAAATAGCTGTAGGCGGAGAGCACGTCGGTATCGATCAGCGAGATCAGTGAGATCGCCGCGTTGAGGATTGAGGTCAGCGCAATGCCCGCAAGGATAACGGTTGCGCGTGACGCGCCGAAGCGCCCTGCTGTGCCGATGATGACGAGCGTGGTCAGGAATGCGCCGACGAACGCGGCGAGCGGCAAAAGGGGAGACGCCGCGGGGAAGAACGCCAAAAGCAGAATCACGAAAAAGCCCGCGCCCGAGTTGACGCCGATGACGTTGGGGCTTGCCAAAGCGTTGTCGGTCACGCTTTGCAGAAGCACGCCCGCGACCGAGAGCCCGACGCCCGCCAAGATTGCGCCGAGCGCGCGGGGGAGTCGGATGCCCTGCATGATGACGCTTGCTGTGCCGTTGCCCACGCCGAAAAGCCCTCCCAGCGCTTCTGCGGGCGAGAGAGACGCACCGCCGAGGAGGAGGGAGAGAAGCATTGTGAGTATGAGGGCGCCCCCGGAGATTGCCAGGATCGGATATACGGCTTTACGGTTGCTCGGTTTCATATAAAAATGCAATCAGATAGCGATACGCCTCGTCCCAGCGGGCGTTCGGCTTGTATTGAAACAGGTCCTTCGGAAGATAGACGCATTTGCCCTCACGGACGGCAGTCAGGGTCTGCCAGACGACATTTTGCGCGATGAAATTCTTTGCCGCCGTCTCGTTTCCCATGGTGGAGACGAAGATGTAGGAGGGATCCTTCTGCACGATCACCTCGTCGTTCAGTCCGTCGAGCAGGATGGGTGCGTCGTTTGCGATATTGTACGCACCGATCTCCTCCAGCATGGCTGCCGCGAAGTGCAGATCTGCGGTTTTTGCTTTGATAAAGGATGAGCCTGCGCGGACGAAGAGAACATCGGGTGCGGCTTGGAGTTCGGGAAGCGCCGACAGCATCGCGTCGATGCGATCACGGACGGCGATGCCGTTGGCTTGGTAGGCGGAAGCGTCCTCGGTGACGTCGGTGCAGATCTTCAGCACGCGGAGATAATCCGCAAAGGATTCGATACGGAAGCACGCGGCGGGGATGCCGCTCCGGTTCAGAAGGGCAGCTGCCTGCACCTGCTTTTCCACGTCTGCCGAGCAGATCACGAAATCGGGTTGCGCGGCGATGAGCAGCTCGGTGTTGATCGTTTTTCCGGCACCCGCGTCTACGAGAATTGCGTTCGCATCGGTGAAGCCGCGCTCCACACTCTCACCAACCGTGATCGAAACGTTGCCGCCTGCCGACACCCATACGTCGGCCAATGAGGAGAACAGAACCGCCACGCGCTGTGGCTTTTTTGAAAGCTCAATTGTGACGCCCGTGTCATCCGTAAACGCATAAAAGGCATCCGAAACGGGGGCATCGATGTTTCCGTTTGTGCAGGATGTAAGTGCTAAAATCAAGAGGATGAGCGAGAGGAGGAGGGAAAGGATACGGTGGATTCTCATTGTCATGCCTTGTCTGCGAGGATCTCGTCTTTGCGAAGCAGAAGGGAGTCGGAGGCGAGGAGCGCCTGTACCTTCTCAAAACCGAGGCGTGCGATTGTATCGGCAAAGCGTTCGCCTGCCTCTCCCTTGTCACGGAAGAGGAGGATACATTTTTCGACGAGTGCGAGTACCTCATCCTCGCTCGTGCAGATATAATCGAGTGCGCGACCGCGTGCGACCTGCTTGCCCCAGCGCCCACCGACGGTGACGCAGTAGCCCGTGAGCTGTGCTTCGACAGCTCCAAAGGGACATTTGCCGACGCAACGTCCGCAATGGTTGCAACGGTCGGGATCGATGTAAATTTTCCCGTCGATGATGCGCGCGAGCTTGATAGAGCACGCCTTCTCAATCTGACAGATCTTACAGCTGCGGCACTTGCATGCGTCCACGGCGGGGATGCGCTGACCGATGATACCGATGTCGTTGAGATCGGGCTTGACGCAGTTGTTGGGACAGCCGCCGACCCCGATCTTGAATTTGTGCGGTAGCTTGACACTGTGATAGCCCTCGTAAAAGCGCTCGTGAAGCTTTTCGGCGAGCGCGAAGGTGTCGATCAGACCGTACTGACAGGTTGTGCCCTTGCAGGAAACGATGGGACGGACGCGCGGTCCCGTACCGCCGGTTGCAAGTCTGTGCTCGGCAAGATACGCACAGAATGGCTCGATATTGACGTAGGGAATGCGCTGTACCTCAAAGCTCATGCGCGTGGTCAGGGCGACCTCGCCGCTACCGAACAGACGCGCCGCCTCGGCGACGGTCTCCAGTACTTTGGCGGGGACCTTACCACCTCGCGTAATCACGCGGGCGTTGAAGCAATCCTCGGTCGTTTTGTCACGCAGAAAGCCCAGTCCTTTGACGCGGGCGATATCCTCTGCGGTGGGAATGATTCTTTTGCTTTCCATGAAGAAATCCTCCGATGTATTTTCAAACGTTTCGATAAAAGCATGTGCGTGTTTTTTGACGGTCTCCAGCTCCTCGGCACTTTGCAGATCCTTGACACCGAAGGTACAAAAGCCTGCCCGCCTTGCATTTTCCACGGCAATGACATTGTCGTCAAAATAGCGCACCTCGTGCATACTGCAGCCGATTCTTTTTGCGACTGCGCGGAAGATGCGCGTGTCGGATTTGGTCAGGGCGAAGTCCTCCACCGACCACACCTCCTCGAACAGGTCGAACACACCGTTTGCCTTGAGGCAGGCGTCGGTTACAAGGTGCGGGCTTGCGGTCAGAACGAACAGGCGTGCGCCGTGTGCTTTGAGATTGCAGAGCAACTCGCCAACGCCCGGCTTGAGCTTGATTTTCTGGGAGTATGCCGCATAGAGACGGTGTTCGATCTCTGCAACGATGTCGTCGACGCTATTCTTGGCGCCGAGAGTGTTGACGTAATATTCTGCAGTTTTGCGGTAGCCGAGTGGAGTGACAGTCTTGATGAGATCGTCGCCGTACGGGATGCCCGCGTCGTCGAGTACACCCGTCATTGCGGCGGCAAAATGCGACATAGAGTCGATCAATGTACCGTCCAGATCAAATACAAAAGCGCTTTTCATTTGTTTACCTCTTTTCTTGTATAACCCATTATAGCACAAAAAAATATCTTTTTCAAGCCGTTTGTCGCTTTTTTGGAGAGTCGGCGTGATATTTTGAACATAAAAAGTGAGATTTTGTATTGACAATCGGGCGGCATTTTTGTATAATGATGATGGTAAAGTATGCCATACGATATAAAAGGAGGAATACTGATATGTTAGCGATCAAAAACGCGGTGCTGGTTATGCGCGATCATTTTATCCCCGATGCGGTGCTTCTGACAGAGGGAGGCAAGATCGTCGATTTCGGTGAGATGCGCGAGTTTCCCATCCCCGAGGGGTGTGAGGTGATTGATGCCGAGGGGCTGTATGTCGGTCCCGGGTTTGTAGATATTCACACGCATTCCGACGGAAGAGTATTTCTGCAGGATGAGCCGGAGGTGGCGTGCCTGCACCATCTCAAGCACGGTACCACGACCCTGCTCCCCGCGCTTTATTTCAACATGAATACCGAAATGTACGTGGAGAAAATCAACTTTTTGCGTGAGGCGATGAAAAAAGATGCTTGCGCAAACATCGGTGGCCTTTATATGGAGGGACCCTACCTCAATCCCAAATTCGGATGTGAGCGCGAATCTAACCCGTGGCGCGACGGTGTGAACCGTGAAAAATACGCACCGATCATCGATGCGGCATGGGATCTTGCACGCGTTTGGGCACTGGCGCCTGAACGGGAGAACATCCTGCAGTTTGTGCTTGACGTCAAGGCGAAGAATCCCGGCGCGGTGTTCACCGTGGCACACAGCGAGGCGTCTCCACAGCAGATCGAGGCGCTGATGCCCTACGGTCTGAAGATCGGAACGCATCATACCAACGCAACCGGCGACCGTGTGAAATATCCCGAATGCCGCGGCGTTTGCGTAGATGAGGCGGTCAACTATAACCGCGAGATTTACGCCGAGCTGATCTGTGATAGCAGGGGCATTCACGTCGATCCCTATATGCTCCGTCTTGTCAGACGCATCAAGGGCGACGATCGTATCATCCTGATCTCCGACGCATACGCTTGCGACGGTCCTATCCCTCCCGGATACGACGGCGTGGACGATATCAACTTTGACCATGCGGGTGAGATCGCCGGCTCGAAGCTGACGCTGGACATCGCTTGCCGCAACATGATTAAGCACACGGGCGCGTCGATCGTGGACGTGTTCAAGTTCGCGTCCTATAATCCCGCAATGGCGGTCGGCTTCTGCGATCGCGGCGAGATCGCCGTCGGTAAGCGTGCGGATCTGACGTTCGTCGATTATAAAATGGGTGTGCACAAGGTATTGCTCGGAGGAGAGGTTAAGGCATGAGAACCTACGTGATCAAGAAAATGACGGCGGGTGGCTGGGATGCGATCCCTATGCTGGAGATCGATCACCCCTACTTTGAAACGCCCGATCACATCAAGGCGTATGCGCAGATCGCGTATGATGACGAGGCGATCCTTGTGCATCTTTCTACGAAAGAGCGCGTGATCCGCGCCGTGGAGAACGGTCCTCTCGGCAGTCCTTGCGAGGACAGCTGTCTGGAGTTCTTTTTCTGCCCCACAGAGGGGGACAAGCGCTATTTCAATATTGAGTTCAATTCCAATGGATGCATGTATCTCGGCTTTGGCAGTGGAATCGTCGATCTGGTACGCCTCGTCCCCGACGGGGGTGCGGAAATCTTTTCGCCCGATATTCGCAAGGGGGATGGCGAGTGGGAGATCTTCTACCGCGTGTCCCACAGCTTCGTTCGTCGCTTTTTCCCCGACTTCAAGGTGTATGCGGGTAAGCGTATGCGCGCCAATTGCTACAAATGTGCCGATTTTTCCGAGCCGCCCCACTATCTGGCGTGGAGCCCGATCGTCGGTGAGCCCTTCAAATTCCACCGTCCGGAGTGCTACGGTGAGATGATTTTCGGAGAGTAAGATGCAATTTACGAAATAAATTCGCTTTTGGGGCGACCTATTGACTTTCCGAAATTGATATGGTATAATGAAAATGATAATACAAAAACTTACAAAGGAGAAAAAACAATGAAAGACATTATCTTTGATCCCCCTACGAAATTTGATTTTAAGTGCCCCGACTACGTTCCCTTCAAGGACCGTGAGCTTTGCGAGCGCCTTCGCAAGATCAGCGGCACGGATCTGGAGTACCGTGATCCTTGGCATCATCCCGAATTCAATATCAAGGTCATGATGAACCCTCATCCCGTTCTGATTGCTACACTGTTCTCCCGCTTGAAGGAAGCGAGCGAGGCGGGCAGAAAATTCAGCATGATCCTCGGTAACCCCGAGCCCGATACCTACATTCCTTTGGCACAGCTGATCAACTACTTTAAGGTTGACTGCTCCAAGGTACACATTTTCGCAATGGACGAGTGGGCAGACGATATGGGCAACATCGCTCCCGAGACCTACGAGGCAGGCTTTGCACACTCCATGCTCAAGTACTTCGTATATCAGATTGATCCCAAGCTCCGTATGCCGCTTGAGAACGTACACTATCCCACCAACGAGAACATCGGCTACTACTCCAAGATGATCACCGATATCGGTGAGGGCGGCGCTGACATCTGCTCCTCCTCTCCCGGATGGACCGGTCACATGGCGTTCATCGATCCCGTTGACGATTTCTTCCCCGCGAAGAAGGCAGACGGCAGCTACGACATCGACGAGTGGCTCAACATGGAGGCGCGCATCGTAACGCTGCATCCTCTCACCGTTGCGCAGAACTCTCTGCACGGCGTATTCGGTCAGTCCGGCTATATGCAGTCCGTGCCTCCCAAGGCAGCGACCATCGGACCGGTTGACGTTAAGAACGCACGCGAGAGAATCGAGGTTCACGCACTGATGACCAACGGTACGTTCTCTTCCTGGCAGAGAATGACCTCCCGTCTGGTTCTCCACGGACCCGTGACACCCGAGATTCCTTCCTCCATGTTGCAGACTATGAAGACGCAGGTGCTGGTCAGCGACGAGCTTGCTGCTCCGTTTGAGTGCTGGGAAAAGGTTGGATATTGATCTGCCGACAGGCAAACAAACAGCAAAGGTCGCAAATAACAGATGAAATATTTAATTGATACGGCGAACGTTGAGGAAATCCGTCACTGCAACGAGTTTTACCCGCTCGCCGGCGTTACCACAAATCCCACCTTGATTGCAAAGGAAAAATCCGACTTCTGGGCATTGCTTACGGCAATCCGCAGCATCATCGGTCCCGAAAAGGCGTTGCACGTACAGACGGTGCAGACCACCGCGGACAAGATGGTGGAGGAGGCGCTTCTGCTCAAGCAACGCCTCGGCGGTGAGTTTTACGTTAAGATTCCGATCGGTGAGGAGAGCCTGAAGGCGACGATGATGATCAAGAAATTGGGCATCGGCGTCACAATGACGGCGATTTTCAATGCTGCACAGGCGCTGATCGCGGCAAAGGCGGGCGCAGATTTCGTAGCGCCTTACGTCAACCGTCTGGACAATATCCTCGGTGACGGCGCGCAGGAGGTTGGAGAGATCGTCAAGCTGTTTGCGACGCATCGGCTGGACTGCAAGGTGTTGGCGGCAAGCTTCAAGAACTGCGAGCAGATCCACAAATGCGCACTGGCGGGTTGTCAGACCGTCACGATTTCGGCGGATTTGTTCCATACCGCGATCTCGCATCCGATGACCGACGTGGCGATCAATACCTTTGATAAGGACTGGGAAGCTCTGTACGGAAACAAGACCATTCTGGACTTCTGATCCGTACGGTATAAAGGAAGAAGGAACAGATATGTTAAAAAATTTTCAGATCAAACCGCCGTTTTTTGAAATCGGTCCCAAAGCGTATCTTTACGGCGAGGGTATGCTGAAGCTGGCAAAGGTGATCGATCGCGTCGCCATGAAATACGACGTTGATGTCATCGTCACGCCTCAGTATACCGATATCAGTCTTCTGGCGCAAAACACCGAGCGCATTCTGGTGTTCGCCCAGCACATGGACTATCTGCCTGTGGGCAGAGGCCTCGGCTCTGTGCTTCCCGAGGCGGTCAAGGCGGCGGGGGCAGTCGGCGTTATGCTGAACCATGCCGAGAAGAAGTTGACGCTCGAGGAGGTCGAAAAGACGATCGCGCGTGCCGATGAGGTCGGACTTGCCACCATCGTTTGCGCCGACACAGTCGAGGAGCTGGTCGCCATCGCCAAGCTTTCTCCGAATCTGCTTGTGGCAGAACCCACCGAACTGATCGGAACGGGTAAGACGAGCGATTCCAACTACGTTATCGAGACCATTGAAAGAGTGCGTGCCATCAATCCCGATATTATGGTACTGCAGGGCGCGGGCATCTCCAACGGTCAGGACGTTTACAACACCATTAAGCTGGGCGCGCAGGCAACGGGCAGCACCAGCGGTATCATCAAGGCGGCGGATCCGTATGCCATGGTCGAGGAGATGCTCTATTCTCTCCGCAAGGCATGGGATGAGCTTCACTAATTCAAATAACAGGAGTATACAATTATGGAATTTAAGGTTTTTCAAAAGGAGTTGGAGCTTCAGTCCAGAGGCTGGATCCCCACCTTCCACGACGTATCCAAAGAGATTATTGAGATCGTAGAGGCATCGGGTGTCAAGAACGGTACCGTGACCATCGCATCTCACCACACCACCTGCTCGGTCATGATTCAGGAGTGCTCGCATGACATCGACAGCTTTGATTTGGAGTATCTCCAGCACGATCTGCTCGACATCATGAGAAAGATGATCCCCGACTTTGCGGAGGAGCATCAGTACCGTCATCCCGGTCCGATTCATTCGCAGTTCGGCAGATACGTCAACGAGCCCGGTGACTATACCAGCATGAACACCGACGGACATCTGCGCAGTGTGTTCTTCGGCAGAAGCGAGACCATGACCATCAAGGACGGTGTTCTTGACGGTGGTGAGTTTGCACACGTTTACTTTATCGACTGGGATCACGTCCGCGCACGTCACAGACAGCTTAACGTCACCGTCATGGGTACGACCGAGGACGTCGGTGACAGAAAGTGGAACAACGGCGAGACCATCAACACGCTTCGTAAGTACACCGACGAGGAAAAGGCATTCGACGTTCATTACACGCTTCAGCAGAAGCGCTGATCGAAGATCATCCCGAAGGGTGCCGCAATCGGTTGCGGTACCCTTCCGTTTTTTGAAAATTAACACCCAAAAAGGAATATAGATTTATGAAATATTTATTGGGCATTGACGTGGGGACGACGTCCCTGAAGGCGGCGGTGTTTGACGAGAACGCCGTTTGTGTAAAAACGATTACAAAGGATTATACGCTTGAGGTAGCGGGGGATATCGTTGAATTTCCCGCGGATAACTATTGGAAGCTGGTCGAGGAGGTGCTGGACGAGGTTGCCTCCGAGCATGAGATATATGCGCTCAGCATTGATACGCAATGCGAGACACTGATCGTGACCGACGAGGCAGGAGTACCGCTTCGCAAAACGATCGTATGGCTGGACAACCGCGCGGCGCGCGAGGCGGACGAGCTTCGCGCGAAATTCGGTGAGAAGCGCGTGTACGAGATCACAGGTCAGCCTGAAATTACCGCGACGTGGCCCGCGGCAAAGCTTTTGTGGATGAAGAAGAATGAGCCGGATACCTTCGGGAAGATCAAAAAGGTCTTTTTGCTGGAGGATTATCTGCTTTACAAGCTGACTGGCAGGTTTGTGACCGAGGAGACGTTGCAGTCCTCCACCATCTATTACGATATCCATAAGCACGCATGGTGGGGCGAGATGCTGGACTACATTGGCATCGAAGTCGAGAAATTCCCCGAGATCCGTCGTAGTGGCGAGATCATCGGTGAGTATAAGGGAATCAAGATTGTCACGGGCGCCATCGACCAGATCGCGGGTGCGATCGGCGCGGGTGTTGTGAAGAAGGGCGTGATCAGCGAGATGACGGGAACGACGATGGTGATTTTTGCGCCGTCCGATACCGTGCCCGCATATAATCCCGACAGCAAGGTGCCGTGTCATCTGAACTACGACGGAAAATATTGCCTTTTGATGTGGACGCCTACGGCGGGCATCGCACTCAAATGGTTTAAAAATCAGTTCTGTGAAAGCTTCAGCTTCCGCGAGCTGGACGAGCTTGCCGCGGCAGTTCCCGCAGGCTCGGCGGGATTGACCTTCTTACCGTATCTGTGCGGCTCGACCATGCCGAAGTATGATCCCGACGCACGCGGTGTGTTTTACGGACTGACGATGGAGCACACGCGCGGACACGCGGTGAGAAGCATTCTCGAGGCGGTTGCATGTATGCTGAAGGGAAATCTGGATTACGTGGGTGCCGATTGTAACGAGGTTCGTGCAATGGGTGGCGGTGCGCAGAGCCCTCTGTGGTGTCAGATCAAGGCAGATATGACGGGCAAAACGTTCATCACGCTCAAAAACGAGGAAACAGCTTGCCTCGGCTCCGCGATTCTGGCGGGTGTTGCCACAGGTGTGTTTGAGAGCGTTGAGGCGGCGTGCGAGATTGCCGTGAAGCCGAATAAGGTATATCGCCCGAGCGGTGTGGATTACAGCGAATGCTACCGTCGCTATTGCGAGGTGGACGACAAAATTCTGGGTTAAGATCGGAGATAGAATATGATCAGTAATAAGGCATTGGACGCCGCGCGTGCGGCGTATGATATTGAAGAAGCTTGTATCCGCGAGATGAAGGACTATTTTGACGAAGAGAGTTTTTCCAAGGCAGTCGAGCTGCTGGGCAACGCGACGCGTATCGGTTCGTCGGGCTGTGGACATTCCGGCATCATCTGTCAGCACTTTGCGCACCTGATGTGCTGCATTGAGCGTCCTGCTCGCTTCATCTCTCCCGCCGAGGCGGTGCACGGAGCAACCGGCTTTTTGCAGGCGGGCGACGTCATGGTGTTTGCCTCCCGTGGCGGCTCGACCAAGGAGCTGTTTCCCATCATGGACATCTGCCATGCAAAGGGCGTCAAGATCATCACCGTGACGGAGAATCTGGAGTCGCCTCTGGCAAAGGGCGCGGACGTTGTGATCAAGCAGCACGTCAACCGCGAGACCGACAAGTACAATATGCAGGGCACCACCAGTACCACAGCTTTGTGCATGTTGTTCCATGCACTGCAGGCGGCACTGGTCGAGGAGACCGACTACCACGCGGAGCAGTTTGCGCTGATCCATCCGGGCGGAGCGGTCGGTGAAAGACTGAATAAAAAATAATGGAAAAACAAATGAGAGCCGATACGAAAAATCCCGTATCGACTCTCTTCATTTATATTATTGCTTTACGCTTGCCCAATCCGCGAGGAATCTTTCGATGCCTTTATCGGTTAGAGGGTGCTTTGTCATATCGACGAATACTTTATAGGGAACGGTCGCAATGTCACATCCCGCAGACGCTACCTGAACGACGTGAAGCGGATTTCTCGTCGATGCCGCAATGATCTGCGTCTTGATATCCTGCTTGCGGAAGATATTCGAGATTTCGGAGATCAGATCGATTCCGCAAAAACCGATATCGTCAAGGCGTCCCACAAAGGGGCTGACATAGGTTGCACCCGCCGCCGCTGCCAGCAGTGCCTGTGCCGCCGAGAAGATGAGGGTGACATTGGTTTTCATACCGAGCGCGGTCAGTTGCTTGACTGCCTTGAGTCCCTCGGTGCACATCGGAATCTTGATGACAAGATTCGGGTTGTTGATTTTTGCGGCAAGCTCCTTCGCTTCTGCTACCATCTTTTCACTCTCCAGCGAGATGACCTCCGCGCTGATCGGACCGTCTACAATCGTTCCAATCTCCTTGACGACCTCAATAAAATCCCGTCCTTCCTTTGCAATCAGCGAGGGATTGGTGGTAACGCCGTCGACGATTCCCATCTCGACTGCTTTTTTGATGTCCTCAACATTTGCCGTGTCGATAAAAAATTTCATTTTTCTTTGCCTCTTTTCTATAATGCTTGACTTTCCGAATTTTTATGTTATAATTATATCATCAAGCGCAATTGAATGCAATATGCGGTGGAATAATAGGCAAATAAGCAATTTATTTTTAAATTTGCGCAAAAAAGGAGTTGTAAATGAGCGTTACAAAAAGGCAGGAAGAAATTCTGGAGCTGTTAAACGAGCACGTGTTTTTGACGGTTGAAAGGCTGTCGGAACTGACCTACACCTCTCCGTCCAGTGTCAGACGCGATCTTGCCAAGCTTCAGAATCTTTCACTGATCAAACGAACGCACGGAGGAGCGTCAATCTTCAATGCGATCAACCAGTCGGTGCCTCTCAACAGCCGAATGTCCAAAAATATCTCTGAGAAGCGAAAAATCGCAAAAAAAGCAGCGACGCTTTTGCACGACGGGCAATCTGTCATGCTGGACGGCTCGTCCACGGCAGGCTTTCTTGTCCCATACATCGCGAAGCATCGGGATATGATCGTGTTTACCAACAATATGCTGACTGCGATCAACGCGATCAATTACGGGATTGCCACCTGCTGTACGGGCGGTTTTTCGGTCGATCGCTCGGCGGTGCTTTCGGGAATGCAGGCGTACCGAACGGTTTCCGAGATCAATCCTGATATCTTCTTTTTCTCCGCCAAGAGTTTGAGTAAGGACGGAATGATCTCCGACCCGATCGCGGAGGAAAATCACATTCGGACTCTGATGCTGCAGAACGCGAAGTTCAGCGTGTTTCTCTGCGACAGTGAAAAATTCGATACCGAATCGCTTTACCGTCTTGTCTCACTCGACAGGATAGATGCCTGTGTGTTCGAC
>JAFTPJ010000101.1 GCA_017463405.1 Clostridia bacterium
AGGCTAATTATCTGTATCGATTCTTGGATCCTTATAGATGAAAAAGAGAGTGTCGCATTCCCCTACGGGATTGCAACACGTTCTTTTTTATTCAAATCACGTAGAAGAAGATTCCGAAGAACTGCAGAATGCTCCCCGCAACGACAAACAGATGGAACAGCGAGT
This sequence comes from Clostridia bacterium, assembly GCA_017463405.1. Taxonomy (GTDB): domain Bacteria; phylum Bacillota; class Clostridia; order Oscillospirales; family CAG-272; genus UMGS1865. The sequence continues at coordinate 166 of JAFTPJ010000101.1, forward strand.
GCATATAGCGATGCTTTTTTCCGATGCTGTAGATCACGGCACCGACCGTATATGCCACACCGCCGAGCAGGATGAACAGTATCCCCGCAAAGGGAATTGCCTCGACAGCCGTTTTCCACGCGATCAGAATGCTCCACCCCATACCGATATAGCACGCCATCGACAGCTTGGAATACTTTTTGAGATCGATCGCGGTCAGCGTGGTCGCCATTGCTGCAAGTCCCCAAACGATGCCGAAGAGCACCCATGCCCACACGGGAGAATGCTCACGGATGACGGTCAGGAGAATCGGTGTGTACGTGCCGCCGATCAGAAAATAGATCGTGCAGTGATCCAGCACCTGCATCACCTTTTTTCCCATTCCCTTGTGCAATCCGTGGTAAATGCTGGACATACTGTATAAAAGGATCAGCGATGCTCCGTAGATTGCACTTCCAACCACGCCCCAGGCATCCCCCTTCATTGCCGCAAACACCACACACAGCGTCAGTGCAACAACTCCCAACGCGCCGCCTACGATGTGCGACACCATGTTAAAAATCTCCTCGCCCCGTGTGTAATTCGGCAGCGGACGGTCAATCAGCTTCGTTCTTTTCATTTGTTATCCCCCTTTGGAATCGTTTTCTAGCATATTATAGCATAAAAACCATGTCTTGTCAAGAGGATTAACTTGTTTTGTTGTATTTTATTCTATGAATCGCGGTTTTTAAAACCATATTTCGACAAAACCGAATCTATCAGAGCTGACGTGCATGGATAATACTGCTCACACCGCGGAGCAACGCTGGGGCATTGAGTGCGGTGATTGCGGCGGTGAGAGCAAATGTCCACCAAAGGCGCCCCGGGACATCCAGCGTCATAACCGTCGCCGAGGCGAGTAATAGGAGTGTAGAAAAGATCAAGCGTGGCAGGCAGAGCTTGAACGAAATGATGCGAGGTGCATCAATTAGGCGCACGAGCAACACGAGCGCGTAGCTCGCAAGCGTTGCGATCGCCGCGCCGAGCGGTCCCATGCGCGGGATCAGGATAAAATTCAGAATGATGTTCGCCACAGCACCGACGAGCGCGGTGACAAACGAATGAGTGCTCTTTTTGCGCACCATGTAAACACTGGCGAGAAAGGAAACGATCGCCTCCAGTGCCGCTGCGCACAACAGCGTCGGCATGTATCGCCACGCCTCAAAATACGCCGCGTTAAGGAGGAGCCCCGTCAAAAAGCGAGAGAACAAAATCAACCCCGCCGCGCCGATCATAATGACCGACAGAAAACCGCAGAACACCTGCGTGTAAAATCGGGAGCAGGATTTCTCATCCGAAGACTCCGCCACTGCGGAAAACTGCCACGCCTGCAGGAAAATCCCAGAGACAAGATTGACGATCGTAGGAATCTTATACGCCGCCGAATAGATACCGTTGGCACTCTCGCCACAGAAAGCGGTTACCATCGAACGATCGGACAGGTCGGTAATCAGCCAGCAGACCGTCGTTGGAACCAGCGGCAGGCTAAAGCGTAGCAGCTCGCCCATCAACCGTTTTTCAACCTTTGAGATACGGAACACGCGCCAGAGCCGCGCGCGCAGGATCAGAAAGACCGACGTGATCAGGTTGCCGAGAATAACCGACAGCACGTATCCCTCCACGCCCATATCGAAAACGAACAGAAACAAGATGTTAAACAGCACCGTCAGCGCCGTGTTGAGAATCCCCTGCCCCGCAAACAACACGGTGCGATCGATCGCGCGGAGGTACTGCGACAGCACCGCCTGCACGTCGGCAAACAGGACGTACAGCACGATCAGCCATACGTATTCTCGGTAATATTCCACCAGCATGAGCAACGGCGACAGCACCAAAAAGCCGCCGAGCCCAAGGCCCAACAGCGCCAGCGACGATGAAAACACTGCTTCCCGATCTGCCTCTTGTTCCGCCGCAAAACGGAACACGCCCGTACTGACGCCGACGGCCGCCAGCGGAATCAGGAAGTTCGATATGCTCGTGATCATCTCCGCCGCGCCAAACTCCGACGTCGTCAGCCACGCCGTGTACAACGGCATCAGCAAAAACACTAACAGCTTCGACCCAAACGTCCCTACCGCCAATATCGCCGTGTTTGAAAATAATTTTCCCAGTCGACTCATGCTTGTCCTCCTTTTTGTGGGGGAAACTTTTTGGAAAAAGTTTTCCCGCACACCCCTTCAAAAACGTTCACAAAGGGGGTTTTAGCTACCCTCCGAGGGGAATTTATCATGGAGAGTCCTGTTTCAATATGGTTCGTGAAAGTTTTGCTTGTGCGTACATGCTTCTATAACGTTATGGATCGCACAATTTGTTTCTTCATCTAACAGCTTTTCGCCTTAGCTCCCTCAAGTTTTGGTGACCCACCCCTAAAACTCACCGCAGATACAAGCAGATAACCGCCATTATTCGCATGTTCATCTGTAGGCAACGGCGTTTATAAAATAACGTCCATGCAACCCATACCTCGAAAAAAACTTGCGCGGGGCGCCACGGTATCGGGAAAAGTTCTGAAAGAGAGAGGGGGGTGGGAGGAGATGGAAACGCACTTTCAAGCGGTTTCCCTTTCCCCACAAAACGCCCCATCCTTCACAACCCTTTATCCCAAAAAACTCATCGCATCAGGATGGACGAGATCGTCGATGGATTCGCCGCGGTCGAGGCGTTCACGTACAAGGGTGGAGCTGATGTCGGCATGATCGTTTTTCGCGTGGATCATTTCGGTACGGAAGCGCGGGTTATGCGCCGCGTTCCAATCCGCCATGTGTAGTTCGTATTCATAATCGGCGGCGTTACGCCAGCCTTTGCAGACAGCATCGGCGCCGAGCTTGTCGAACAGATCGATCAGCATTCCCGTCTCGGCGATCACGCGAACGTTCGAAAGCCCCGAAACCGTCGCCTCGGCGATCCGCACACGCGTTTCCATATCAAATCGGTAGCGCTTGGCGCGGTTGATCATCACCGCAACCACGACCTCGTCGTAGCGCTTGGCAACCGTTTCCACAATATCCAGATGTCCCAGCGTCATCGGGTCAAAGCTACCCGGAACAATTGCAAGACTCATAGTGTTTCCTCTCCCTTCGGTGTCAGAACGGTCACGAACGCCGCACCGTAGCGTGTCGCGCGAAGCGTTTTGTACCGCTCGGCAAGCGTCACATCCGTGCCGAACACATCCTGCCCGTCGGCGCTCTCGCATACCACGCGCGCATCCGCGTTCAACAGATCAAAATCCAGCAGCATCGCCAGCGTCGCGGGCAACAAGCCCTTTGCGTACGGCGGATCAAGAAATACCAGATCAAAACGCCGTCTGTCTCGCATCGAGCGCAACAGCGCCGCATAATCCATGCAGAAAATCTCACACGTGTTCGCAAGATGCGTCTTGTCGGCGTTGGCTTCGATCACCTTTACCGCCGCCTTTTCACTATCACACGCCACCGCGCGCGCAGCTCCGCGACTCAACGCCTCCAGTGCCATTTGCCCCGATCCCGCAAACAAATCCAGCACCTCTGCGTCCGCAACAACGCTCTGCAACGATGAAAACACCGCTTCCTTTACCCGCTCCGCCGTCGGTCGCGTGTTCTCCCCCGCAAGCGTCAAAAGATGCGTCCCGCGCGCCTTTCCTGTGATGATTCGCATCATGGATTGTTTCTCCTTTTGTTTTTTCTTTTTTCTTGAGAGAAACTTTTTGAAAAAAGTTTCTCTCAACCCCTTTTCAAAAACTTTCACCGCAAAGGGTTTATCTACCCTCCGAGGATAGGTTTTCAAAGAGATTCCTATTTTCGTTCGGTGGGTGAAAGTTTTATACGTGCGATCATGGATCGATCTCGTTACGGATCGCACAATTTGTTTCTTCATCTAACAGCTTTCCGCATTTGCTCCCGCAAGTTTTGGGGACCCCTGCCCCTAAAACTCCAGACGATACAGGCAGATAACCTTCTTTGTCCACGCTCTCATTTGTAGGGGCCGACGTCCCCGACAAGGTTGGACATTATTTTTTCGTACAACGAACCAATCGTTTACAAAATAACATCAATGCAACCCATGTCTCGAAAAAAACTTGCGCGACAGCGCCACGGCGTCGGGGTGGGCGGTGTCGAGCCGCCCATCCCGATGTCGTGCTTTCGGGCAAGGTTTTTGAAGAGAGAGGGGTTTGGGGAGAGGGGAACTTTTTTCAAAAAGTTCCCCTTGCCCCAAAAATCCCCCTACTCTCCAAAAATCCCCCTACTTCCTAAAATACTCCACCACAGCCTCGGCGTCGCGCATGGAAATGCCCTTGACAGCGGCGATCTCATCGCGCGAGGCGCGTTTGAGGGCGGCAAGGCCTCCGAATGCGGCGAGAAGCTTTTTTGCTTTGGCGTCCCCGATGCCGGGGATCTTGGTCAGCGACGAGGTGCGCACCGTTTTGCGCTTGGCGGCGGTCATTTTGCCCACCGTGAAGCGATGCACCTCCTCTTGAATGCGATAAATCAGCGAGAAAATATCCTGCTCGCGCGCGATGGATATCTCCTCCGACTCGGTACAGAGCGCGCGCGTTTTGTGAAAATCATCCTTAACCATGCCGAATACGGGAACGTCCAATCCGCGCTCCTGCATCAACGCCTTAACCGTGGACACGTGTCCCCTGCCACCATCGAGCAGGATCAGATCCGGAAGCCGCGAGAATGACCCGTCCGCATCGGACAGATGATCCAATCTGCGCGAGAGCGCCTCGTGCATCGATGCGTAGTCGTCGGTGCCGTCGACCGAGCGGATGCGGAAGGAGCGATACTCCGCCTTGTTGAACTTTCCGCCCTCGCAAACGATCATCCCTGCAGTCAGATGCTCGGTGCCGAGATTTGAAATATCGTACGCCTCGATGCGCTCGGGGTAGCTCTCCAACATCAACAGCCCCGCCAGACGCGCCAGCGTCCCCTCGGTGCGATCGGTGTCGGCACGGTAAAGCTTTGCCTTTTCCGCCGCATTCTTTTCTACCATTTCGCACAGCGTGCGTAGCTTTCCGCGTTCAGGCGTACGAATGTAAACGCGGTGTCCCACACGCTCGGAGAGGTATGCCGTGAGCATTTCCACGTCCTCGTCCTCCATCGGAAACGCAAGCAACACCTGCGACGGGATGTACTCCCGCGTGCGGTAATGCTCACACAAAAACGTTGTCATGTCTTCCGTTTCCAAAATGCTGTCGGCGCCGTAGAGGTGATCTTCCTTGTCCTGCAAAACGCCATCACGGACGTAAAACACCGACACACAGGAGCAAAAATCGTCGGAATACAGCGCGATGACGTCCTGCTCGGTATCGGGATCGGCAACCACCTTTTGTTTCTGCCCGATTCTGCCCAATGCTTCAATCGTGTCGCGACAGCGCGCAGCTGCTTCGTATCGTTCCTCCTCGGCATAGGCGTACATCCGCTTTTCCAGCTCGCGGCGTACATCCTTTTCTCTGCCGTCCAGCACGTCGGCGGCATAACGGATGCTCTCGGCGTACTCCTCATGCGTGACCCTACCCGTGCAAAGTCCGGCACAGCGCCCGATCTGATAATTGATGCAGGGACGTCCTTTGCCGATATCGCGCGGAAATTGCCGTTTGCAGGTGGGAAGTCGCAGCGTACGCGAGAGCAGATCGATCAGAGAATACGCGATTGATACCCCCGAATACGGCCCGAAATATTTTCCGCGGTCGGCATCGCGGCGGCGCGTAAATACCAAGCGCGGATACTCCTCCGCCGTCAGCTTGATATACGGATAGGATTTTGCATCCTTGAGGCGGATATTATACTTCGGCGTGTACTGCTTGATCAGCGTGTTTTCCAGGGAAAGTGCCTCCATCTCGTTATCGCAGAGATAATAGTCGAAATCCTGTACCGCGGCGACCATGCGCGCGGTTTTAATGTTTTTTTCGCTGTTCTGAAAATATTGGGAAACGCGACTTTTGAGCTTGCGCGATTTTCCGACGTAGATCACTTTTCCCGTGCGGTCGCGCATAATATACACGCCCGACGACAGCGGCAGTCCGTTTGCCTTATCGAGCAGTCGCTGTCTTGTCTCCTCGCTTTGTACCATATCTCTCCCTTTCCCGAAAAAAAACGGCGTGCACAGCGAAACCGTGTCATTCCGCTGTCGCACACCGCCTATGCTCTTATTCGATCAAGCCTCGGAAAATCCGCTGTTGATCAATTCTACCAAACCCGCAATAGCGGCATTTTCATCCTGACCCTCGGCAATCAACTTTACGGTCATATCCTTCGCAATCCCAAGCGACAAAACGCCCAAAAGGCTCTTTGCGTTGACCTTGCGCTCATCCTTTTCGACCCAAATGGACGCCTTATAGGTATTCGCCTTCTGAATAAAGAACGTTGCCGGTCTTGCATGCAATCCGCTTGTATTGGTAATCATGATATCGCGTGAGATCATATCGCTTACTCCCTGTCTTCAAAAAACTTTCAAATGAATCCTTGTCCGCCGCATAGGCAAAAATACAATTATGATTATAAATAGTATATCAAATTTGCGTTCAAAAATCAATAGGCATTTCGTGAGATTTTTACAGAATCTTCACCCGATTTTCGTGCAAAATACATATAGAGTGTTGCTTATACATTTATTGCATACGGTTTAAAAGCGCCATTTGCGGGCATCCTAACAAAAAAATGAAGGAGGACAGCATGACGAAGCACACACGGCACGGAATGACGGCAGTTGATTGGCTCCTTTGCGCTCTGCTTGCAGCAGGCGCCATGACACTTACATGGTACGCACTGCGTGCGCGCGGCGCAGATGCAAAAACCGCGACCGTCAGCTATACCGTACGCATCGCGGGGGCGGATGCGACGCTGTTTGACGCCTCACCGACCATATCCCCGGGGGATGCGATTTTTTCGGAAAACGGCACGCTCCCCCTTGGGACGGTGACGGAGCTGCACACCAGACCGCATCGTCGGACGGTGGTTAGGGACGGCGAGATTCAGCTCGCCGATGTGCCACAACGCATCGACATCGACGTAACGGTCAGCGCCACGGGAAGCTACACCGCAGGACTTGGCTGGCGCATATCGGAGATACGGATCGCGGCGGGAGAGATGGGAAGCTTTCATATAGGTGCGTATTATGCCACGCAGGCGGAAATCATCGGCGTGACGGTTCGGGAGGCTTCGGGCAATGCGGGGAAATGAGGGCAGACGCGGCAGTGTCGCGGATCTGCTTTTAGTCCTGCTTTTGCTGGCGGTAGTAGCAGGGGCGGCATTGCGATTGATTGATCGGAACGCCGACGGTGAGAGCAGGAATGAGGAGGCGGAGCTGGTTCTTTCGATCGAATCCCTTTCCGCCCCGATCGCGGATTACCTTACGGCAGGCGATGTACTCTACACCACGGACGGCACGTTATTCGGAGAGCTGATTGCAATGGAAAGCACGCCCGCACGCGTGGTGTTAGAGCAGAACGGCGCATTCTTCGTCGGCACGGCGGACGACGAGCGTGTGGACCTGCGTCTGTCGGTGCGCGTACAGGGCGTGCGGAACGGCAACCTGTTTCTGTTGAACGGGCGGATTTCCCTTCCCATCGGGAAAGTACTCACGCTTTACACAGATCGCGTCGCTCTGCACGCAACGATCGTGCGTTGGAATGCCCTCACCGTCTGAAACCGATCCCCTGCCGTACGCAAAAATTCATGGAAAGGAGCCATAGCATGCACAGTATCATCGCAGAATCCGCCTTGCGGGCGGCAGATGCCATCCGTCGGGCGGTACGCAACAGCCGTGCGGCAGAACTTGTACGAAACTGCGGCAATCGCATGACCGAGGCATTGTCCGACGGTCGTCTCTCACCCCTCTCGGACAGCGGCTTCGACCGAAGCGGAACACTGTATCGCCTGCGGCGCGCGGGAATGCGTGCACGGGAGTCTTCGTTCCTCGGACGTACGCTAAAACGCTTGCAACGCGGACTGCTGGAAAGCCGAATGAGCGATTTCGGTCTGTTTTTTCTGCTCACGGGTATTCTTTTTTTGATTCTAACGCTCCTCATACCCGCATACGCCAATCTGCGACAGCACGCCGTCGCTCTGACCCTTTCCCTGTTCTCGCTCCCGCTGCTGCCGTCGTCAAAATCCCTTTCCCATGTCCTCCGCCACAGCCGCGCCATCGGGCTTTTGCTCTTCGGTCTATGTGAGCTGCCGCCTGACCATCTCGAGATTCGTCGTACCTCTGTAGAGCATCCCCTCGGTGTGCTCACCGCGACCGCACTTTCGGTCGTGCACGCGGCGCTGATTTCGCCGTTTTGGTGGGGGATGTGTGCAATCAGCAGCGTATTGCTCCTGCTTCTTTTGACATTTCCC
>JAFTPJ010000102.1 GCA_017463405.1 Clostridia bacterium
AAAGATCGATGCCGCGAGTGCGCTGTCGGGCTGCGGTCCTGCGTTTGCCTATCTGTTTGCCGAGGGCTTGGCAGACGGCGCGGTGGAGTGCGGCTTGGCACGTGATCAGGCGAATCTTTACGCCGCGCAGACATTGCTCGGTGCCGCGAAGCTGCTGTTGGAGAGTGGAAAGCATCCGGGCGAGCTGAAGGACGCCGTTTGCAGCCCCGGCGGCACGACGATCGCGGGCGTTCATGCTTTGGAGAACGGTGCATTCCGCGCAACGGCAATGAATGCGGTAGTCGCGGCGTATGAAAAGACGCTGAAGCTGAAGAAGTAATATACAATGAATCGATCGGCAAAATCCGGTATTTTGTTCGCACTTCTTGCAGCTTCACTTTATGCCGTCAATTTCCCATTTTCAAAGCTGATGCTTGCCTATATACCTCCGACGTTGATGGCAGGTTTCCTTTACACTGGTGCCGGACTCGGTATGAGTGTGATTGCAATCGGAAGAAAAATATACAAAAAAGGCTCTTCGGAAGCACGGTTAACCAAAGCGGAGTTACCGTATACCATAGCAATGATCCTATTGGATATCGCGGCACCGATCTGTCTTTTGTTCGGATTAAATGCGACAACTGCGGCAAATGCATCCTTGCTCAATAATTTTGAAATTGTTGCAACTGCGATCATTGCCCTGATGGTGTTTCGGGAGAGGATCAGCCCACGACTTTGGGCAGGAATCTTGTTGGTTACCGTATCCTGCGCGATTCTTTCTGTTGAAGATATTACAGCGTTAAATTTTTCCTACGGTTCCTTCTTTATTCTCCTTGCCGGAATCTGCTGGGGATTGGAAAATAACTGTACTCGAAAAATTGCATCCAGAGATCCATTGCAGATCGTTCTTTTAAAAGGTGTTTTTTCGGGAATCGGTTCTGTCATCATCGGGTTTGGTATCGGTGAACGGATCGAAGCTCTCTGGAGTGTTTTTGCGGTGCTCGCGGTCGGATTTGTGGCATACGGATTGAGTATCTTTTTCTACGTATATGCACAACGTATGTTGGGTGCAGCCAGAACAAGCGCATATTATGCTGTTGCTCCCTTTATCGGAACGTTGTTGTCCTTGATTGTTTTTCGCGAGCTTCCGCAAATTACATATTTGATTGCCTTGCTTTTCATGATCATCGGCGCGTGGCTCTGTGCCAAGGACGAACCGATTTTCAAAAAAAGAAAAGAGGTGTCTCAAACACATGATTGCATTTGAGGCATCTCTTAAAATTTATTCTTCTGTCGACGATTCAATCTCGCCTGCAATCCCTTCCTCTTCTTCATTGTTCTGATTGATATACGGCTCAATCATATAACGGTCGATGATCGGATATGCAGCGTATGCACAGGTGAAGGAGGTAACCGCCATGTAATAGAGCAGGGGGAGCACCAGCGGAATCGCGATTCCGAGCGGTGTCATGGAAAAGACAAAGAAGAGCGCAATGTTGATCGCGGTGATGCAGATGATTCCCAACAGCGCCATCAGGTTGCGCTTGATGCCGAGCATGGTGAAAATCAGTGCATTTTTCAAAATCTTCCGAATCGAAAGATCAAAGGTTACCAGCATCAAATAGATATAAAAGCGCATGAAGAAATAAAGAATCACCATTGCGCAGATACCATAAAATCCGACATCCAGCCAAAATGAGGATGGTTGGTTCCAGAAGTATACCAAATCGTATCCCAAGAGAAAAATGACAACGAAATCCAAAAGTCCCAATAGGAATGCAGGTTTAAGGTTGCGCTTGATTGCATAGAAATAATCCGACCAGACGAATACGGGCTCACCGCGCACCATATTTCGCACAATGTAAGTGGAACCGATGTTCTGCCAGCCAAACGTGAGTGCTAAAAGCAGGGCACAGATTCCGATTCCGATATAAGTGGAAACTCCGTATACGGGGACATTCAGTTGTGCACCGAACAGATCGAGCAGAAATGTGGATTCGGTAGAGGACTGAATGGTATTTGCACCGTAAAGCTGCGGAAAGAGCAGGGTGTTTGCGGTTGGCGTCTGATTCATCGCAAAATACAGATAAATTGCGATCAATACGGGAACAACCAACGGGAGCATCATGAGATTCAAGGATACCAGCTTCCAGAATCGTCTGCCCAACACCTTAAAATATCGCTTAAGCGTAGGCGTGGTGTCCTCCTCAAGCGCATCGGGACGGTTGTCGCGGTTGTAATCGAAAAATTTGAATAGCTTTCCCATGAAGCCGTTTTTCTTTTGCGTTGCCAAAGCGTTACTTCCTTTGTAAAAAAATTATCCTATATATTTTAACATAGTTCGACGGGAATGTCAATAAAAACAAAAAATTTACAGAATTAAAACAGTCAATCGGTTTGATCGATAAAATCCTTCAATAATGCGTCCTGCAGCTTTTTCACCGTATCGGGCGCCTTTCCGCCGATTGGCAGACCGTCCAGCTCTACAATGCGCATGCAAAGTGAGGAGGCGGAGGTCAAAAGAATTTCATCCGCACCTCGCAATTCCTCCAACGGATATTTCCGCTCCTCCACAGGGATACCGAATTGCCGACAAAAGCGAATCAGATGTGCGCGTCCCGTTCCCGCAAGAATTTTGTTGTCGGCGGGATGAGTGATCAACCTTCCGTCCTTCAAAATCGAAACGTTGGAGTGAGCGCACTCGGTCACGATTCCGTCGCGGTGCAGAATGCATTCATCCACCCCCGCATCCACCGTTTTCTGCGTAGCAATGACATTGGGAAGGAGATTGAGCGATTTGATATTACAGTGCAAAGAACGGGTATCCTCCAATGTGATGCAACGCAATGTCTTGTAGGTGTCCTTGATTTTTGCGGGCTTAAGCATGATCCAAAGGTTGGATTTTGCATGCTCGGGGAATGCGTGCACGCGGAAATCGGTGCCTCTGGAGAACTGAAAATAAACCCACGCCTCGCCGTCGTCAAGTTGCATGATCAGCTCTCGAAGCAGGGAACCAAGCTCCGATTCTGTCAATTGCGGCTTGATTCCGATCAATGCCGCGCTTTGAAAAATGCGTGTCACATGCTCCTCGAGCATATAGATCTTGTGATTGCGGCTGAATGTAACGTCATAAACGCCATCACCGAAATAGCAGGCTCTGTCCAACATCGGAACGCTGATACAATCCAGCTCGTCAACGATTCCGTTGTAGTAACCAAGTGTTTTCATAAGTGTATTTCTCCATTAAAATTCTGTATTGCCTGCAAACTGCTGTAATTTTTCCTTAATTGCATCGGAATATTGCGTCTCATCATCTTGCAACGCCGCATTTGCAACCTCCATCGCCGTTCTCGTAAACGGCTCGGCATTTGCCTTTAAGGACAATTCTGCACCGTTGGTATACGAGAGAATCGCATAAAAATCGACAGCATAAGTCGTTTGTGCACTCTTAACATCAATCGCTTCCGTATCCGTATACAGCATGATCCATTCGGTGCCGAATGCTGTCACTGTTTCGCGTAGCAAAGGTGTTGTCAGCACGGTGCGTTCGTTCGCCGTAACCGTCGCATACAGCTCCAAAGGGAGACCGATCTCATTCAAGCGGTCGTAAGCCGCTTTTTCGATTGCCGAGAAAAAGCGCAGGCGTGCGTCGCTATCGGAAAAAACCAAAGCTGCGCCGATCTGTTTTTCAAAGCCGAGATACAAAGCCTCATAGGTGATATCCTCTGTAACCGTGGTTACGCTGCCTGCGGGGTGCAATGTATTGTCCGTTCCGTACCACCCGTAAAAGTGTTCTTCATTGTAGGAAGGCAGTGGAAACAACGTCCCCATCGGATAGGTCAGAACGGTTTGCTCACCGCGATTCCGCAGTGTTACGTCAATGTTCGGAGGGGCAAGCACATTCACGTAGAGCACGGCACAGAGAAAATGATAATTGCTTTTCTTTGCGCTTTGTCCGTGATCGTAATCGGCAACGCCGCGTATTGACAGTATATGAGAGGAGCCTGCCAAAAAGTTCACGGGAAGAGATAAATCTACTGTTCCGTCAGCGGAAAAAGCCGTCCATTCGCCATTGTCCCAACGGTATTCCATGGCATTGACCTCATAGGAATGATCGACCGTTCCATCCAGCTTCAGCACTCCGCCTGCATAAATATCCGTGGTGTGGTAGACGGCAGAATTGGATGTGTTTACCAGGAGAGGGGAGGTAAGGAATACAGAGTAATCGTATTTTTCCGTCGCTTTTGCAACGTAGGAGCAATCTCCGTTGGCGGGATCGGGGGATGCCTCCGTCGGCATTCCGCCGTAGACGGGTATCAGAAACATACATTCGGCATCCAGCGCGCCCATCGAAGCAAATGCGGTATAAAGCGTACGTGCTTCGGATATTGCACCCGAAACATTCTGCATATATTGCTTCCAGAAATTACCCGATGAGGCGCGGCTGTCGACGTTGAATTTTTGCAAATAGATCGTATTCTGATAGGAATCGATGTAGTTGTTCTTGATGATATACGCGCCGCCGTAAATGGATTTCCACATCGTATCCCACGCAGGGGAGCCCCATGCATCGGTCATTGTGGAGGTGCCATTTATTGCGCGTGTCATCGCGTTGTGGTAAATTTTGAACAAGCCTTTTCCGCTGGCACCGATATTAAAGAAATTATAATAGCCGTTCAGATCCGTTAATGCATCTGCCGTATAGCCCTCGGAGGGCGCGAGCACCTGCAGTCCGGATTCTGTTTCCTGCGTCTGATTTTGATAAAAATCCGCCAGCACCGTACCGCATTTGCCGGAGATCAGCGGAGAGGTGCCTCCGACGCCTTGCTCCTGTCTGGCTTTCACAGCAAGATAGATCGGATTGACGCCCAGCTCGTTTCCGATTTCAACAAAATATTCAGCAAACGGTTTCCCGTTTTCCAGAAATGCATTCTCCATAAATGTCCCGATCAGAATTGCTTGTACAGCCTCCTCGGTAACACTTTCATCGGCGGACAGGTCAAAAAACTGAAAAATATCGGTTTCGTTCAAAAAGTTTCGGGGATCCATAAAATATTCCAAGCCTTGATCGGAAACCTGATAATAAGCGGAGTCGTAAATTTCTTTGTTGAATGGATGATGATACGGCTTGTATGTATCGGAGGAAAAGATCAGATTGTTTTCGGGATTGCTGGCATCGTGATTTTCCTTTTGAATGATATAATCCCACGTATAGGTCGATGCTTCCTCGGTAATCAGCAAGGGCTCGAACTGCCAGTGCGGATGCAGGAGGTGCAGCTCTGTCAGGGAGATGGCATAATCCTCTGGAAATCCCGCGTTGAGAAGGGAATTATAATAATTTTCGGCGTCTCCCGAAAAATAGCGCGTGCTTCCGCTGACGGTGAACGTAATCGATGCAAGCAATGCCAAAGTCAGGCAAACGGATATAAAGCGGATCAGAGTTTTTCTGAAATTATTTTTCATGACGCCTCCTTATTTTGAAGTATCTATATTATAACATATATTTAAACAGATTTGTTTGTTTTTGCAAAAAAATTTCAAAAAAAGCATTTCCGAAGGGGACGTGTTCTAAAGGACAGTTTTAGAAATTCAAAAAATACGTTACCTGCCGACAGAAAAAGGACGAAGAATTTTTAAAATTCTTCGTCCTTTCTTTGCAAGCACTGCATTGGTGGACACAATGCTTTATTATGATACGGGAGAATTCTCCCCTTACATTGTAAATCAGCTCTCGTACTCGGTCTCAAACTCCTTCCAAGGAATATTGACAGTTGCTTCATCTTGCAACAGTTCCTTTATGTGTCTGAGCAATGGGAAGTCCTTTATGTCAATTTTGCCGATCGAGGCAAGCTGTTCAACAGCTTTTGCAGTACGGTTGCTGATCACGATTCCTTCCATAGTGATGCCGGGAAGTCTTTCCATCGACTCATTGTAGGTATAACCCTGACCAAGCAAAGCTCCAAGCTTGCGATTTCTACCGCCAAATACAGTAACGTAGAGGTCTCCGAGTCCGACAAAAATGTTGCGCTCTGCAGTGCTGTCAAAGGCATCAAGTAAGAGATACATTTCACGGGAGGCTTGCATAAACAGACCTGCTTGAGAATTATAGTGCTCGAGAGCCTTGCCTTCTTTCTTGTAGGAAAGACCAATAGCCAATGCCACGCCCAAGGCATAGGCGTTTTTCAGGGCAACGGCGCATTCTACTCCATGAACGTCGGTAGAGAGGCTGATGTGATAATAATCGGTTTCAAACAGTTGTTTAAGCCAACGCAGTGTTTTCATATCCGGACCGCAAAAAACTACTTCTGTGGGATCTTGCACCGCAAGCTCATAGGAGGTGCAGGGACCTCCCACGGCATAAATGCGCAAATTTTTATCGGTAAAACGTTGCATATATTCGGGATAAGAGATCAAATGGCCTTTGTTCTCTCCGTCGTCGATCATGCCTTTTGAAATGGAGAGCAGGGGAGTCTTTTCAGGTAGTTTGGAAATCACGTTTTCACAGAACCAATCCATTCCAAAAGAAGAAACACCGCAGATAATCAAATCCGCATCCTTGATGCAATCCTCCATCTCTTCAATATAGTGAAAGGAAACCGAACCTGGCATGACAAACGGTGCATCGATACCGTTGGTATCGTTATTTTTCCGATACAGAGAAAGCGTCAAATGCTCTCCCGTTTTTTTGCCGTGTTCAATAATACTGTTGTCAAGGGGAGATCCGACCAAGCGAATAGTGTGACCGTTGTGTGCCGCAGGAAATGTGATGGCTGATCCCATCATTCCCGAACAAATTACTGTAATGATTGCCATAGTATTATCGCCTTTCGTTTGTGTCAGGCTTCACCTGACCATTGGTTTCTATGATTTCGGCATCAAGCCTTATCGCCTCATCAAGCTGATCGCTGGTTGTCAAAAGCCAAATGCCTAATCTCGCGTATTTTTTTACAAGAATCGCCAATTCTTTAGTTGCAAATTCGGTCTTTACCCAAGAAGTGTTCGGATTTTTATGCGGAAGCCAAACCGTCAGCCTCTCTTTGGGCAAAACGTTACTGAGGGATTCCAAAATTTCAACTGTCACCGGACCGTCATAGTGAAAATGCATTTGCTGAAACTCTTTTGCCGCTCTTTTTATTTCCTCAACCCTTGAACAAGTCAGGCAAGCAACATCTTGATAAGTTCTGATAATTTCAAAAAAGGCAGTTCTTTGCTCGTCATTAAATCTTTGATGTTTATTATCGATTTTAAGCATCACGGCACTTTGCCTTGCAAATTCCAAAACGTCCTCAAAAAAAGCGATCCGGGTGCCGCTGAACTCTTTTGAAAACCATGCACCGAAGTCATATTCCAAGGCTTCGCGATACGTAATATCGCTGATTTTTACCGTCTCTGACAGCAACTCGCCGTTGTTGTGCCTTGCCGTTCTGTTTATTGTGCTGTCATGAAGCAGAACAAATTTAAGATCCTTCGTAGCATCCACGTCCAGCTCTATAACCTTATATCCCAGGCGAACTGCTGCGGCGAAAGCCGGCATGGTGTTTTCGGGATATTCTGAACTCACGCCTCTATGTGCTTGGAATATCATAGGGCATAATCCCCCTTTCTTTATTGACAAGCATTTGATTTTATGCTATTATTATACTATAAACGATCATCATGCGCAATAGGCGACATGAAATTTGAGCAAGCGATCATGATTATGAGCATTTTATAAAGCAAGAGGTGATTATATGAGCATCGACAGAGAAAAACAGATACTTGAAATATTGCTTAAGGAAAAAAAAGTAAGTGTGCCTGATCTTGCCAAAACATTATTTATCAGCGAGCCATCTATAAGGCGAGATCTTCAAAGCCTTGAAACGCAAAATCTTATAAAACGTGTCCATGGCGGAGCAGTTCTTGAAGAAACGGCGCTTTCAAAAAATAAAATACCGTTTTTAATCAGAGAATACGAGCAGAGCGGTGCCAAAGCTATGATTGCAAAAAAAGCGATCAATTTCATTTGCGACAACAATATTATATTTTTGGATGCGTCAACAAGCTGCTATTATTTGATTCCTTTTCTTGCATCAAAAAAAAATTTGACAGTTATTACAAACGGTGTGAAAGCGCTGACAAAATTAGCCGAATACGGAATAAATACGATCTCTACGGGCGGAAATCTTCTTAATAGTTGTTTGGCACTGGTTGGTGAAGAGGCATACAAAACAATAGATATGTATAATGCCGATGTTGCACTGTTTTCTTGCCGTGGAGTTTCTGATGACGGATATCTTACGGACATTTCTCCCGAAGAAAATTACGTAAGAAAGAGAATGATACAACGTGCGAAAAGATCCTACCTACTTTGTGCAAATGAAAAAATCGGCAAAAGTTATTTTCACAATCTCTGCCACAAAGATGATATTACCGAAGTAATACATGAATAGGCCGAGAAAAGAAGAGGCGGAGTAAATTGCTTTTAAAAAGCTTTTTACTCTGCCTCTTGCTATTCAACGATATGAAAAAACTATCCTTTAGAGAACAGTTTTAAATGAAAATGCTTTTTTGGAAATTTATTTTTTCTTGAAAATGATCGATCCGTTCTCGACATCCGTTTCAACGGTATCGCCTGCGGCGAGCCTGCCCTCCAGCATCTCTCCGGAAAGCGCATCCTCCACCAATCGAACCACTGCACGGCGCAACGGACGTGCACCATAAGCATCATCGAATCCTTCCTTGGCAAGCAGGGAAGCAACGGCAGGAGTAAAGGTGAGCGCGATGCCGAGATCTCTGACACGTTTTTTGACGTTGTCGAGCATTAGATCTGCGATCTTCTCAATGTTTTCCTTTGTGAGACTGTTGAAAATAATAATATCGTCGATACGATTGAGAAATTCGGGACGGAAGGTTCCCTTGAGCGCACTCATCATGCGCGCCTTTTTTTCTTCGACGTCATTTCCTGCGGTATTATCCGCTGTGAAGCCGAGAGATTTGGCAGAATGCAGATCACCTGCACCGACATTTGAGGTGAGAATAATAACCGTGTTTCGAAAATCCACGTGCCGTCCTTGCGAATCGGTTAATACGCCGTCCTCCAGAACCTGCAACAGGATATTGAAAACGTCGGGATGTGCCTTTTCGATTTCATCAAACAAAACCACGGAATAGGGCTTACGGCGAATCCGTTCAGTCAGCTGTCCGCCCTCCTCAAATCCGACGTAGCCGGGAGGGGATCCGATCAGCTTGGAAACGCTGTGTTTTTCCATATATTCGGACATATCGAGACGGATCATTGCCGCACTGTCACCGAACATGATTTCCGCCAATGCCTTGGTCAGCTCGGTTTTCCCGATTCCTGTAGGTCCCATGAAGATAAACGAACCGACAGGACGTTTGGGATCCTTCAATCCCATTCTGCCGCGGCGGATCGCCTTTGCGACGGCTTCCACTGCCTCGTCCTGTCCGATAACGCGCTCTTTGAGCAACTCGTTCAGGTGCAACAGCTTTTCGCTTTCCTCCTCCAGGAGCTTGTTGACAGGAATCCCCGTCCATTGCGTTACGACGTCCGCAATATCGGTATCGCGAACGGTAGGGACGTTGTCCTCCTGCGTCTGCGTCCACACCTCTTTTTTCTCGTCGTGTTCTTTCTTGAGCGCTTGCTCTTCATCGCGCAGTTTGGCGGCTCTTTCAAAGTCCTGCGAAGTGATCGCTTCTTCCTTTTCCTTTGCCAGTGCTTTGATCCGCTCCTCCAGCTCCTTCAGATCGGGCGGTGACGTGCGGGCATGAATACGCAAGCGTGATGCCGCCTCATCGATCAGGTCGATCGCTTTATCCGGTAAAAAGCGGTCGGTGATATAGCGAACGGAAAGATTGACCGCTGCCTCCAGTGCCTCATCCGAAATTTTCAGCTTGTGGTGTGCCTCGTACTTGTCGCGAAGTCCCTTCAGAATTTGCAGGGCATCTTCGTGATTGGGCTCTCCGACGGTGACAGATTGGAATCTCCGTTCCAGTGCCGCATCCTTTTCAATGTGCTTTCTGTACTCCGAAATGGTCGTGGCGCCGATAACCTGCATCTCACCGCGCGCCAGAGCGGGTTTTATGATATTCGCTGCATCTACCGCCCCCTCTGCGGCACCTGCACCGATCAAGGTGTGGATTTCATCGATAAAGAGGATGATTTCGGGGTTTTTACGAACCTCCTCCATTACGTTCTTAAAGCGTTCCTCAAATTCGCCACGGTATTTCGCTCCCGCGATCATCGAAGCAATATCGAGCGTAACGATTGTTTTTTTCATGAGATTTTCGGGAACGTTTCCAGCGACAATCCGCTGCGCCAATCCCTCCACGACCGCAGTTTTACCGACGCCCGGCTCACCGATCAAGCACGGATTGTTTTTGGTGCGGCGGGAAAGAATCTGAATCACACGGTCGGTCTCATTCTCTCGTCCGATGATTGGGTCGATCTTGCCCGATGCCGCCATTTCGTTCAGATCTCGCGCAAAGCTTTTCAGCGCCTGCATACGATCCAGTATGCTTTTTCCTTTTCCTGTATCCTTTCTGCCCGGATTCGATCCGGACTCATCTCCGCTCGAGGAGCGCAGGAATGAGGAAAGGTCATTCCGCAGCTCTCCCACGGAAATATTCATGGATTCAAGAATTTTGACAGCGACACAGTCCTCCTCGCCGAGAAGCGCCGCGAGCAGATGTTCGGTTCCGATATAATCCTGCCCGTTCTTTTGCGCTTCCAGGAGTGAGGTCTGAATGATGTTTTTTGTCCGCGGTGTCATATCAACCGCAGATACCGAGGAGGGAGCGCCGACGCCCGCCAATTGAATGACAGCGTTTTTGATCTTTTCGAGCTCGGCACCGCGTTCCTTCAGATAATGTGCTGCAACGCCGCTTTCCTCTCGGCATAGCCCCAGTAAGAGATGCTCCGAGCCGATATAGGTATGTCCCATTTCAGCTGCACTCTGCAGGGAATAATTGAGTACATTTTGTGCCTTCTGTGTGAATCTGTTTTGCATAGTTGTTTCAGATCCTTTCTTTTAGGGTTTCTCCGACGGAATCGAAGGAGAATTATTTTTTGTTCAAAATATTCTGTATCTTCTGCGCCCGCAGCTTGTCCCGCGCGCTCTCACCTTTAGGGGTGTTTTCCGAGGACAGCGTCAGCGTTGCGGGCATTGCCTCTACAAGAAGTGTTCCAAGCTGCTCGTAGGTGATGTTGGAAACAATACCGAGCGCAATTCCGAAGCGCACATCGGCAAAGAGCTTGATAAATTCGGAGGAGGAGATCATATACGCATATTTCAATATTCCCTCGCTCCGCAGGATATGATCACTCAAGCGTTCCAGTGCATCTCCCGTAATTGCTTTTCTTGCCTTTTGCTCGCTTTCCGAGATCTGTCGAATCGCATCGTTCATTTTTTTCAAGGTTTCTTCCTCTGTGATGCCGAGTGTGATCTGATTGGAAATCTGATACATGTAACCCGCCGTTCCACTGCCTTCTCCGAACAGTCCTCGCACGGTAAGACCAAGCTTGGAGAGCTGATTCGCAAGGGAGTTCATATATCCCGCACGGGTCAGTGCCGGCAGGAACATCATCACCGATGCTCTCATACCCGTTCCCAGGTTTGTGGGGCAGTGCGTCAGATATCCCAGTTGCTCACTGTACGAAAAATCAAAATCCTCATCCAGTCTTTTTTCCGTATTTGAGGCGTTTTTATAGGCTTCCTCAAGCGCAAGTCCCGGAAGAATGGATTGAATGCGAAGATGATCTTCCTCGCACACCATCACGGCGATTCCTTGCTGCTCCATCAAAAAGAGTGCATGCGGCGACTCCTTAGTGGCAAATTCTGGGCTGACATAATGGCGTTCCACATAGGAGGTTGCCATGATCGGAGAAAGATCGGCAAAATTGATCTTTCGAAAGCCGGAGGCATCCAACGGTATGGACACCTTTTCGATGATCTCATTCGCCCCATTTGCATCCAGACGCGAGACGAACGGGTATCCGTTGATATTTCTTGCCAGGCGAACACGGGAGCTGATAACCGTGTCGGCGGACTGTCCTGTCGTATTATACCATGCCATGATCATTCTTCCTCCTTTTTTGTTCCTTCGGATTCCATTTGACGGATTTCGTCGCGCAGGGCTGCCGCACGCTCAAAATCTTCGTTTGTAATAGCATCCTTCATTGATTTTTTCAGATTTTCAAGCTTACGCGCGCGCTCCTGCTGTGCACGGTGTCGCGCGGGAATTTTACCTGTGTGCGTCGTAGTACCGTGTACCGATTGAATCATGCGGGAAAGCTCGTTGGAAAATACGGTATAGCATTCGGCGCACCCGACCCGTCCATCACGAGCAATATCCGAATACGAACAGCCGCAAGTTCCGCATTTCTTCTCGGCAGGCACGCTCATCTGCGTGGGAAGTCCGAAAAATCCACCGAATAAATTGTCATGCAGCTCGGAAAAAGGATCGGCAAAGGTTCCGATCATCGAGGTAATATCCTGCAGATCTCCCTTTTCACGAAGCTTTGCGGCGCATTCACCGCAAAGGGAATAAGCACGGGTTTTTCCGTTGATATTTTCATTATAAAAGACCGTCGCAGTCCTTTTTTTGCATTTTTCGCAAAGCATTTGTTATCAATCCTTTCTTTTTCGGATGTCAGCGCATCCTTTTGTATTATTATAGTACTTTTCGTGCGCAGATTTTGTCGCATTCTCTGCAATTTGAAAAAATATGGTAAATTTTACCTAATTCACATCATCGAAAGAATCATCTGCTTAAAAATATCAGCACGAACCATATTCCGAAGTTGAGTGGGAACTGCCGACAGTGCGGAATTGGAGATGGATGCATACGCCATCTTAAACTCACGCTCGGAGAGATAATCATTTCCGAACAGATTTTTCAGATATGCAATTGCTTCGCTCTCGTCAATGGAAGTTCCGATCGCACAGAAAAAGTGCATCAGATATTCGTTGCGTCCCAGTTGCTTGCGCACAATGCGGATACAGCCTCCGCCACCGCGACGGGATTCAATCACGTAACCGCGTTCGGGGGTAAAACGGGAAGAAATCACATAGCTGATCTGGCTGGGAACACAACCGAGACGGCTTGCCATCTCGTTTCGTTGCAGCTCGAGCGTACCTCCGCTTTCGTTCAGCATTTCTTCTATCATTTGAGCAATGTAATCTGCAAGCATTTCTTTCTCCTTTTTTTGACTTTCTTTGACTTTACGAGATTATTATACAGCAAAAGTCAAGCAAAGTCAAAGTCAATAAAAGTCAAATATGCTCAATGAAAGGACATTAGAAGCGAAATTTTCGGTTTTTAATATGTTTTTCTCTTTTTTTCGCATTTTTTCTCGTTTTTTTGAAAATGAAAATCATTCACTTGAGAATACCGACTGATCTGTTTATGTTTCTCTTGACAAAAATAAAAAATTATGTTATACTAATCAAAAATGCTTTGACAAAATCGGAAAGGAGGCGACACGGTGACAAACGAAACAGAAAACAAAAATCAGCAATTTCCGCTTCTGGAAAAAATCAATACTCCAGATGATGTAAAACAAATGTCAAAGGAAGAGATAGAGTCTCTGGCAGAAGAAATCCGAAAATTTCTGATCCACCGCATCACCGAAAACGGAGGGCATTTGGCCTCCAATCTCGGTGTTGTAGAGTTGACATTGGCAATCCACCGTGTATTTTCCACACCGCATGACCATGTGATCTTTGATGTTGGACATCAAAGCTATATTCATAAGCTTTTGACAGGCAGACGCGATCGCTTTGATTCGCTCCGTCAGGGCGGTGGTATCAGCGGATTTCCGAAAATCAGTGAAAGTGAGCACGATTGCTTTGGCACGGGGCACAGTTCCACATCACTTTCAGCGGCACTCGGTTTTGCGGAATCGGACAAGCTGCGAGGCTCGGATGCCTATACCGTTTGCGTATTCGGTGACGGCGCTTATACCGGTGGAATGATACATGAGGCACTCAACAACTGCCGAAAAAATCTCCGATTGATTATTATTTTAAATGAAAATGAAATGTCCATTTCAAAGAACATCGGAAGATTTGCAAAATCGCTTTCCAAATTACGTTCCTCGAAAGGGTACTTCCGCACCAAAAATGCAACGGCATCCTTTCTGCAAAAGATTCCGCTGGTAGGCAAAAAACTGTTTTCTGGTCTTTTAAAGATGAAAATGTTGCTCAAATCCGCGCTTTACGGCAGCAACTATTTTGAAAATCTCGGGCTTTATTATCTCGGACCCGTCGACGGAAATAATGAGGAGGCGGTTGAACAGCTTTTGCGCGAAGCCAAAAAAACAGGACAGAGTTGTGTGGTTCACCTGAAAACCAAGAAAGGAAAGGGCTATCCCCCCGCAGAAGCAACCCCCGACCGCTTTCACGGAATGTCACCGGCAGGTAAGTCCATACCCACGCAACGGAATTTTTCCGAGGAAATGGGCGCAATTCTGACCGAAGTCGCAAACAAGAACGAAAAAATCTGTGCCATTACGGCGGCAATGGCATCGGGAACGGGACTCGAGCAATTCCGTGTGGCGCATCCCGAACGGTTTTATGATGTCGGTATTGCCGAAGAGCATGCCGTGACCTTTGCGGCAGGACTTGCTGCAAACGGATACCGTCCCGTAGTTGCAATCTACTCTACATTTTTGCAACGCGCTTATGATAATATCATTCACGATGTGGCATTACAGCAGCTTCCTGTGGTCTTTTGCATCGACCGTGCGGGGCTCAATGAAACCGACGGTGCGACACATCACGGAATTTTCGATGTTGCATTTTTATCCGAAATTCCCAATTTGCACCTCTATACACCAATTACACGTCGTGCGCTGTCCAATGCAATGCACGAATCTCTTCAGAGCAATCTGCCGTGTGCTATCCGATATCCGAACGGATATGAATCGGAAGAGGTTGTTTCCGCATTTTACGAAGATAAAAACGATCATCGAATCAGGACGAGAAACGACTATCTGCATGAGAAAAATAACTCCCCGGAGTCACAGGATGCAATCCTGATTACGGACGGTCGTATCGTTGCGGAGGCGCTCAAGGCAAAGGCGCAGTTCAGGCAGCATGGGAAATCCCTTGGGCTGATCCTTCTGGAACAGCTCAAGCCTTATGAGAAAATTGCGGGCGAGATCGCACCTATGCTCCCGCAGAAGCCGTGCAAGATCTTGTTTTTAGAGGAAGAGATTCGAGCAGGCGGCATGGGAATGATGCTTTCCGATGCACTGACACCTTATGATGTGATGAAAAATAAAGATATTCACATCATGGCACTGGATGATGAATTCGGTATACAAACCTGTTGCGAACCCATTCGTCGCAGTGTAGGGCTAGACGATGCTCATATTCTCCACATTTTGAATCACTGAAGCTTTTTTTGAAATTTCTTCACAAAAAAATCATAGAAAAAGCATTGACAATCTCATGATTATATGATAAAATAATCATCGGTAACAAATTGTCGGTCATGGAGGTTATGCAATGAATCTACAGTTTTATGATGATTATATTCCAGGAACCAAGCTCAAAAAGGCAGATATGGAGAATCTCAGCGGTTTGGCATTCTTAAAGAAAGTGTTTTTCGTCAGCGACGGCGTGATGCTGACGCAGATCCGCGATATTTCCGGCATTGACAGCTCCACGCTGCAAAACTGGACAAAGCGCGGATGGGTCACCAATGCGAAGCTGAAAAAATACAATATCGATCAGGTTGCGCATATTCTGATTATTAATATGTTGCGCTCCTGTATGCAGCTGGATCACATTGCGTTTCTGATTGAATATATCAACGGTGACGTTGAGGATACCAGTGACGATATCATCAAGGATTCCATTCTCTACGATTATATCTGTCGTATTTTGAATCATATCATGGAAACGGGTAACTGTGCATTGGATTCTGTCAGCCAAGTTGTTGAAGAAATCACAGTGGATTACGTAGAGCCAATCCTAGGGGCAAAGGATCGGCTGAACCGTGCGCTCGAGGTCATCGTTATCACTTATTATTCCGCTTTGATGAAACAAAAAGCCACCAAGCTGCTGGAATCGCTTGGTGCGTAAAAAAAGAACAGCGTTCACTGTATTGAATGCTGTTCTTTTTATCATAAAACGAATGTTTTGACGGCTTTTACGGCTATACCGTTTTTGTATTCTCCAACCGCACCGATGGCAAAGAAAACACCTTTGGCATTGCAAAGCCGTACGCGCGTACCGGACGGCAGGTCGATTCCAAGCTTTTGAAGATAGATTTCACATCCGTCGCGGCAAAGCTTTTCGAAAAAGGCAGGGAGATGGATGGGCGTAAGATCGGAAAACAGTTGCTCGGTCTGGATCAAAACGGAAGCTCGACGGTTCTCGTCCATGCTCTCAAGCTCTTCGACCGTATGCGCAAGAGACAGTGGAAAACCGCAGGTTTCGGTACGCTCCAGTGATGCCATTACACCGCCGCATCCCAAAGCCGCTCCGAGATCCGCGCATAATGTGCGGATGTAAGTGCCACCCGAGCAATGCACATCCAGAATATAATCAGTCGAGGTATCTGTTTGCTCTGCCCGCAGATCAAATATCTCAATCTCACGCGCCTGCCGCTCGACCGTTTCACCGCGACGGGCAAGATCGACCAGCTTCTGCCCCCCCACCTTCAGCGCGCTGTACATGGGAGGAATCTGTTGGATTTTTCCGCAAAAGCGGGGAAGGAGCCCGTACAGCTCCGATGCCGATGGAATAGCATGCGAGACGGTCAAAACTGTTCCTGTGATATCCTCTGTGTCGGTTGTCAATCCGAGACGCAGAGTCGCACGGTAGCGCTTGGAATCTGCGGAAAGATATTCGCATGCCTTTGCGGCTCTTCCGATCAGCACAACAAGCACCCCCGTCGCCATCGGATCCAGCGTTCCCGTGTGTCCGACGCGTCTTGTGTTGTACAAACGGCGCACTTTATTGACAATATCGTGCGAGGTGACACCCGCATGCTTGTTTACAATCAGTACGCCCGATAATTCTTCTTGTGACATCTTTTCAGCCTTCCGATTTATTTTAGAATCAGATGCTCCAGCGTACGCTTTTACACGTAATGAATACCATTTTCGCGATAGTAGGTAACGCTTCCGTCCGCAGCTTCTTCTGTAAGTTCCACCGATTCATCGGGCTTTCCGAAGGCGAGAATCTGCTGCGGATTGACTTCTGCTGGTAGCGACAGCAGTGCTTTCACATTATCAGAGGTGAAGGAGCCGATGATACATCCACCGAAACCCGCCTCGCATGCCGCAAGCATAATGGTTTGTGCACAGATGCCGACGTCCTTCTGGAATTTATCCGCACCGTCAATTACGCTGTTATCGGAGCAAATCACAATGTACGCAACGGGTGCATGTCCATCGGGGGGAAGCTTGACATCCTTGAGCTTACCTGCCCATCTTGTCTCGGGCAGAAGTGCCGCGCACTCCTTTTCGGTGCTTACAATACGGAATTTGAGCATTTGTAAATTGATGGACGAGGGACAATAGCGGGCATGATCGATCCAATCCGCAAGCAGTTCGTTCGGAATTCTGACCGATTCGTCAAAGCTGCGGTAGCTGCGAGATGCTTTCAATAAATCCTTTAACATGATTTCATTCTCCTTTGAAATTAAAATCTGACCCATGCGGAGTAGATGACTTGTCCTTTTTCGGAAAAATTTCGCTCGTATTCGGTCATAATGTTATCCGATGCCTTGTCCGAACGGTGCAAATCTCTTGTCTGCCACTCCACGGATAATCCGCAAACGGCGAATTGCTCCAGGCTGAAATCGAACAGGGATTCGTTGTCGGTCTTGAGCTTGAGCATTCCTCCCGGCTTGATCACCGTACGGTAAAGCTCCAAAAAGCCTTGGTGTGTCAATCTTCTCTTGGCATATCCCTTTTTGGGCCACGGATCACTGAAATTCAGATACAGACAGTCGACGGAATGGGGAATCAGCCATTCGGTCAAATTCTTTGCGTCTCCGATTAGAAAACGCAGATTGTCGGGACGGCTGTCCTTTGCGTTCATCGCTTTTTCCAGAGCAAGACATGCCACGTCGGAAACGCGTTCCATGGCGATCCAATTATTTTCGGGATATTTTGCCGCCATACCGACCGCAAAATCGCCCTTGCCGCACCCGATTTCCAGATGGAGAGAGTGGGGCATCGCAAAATAAGTCTGCGGATCGGAAGCTTCCGTCGGAGGGGAAATCAGGATTTCCGCGCACGCCGCGATCCGCTCGGCACCGTGCTTTTTTCTTCTCATTCTCATAGATTCGTCAAATTCCTTTTTGATAGAGTATATATATTATATCAAAATTTGCTCCGCTTTTCAACAGAAAACAACATTTTTTCGGCAAAACATTGACAGATTTTTTCTTTTTGTGTATAATATAGAAAACGGCTCCGAACTTGGCGGAGCACGTTTTCTGTATTGGTTTTATGCGTTTTCTTCCAGAAAGTTTACAACATCACCGATCGTGGCGAATTTGTAAATGTCATCATCCTGAAACTCAACACCGAATTTTTCTTCGCAGATCATGACCAGATCAGCAAGCTCGATGGAGTTGATACCGAGATCATTTGCGAGATTAGACTCCATTGTGATTTCGTCGGCATCCAACTGAAGTTCTTCCACCAAAATATTTTTCAGGGTTTCAAACATGAGCGTGTCCTCCAATTATGTATTCTTGATTGATAGAAGGGCGTCCAAAGCCCGATACAAGATTATTATATATCAAAAAATACGATTTGTCAAGTCCTTTTTGGAAATGTAAACAGTTTTTTACATTTTAAATTTGTTTTCATTCATGAACACGCGAGAAAGGAGTCGAAGCATCATGCATCTTTTCCATAACCGACCGCTGGCGCTTGCATGCTGGTGCTTTGCCGGGGCAGCAATTTTAATATACAATATCGATGCTGCGCTTTCGATCATCCTCGGCATTCTGCTTTTTCTCGGTGCCGCGCTGTTGCTGATTCTTTATCTGTTACGAAAAAGAAAGCAATTGTTCCTTGGATTCCTTTGCCTTTTGTTTGCCTTTCTTGCAACGTTTTCATCCTATCAGTTTTTTTATGTGAAATGCGCTCCGTACCGAGAATTGATCGGTGAAGAATGCACTGTCGAGGGCACTGTTCTAAAGGTCTTGAATGCAAAAAGCTACGCTACATCCTTTCACGTACAATTACGTGAATTAAACGGAGAGCCCTGCGACGGAAAGGTGATTCTGAAATGCGAATATGCATCTGCGTTGCAGATCGGCGACCGCTTTTCCATCACAGCAACAGGAGCGGATTTTTCCTCCGACGATGGCTATGATGAGAAGGCTTATGCACTTCCTGACGGGATACTCGGTGTAGTCATCTGTCACTCGCAAGAGAATTGCGAGATCCTTGCGGAAAAGAATCCCTCCTTGCAGATGATGTTCTGCAAATGGAATGAACAAATGTCGTTCCGTCTGGAGGAAGCAGTCAAAGGAGAGGAGGGGCATCTTGCAAATGCGCTTTTATTTGGCAACCGTGATTCACTCTCCGACAATACCGTGCTTTCTTTCCGTCGGACGGGTGTGTCGCACCTGCTTGCCTTGAGCGGGTTACACGTTTCGATCCTGATCGGTCTTTTTGAATGGCTTCTGCGAAAACTGCACGTCACAAAGCTCGGACGAGTCATCACAATTAGCATACTCGCTGTCGCGTATCTGTTTTTGACGGGATGCGCCCCCTCGACTGCACGTGCGGTGCTGATGCTTTGCATGCTGAATCTCGGATTCCTGTTGCGCTCAAATTACGATTCTTTTACAGCATTGAGCCTGATTCTTGCGGCTTTTCTGTTTGTAACACCGTATGCCGTTACCGATATCGGAATGTGGATGTCCTTTATCGCAGCTGCCTCCATTGTCGTTTTTGCTTCCGCGTTAAATACCGCTATGAAGTCATTTTCGGAAAAGAAAAGCATACCGAGGGTGATCCGTCGTCTTCTGTCAGCCTTTATCAACGCTCTTTTCATTGGCACTGTAGCAAACCTTGCACTGTTGCTGATTCAAGCGTTCAGCTTTGGTGAATATTCCCTGATGTCCGTTCCTGAGACGCTTCTGCTATCCGTACCGATGACACTCACTCTGATTTTCTCCATCATTGCCACGGTTGTTACACCGTTGGGCTTTATATGTAAAATCTGTGCCGGGTGGATGCTGAAAATTACCAACCTTCTCTCTGGTACGGAGGGCATTCTTCTGGCAATCGGAGATACGTTTTCGGTTATTTTGATGATCATCATCACGCTCTCACTGCTGTTTATTGCAATTTTCAAGCTCAAGCGTATTTTGCTTTGGTGTATTCTTCCCTTGGCATTATCGTTTTGTTCGGTTACGCTCTCCATGCTGGTAACGAAGTATCAATACGACGGCGTGAAGGTCGATTACAGAATCGAAACCGGAGGAGAAGTGATGTTGTTTTCCGAAAACGGTCAATGTATCGCGGTTGATTTTTCGGACAGTACGGGAATCGGAGCCTCTGCAATTGCAGCCGCCGCAAAGGATGCCCGATGTACGGAGCTAAAGGATCTGATTATCACACATTACCATAACCGAGGCGCATATTTTATACATCAGCTATCCGGTTTGATCCGTGTTCACAATTTGCGGCTTCCAACACCGAAAAATGCTTGGGAGGCTGCCGTTGCGGAGCGGATGACGCAGGAAGCGTCACTGTATGGAATCAATGTCCGCTATGATACGGAAGAGCTGTGTATTTCCTCGCTTTCGGTTGCAGCATCGGAGCATGAGCTTTTCTCATCAGGGAGACATCCCGCGCTGTTGCTGTCTGTTACCGCAAACGGACAAAGCCTGACCTACGTCAACGGCTCCGTACCGGATAGCGCTTTGTCTGTCCATGCCGGGGAATTGATCAAGCGCTCCGAAATTCTGATCGTTGGAAGCACTGGACATTCCAACGATTCCGATACAACTCTGCCGCCGCTCGGAGACAGCGTTGAGACGGTTATTCTGTCGGATGCGAGTGCTGAACATCTCCTGCCCTACAACGCATACCGCTCGGAAATACGGCAGGAGCAGTCTCAATACGTTTTTTATCTGCATTGATCGTAAGTCTGTTTTTGCACAGCTTCCCTTGATTTACTGGGGAGCTGTGTCGAAAACAGGCTTTTTTCATATACTGTTATCGGTATATCAGTTCAATGCGAAAGGTAACATCATATGAAAACACAACACACACTGTTCCAAGTCGCTGTTTTGGGCGGAGATCGTCGGCAGGTGTCCATGATACGGGAGCTTGCGGGCTATGGTTATTCCGTATGCATCTGGGGCTTCGGAGCGCAAGTATTCGGCGTTGATGACGACGTGCAAGTTTTTCACGATTGGAAGGATGCCATCGCCGATGCAGCGGCAGTGATCCTGCCGCTGCCCGCAACCCTCGACGGCATCAGAGTCAATTCTCCCGATATCGCAGAAAATGCAAGACCGCGCCTGGACGTACTGTTCCGTGAAATGGAAGGAATGCTTTTGTTGGGAGGGAAGTTGTCGGAGGAGTTGCAATGTCATGCCGCGTTGCATGATATTGAATGTATTGATTATTTTGCATCCGAGCCGTTACAATTAAAAAACGCCCTCGCGACGGCAGAGGGGGCGATTTCCATCGCCATGAAGGAGATACCAACAACGATCTGCGGAACGCATATGGCGGTGATTGGTTACGGTCGCATCGGAGAGCTTCTGGCGCACAGGCTTCACGTGCTCGGGGCAAAGGTCACAGTATACGCAAGACGTGAGGAGGCACTGACGCGTGCCTCAATGGCACATTTGAATACGGTAAAGCTTAACGGAGAGTCGCTGATGCATATCAGAAAAGGGAACCGTGTGATCTTTAATACAGTACCGGAATGTCTGTTTGACGAGCGTGTGGTACAGACCCTCCCAAAGGATTGCATTTTTATTGATCTTGCATCAGCACCGGGAGGGATAGATCATCTTGCGGCGCAAAAAGCATCTCTTCCGACAATCTGGGCAACCGCGCTCCCCGGGAAATATGCACCGGAAAGTGCGGGAACGTATATCGCGCAAACGATCCGATCCATTCTGAAAGAGCGCAATTGCTCCGAATCGATCGGTGAATGAAAGACTCGAGGTGAATTATTATGTTAGGATATGCACTTTGCGGTTCCTTTTGTACGCATTCGCAAACTTTGGCAGAATTGCGGAATCTAATAAAAGAAGGATACGAGATACAACCGATCATGAGCGAGACGGTGTGGTCAACCGACACACGTTTCGGAACGGCGAAGCTGTTGCGTGAGGAGGTGGAAACACTGTGCGATAAAAAAATCATTCATACCGTACTGGGGGCAGAGCCATTGGGACCCAAGGCACCGTTGGATGCGTTAATTGTTTCTCCGTGTACCGGAAACACCCTGGCAAAGCTGGCAAACGGTATTACGGATACCTCCGTATGTATGGCAGTAAAGGCGCACCTGCGGTGTGACCGTCCACTGATTCTTGCACTTGCATCCAATGATGCATTGTCTGCAAATCTGAAAAACATCGCAACCATGCTTTCACGCAAATGTGTGTATTTTGTTCCGATGAATCAGGACGATCCCGAAAAAAAGCCACATTCTCTGGTGGCGGATTTTTCGCTCCTGCGCCCCACGCTTCATGCGGCGTTCGAGGGAAGACAGTTTCGCAAGCTCTTTTTATGATTTAAGGCAACATCGCAAAAATCAGATAATACAACCGATTGGAGGCTCCGTTGCATGATGCATTTGTGAGCCTCCTGTTTCATATGCTATAGAAATACGATGAGTGGAGCAGATGATGAAAAAACGAAAATTACTGATTCAACCGATGGTGTTTGTGTTTTTGATCGGAACGCTTTTAACCGATCGCAGCGGTGTCGGAGCATTGACAATGCTTGCTGCGTTCCTTCATGAGGGCGGACATTTGCTGGCGGCAAAAATTATGCAAATTCCGTTGCGGAATTTGCGTCTGGATCTTTTGGGGGCACGTCTTGACGTTGCAGGACGGATCGTTTCCTACAGCGAGGAATGGCTCTTGTGCGCTGCAGGTCCGATTACGAGCCTTTTATGCTCGGCACTCGTCGCTCCCTTTTGGCAGCTGTCGCAATTTGCGGTGATCTTCTCCTGTGCTTCGCTTTTGTTGGGGCTTTTGAATTTGCTCCCGATCACAACCTTTGACGGCGGCAGAATGCTCGAGAGTTTTTTACTCTCATTCACCACGATAGAAAATACACGACGGATTATGAAAGGATTTACGTTCCTGTTCCTGTTTCTTCTCTGGGCGAGTGCCGTATACTTTTTGTTGCGTTCAAATGACGGATTGTCTCTTTTATGCTTTTCCATGAGTCTGTTCGGA
Organism: Clostridia bacterium; assembly: GCA_017463405.1. GTDB lineage: Bacteria > Bacillota > Clostridia > Oscillospirales > CAG-272 > UMGS1865. The sequence goes on from JAFTPJ010000102.1 coordinate 23,392, forward strand.
CGATTCTTTGAAAAGGAAACGTCGGAAGGTTCATCGATAAAATAAAAAAGAGGATCTGTGTCCTCTTTTTATTTTACCAGTGCTTTTACAATGGAGATAACGCTTTCCAATTGTGTATCATCCAGCTTTTTGACATTCTCAATCAGCTGTTGCACTTTTTCAGGATTTTTTGTGTCGGTATCAAAGAAATCATGTGGGGCGATTCGCAGATATTCGCAAATATAAAAAAAGGTTCCCATGGAAGGCATGGCCTTGCCTCTTTCGATATTATTGATATAACTCGGATTTTGTCCGATTGCAAGGCTCATCTCGCGTGCGGAGATTCCTTTTTGATTCCTCAATTGACATAACCGCAATGCAAATTCTTCTTCATACATGCTTCTGTCACCTCCTATGCTAAATATTATATCCTATACCATATCAAATAATATCGAAACAAATGCGTTAAAACTATTGACATAAGTGATATAATATGGTATAATGTAAAAAACGAAGGATTGAAAGTTGTATCCGAAAAATACTATTGTAATTGCATCCGTAAAATGGTATAATGTTATACAAACAACTTATGTTTACTGTCATCAAGAAAGGAAGCATGCTGTGAAGCTTTACATCAAACAACACATTTTTACATGGGGCGATCAATTTTCAGTTTATGATACATATGGAAATTAAAAATATTTTGTTGAGTGTTAGGTGTTTTCCTTTGGCAAAAAGATTCACGTAACAGATTTTTCGGGAAAAGAGCTTGCATTTATTTATCAAAAGCTTTTCTCTTTTATTCCGAGATATTATATCAATCGCAACGGCAAAGACATTGCCGAGGTGATTCGGAATTTTTCATTTTTCAATCATGAATACACGGTTGACGGCTTGGATTGGAGCGTTGAGGGAGATTTCTTTGCTCACGAGTATGAGGTTCGCGGCGGTGGAAAATTGATTGCAAGAATTTATAAGGAATGGTTTACATGGGGGGACGCCTATGTAATCGATATCGATTCCATGATCGATGAGGTCATGGTGCTCTCGGTGGTGCTTGTCATCGATGCCGTGATTTCGAATGAAAATGATTAAAACAGGAGAAGCAGAAAATATGAAGCTGGAATTGAAAAACATTGAAAAAAGCTTTGGAGAAAAGCAGGTGCTAAAGGGAGTATCATTTTGTGCAGAAGGAGGACAGGCGTTCGGATTACTCGGAAGAAACGGCGCAGGAAAAACAACCTCGATCCGCATTTTGATGAATGTCTTTCCGCCCAACAGTGGAGAAGTGCTCTTTGACGGTGCGCCGATCGACTATAAAAAGGTACAGTTCGGATATCTGCCCGAGGAACGCGGGCTGTATCCGAAAAAGAAGATCATCGACCAATTGGTATATTTTGCGGAGCTGAAGGGAATAGGACATGCAGAGGCAGTCAAAAGTGTGGATGCATGGCTTGTCATACTCGGAATGGCAGAGTACCGTAATAAACGGCTGGACACACTGTCCAAAGGAAATCAGCAAAAAATCCAATTGATCACCGCGCTGGCGCATGACCCACAGATCATCATTCTGGATGAACCGTTCTCCGGCTTGGACCCCGTCAATGCAAGGTTGCTCAAGGAAGTGGTCAAGGAAGAGATCGGAAAAGGCAAGATCGTTCTGTTTTCCAGCCATCAGATGAACTATATCGAGGAGTTTTGCGATAGCATTGCGATTCTCAACGGAGGAAACGTTGTTTTGTCAGGCAGATTGTACGATATCAAACGGAACTATCCCAGAAATCGACTGGTGATCCGAAGTATGCAAAGCGACGAAATTTTCCGCGCATTCGGTGAACGTGCCGAACGTCTGGATACGGATGAAATTTTGCTGCGCATGGATTCTCCCGCACAAAAGCAAGACACGCTCCGAACACTTGCAGAGACTTACGATATCGACGAGTTCAGAGTATTTGAACCGTCGCTCAATGATATTTTTGTGGAATACACAAACAAAGAGGTATGAAATGAAGCAATTTGGAAAAATACTGAAGTTCGAATTAAAAAATTATTTGCAAAATAAGATTTTTGTCGGTGTGACGTTGTTTTTGGTCGTTGCCATTGCAATTGTGATGTTCTTCCCGCGATTGACATCGTTTTTTCAGAATGACGATGTAGATACAGGCGATACCCCTCCGGAAGATTTGCCTGTTATGCTGATTGTAGCAGACGATGAAAAAATGCATTCTATGATTTACGATAGCTTTTCTGCGGCATTTCCCGAATATCAAATCCGTATTTCGGATGAGGGGCTTGAGCAGATAAAAAACGAAATCATGGAAGAACGTGCAGACTGTGCATTTGTGTTGGACGGATTGAACTCCTATACGTATTACGTCAACAATCTTTCCATGTACGACATGAATGCATCAATTGCCGCTGATCTCTTGCAAAGTATTTACCGCATGAGTGCCATGATCGGCGGTGGACTTTCTCCCGAGGATGCACAGAAGATTCTTTCCACGCAGATTACCTATCGGACCGAAAATCTCGGCGTCGATCAGATGGAAAATTTTTTCTATACCTATATCATGATCTTTGCATTGTATATGGTCATTCTGCTGTACGGACAGATGGTAGCAACAAATGTGGCAACCGAGAAGAGTTCTCGTGCTATGGAGGTGCTTATCACCAGCGCCAATCCGACAAGCATGATGTTCGGAAAAGTGCTCGCATCCTGCCTAGCGGGGCTATTTCAGCTGGTTGCGGTGTTTGGATCGGCACTTCTGCTGTTCAATCTCAATGTCTCCTATTGGGGAGATAATCCGATTGTCCAATCGATCTTTAATATGCCGATCGAGCTGTTTGTTTATATGCTGATTTTCTTTGTGCTCGGCTTCCTGATCTATGCGTTTTTGTACGGTGCCATCGGCTCCACCGCATCCAAGCTGGAGGATATCAATACATCAGTCATGCCCATCACACTGCTATTTATTGTCGGATTTTTCGTGGTTATGTTTTCGATGTCGTCAGGGGATGTCGATACGCTTTTGATGAAGATTTGCTCCTTCATTCCGTTTACCTCTCCCATGGCAATGTTTACACGCATTGCCATGAGCATGGTACCGCTGTATGAGATTCTCATATCGATTGCAATCCTGATCGTTTCGGTTCTCGGGATCGGAATTCTTTCGGCAAAAATTTACCGTATCGGGGTGCTTCTGTACGGCACACCACCTAAAATCGGCGCGATTCTCAAGGCAATCAGAAAGGCATAATCTATGAAAAAGAGGAAAACAATCATGATAACCGCAATATGCTCGGGAGTGTTGGTTCTGATTCTTGTCATTACGATGATCGTTACGCACACGATCATAAAAGGACAGTTTGGCAGAGGTAGCTATCCCGATGTTCCCACGGCCGATCTGTATTACCATGATTATGAGGAACAATATCCGCGCACGCCGATCAGCTTTCTGTCCGGAAAGAATCGATTGCAGGGATATATTTACGGCGCGGAAAACGATATGGGACTGCTTGTGTTTGCGCACGGAATCGGAGGTGGGCATGAGAGTTACATCAAAGAAATTCTTTGGATGGTAGATCACGGATGGCGTGTACTGGCATACGATGCCACGGGCTCCTGTGAAAGCGAGGGCGAGGGAACCGTTGGACTGGTACAATCCGCGCTTGATTTGGATGCTGCATTGACCTACGTGGAGAATAATGCGTCACTTTCAAAGCTTCCGATATGTTTGATGGGGCACAGCTGGGGCGGCTATGCCGTCACTGCCGCACTGTCTTTTGACCACGACGTGGTGGGATCCGTCAGCATTTCCGGATATGCCGAGCCTGTGGAAATGATGATGCAGTTTGCAAAGGTCGCAATGGGAGATGCAACGACATTGCTGTATCCATTTGTATGGCTTGACGAGCATCTGACTTTCGGCAAGCATGCATCCCTGTCGGCAATCGACGGAATCAATCAAAGTAATATTCCCGTTCTGCTCATTCACGGAACCGAGGATGAGCTGATTCCTCTGCGCACCGCATCTGTGATCGGGCACGCCGCAGAGATCACCAACTGTAATGTGGTTTACAGAGAGATCGACTGGAAGGGACGAAACGGTCACAGTACACTCTTCCGAAGTGCGGAAAGTCTCTCTTACATCGACAAGATTAATGCCGAATACAAGCAACTGTACGATGCGCACAACGGCAGCATTCCCGCCGCGGCGCGAGCAGACTTTTACGAAGCTGTTGATAAAGAGACGGTAAACCGTCCAAATGAGGAGCTTTTAGGTGAGATACACACTTTCCTGACTGATATACTCAAGGTTCAATAACACATGGCTGTCGCAAACTGAAGTGCGGCAGCCTCTTTACCTGTAAAAAGCGAGGATTTCTGCGGATTTTAAAGGAAAACAGCGTTTTTTGGCGTTTTCGGAGTGATAATTCCGCTTTTTTCGGGTTGAAAGCTTTTTTTTGCGAATAATGAAGATTTTTGCAAGTTTTTTTTGATAAACCTATTGCAATTTTCCTGTATATATGTTACAATACACACTGTAGTTTATGGTCAGAGTGCCGGAGATACGTTTTTTTCAAAATTTTTAGCCGTTTGAAGATTCGTTCCGGCAGCGGACAGGGTGTCCGTTTTGTTCCATGAATATTTTTTTATATTTTTCTTTTAAAGGAGTATTTATGCGGAATGAACAAAGAAGTGCTAATCCGACTCAATGGAATCTCAAAGGCGTATGACGGGGAAACCGTCCTAGATCACATCGATCTGGAAATTCACGATAAGGAGTTTATGACACTGTTGGGACCATCCGGTTGCGGAAAAACAACCACGCTTCGTATGATCGGTGGATTTGAAACGCCAGATGAGGGGGACGTTTTCTTCGACGGAAAAAGATTCAATGACGTTCCACCGTATCAAAGACAGGTCAATACGGTGTTTCAGCGTTACGCGCTGTTTCCTCATTTGAATGTTTTCGATAATATTGCATTCGGTCTTCGTATCCAGAAGCGTCCCGACGCAGAGATCAAAACCAAGGTGAAGGATATGTTGGCTCTGGTCAACCTCAAGGGTTTTGAACGCCGTAAAGTCAGCACCCTCTCCGGCGGTCAGCAGCAGCGTGTTGCAATCGCACGTGCTCTGATTAACCAGCCGAAGGTTCTCTTGCTTGATGAGCCCTTGGCTGCCTTGGATTTGAAATTGCGAAAGGATATGCAGAATGAACTGAAAAATATTCAGCATCAGACCGGCATCACCTTTATTTACGTTACCCACGATCAGGAGGAAGCGCTTTCTATGTCGGATACCGTTGTCGTCATGGCACACGGACAGATTCAGCAGATCGGAACGCCGACAGACATTTATAACGAACCCATAAATGCATTCGTCGCCGATTTCATCGGAGAATCCAATATCGTTGACGGAATCATGCTCGACGATTATCGCGTCAAGCTGGCAGGGCATATCTTTGATTGCGTGGACAAGGGCTTTGGCAAAAACGAGCCGGTTGACGTTGTCATCCGTCCCGAGGACGTGGACGTGGTGGCAACAGAGAAGGGAATGCTCCGCGGTCTTGTTACCGCGGTAACCTTCAAAGGCGTGCACTATGAGATCATTGTGGATGTCAAGGGCTTCAAATGGATGATCCAGACAACTGACTTTGTAGCGGAAGGGGAGACGATCGGACTTTCGATCGATCCGGATGCGTTCCATATTATGAAGAAGTCAGAGTTTTCCGGCATGTTTGGCGACTATTCTTCCTTCAGCGATGAGTTGGAAAAGCTTTCCGATGTTACGGAGGAAATAGAAGAGGAATGAAAAAACAGTCTGTGTTTGAGCGGATCGCAGCCGCTCCTTATGTTGCATGGTCTGCGATGTTCATCATCGGTCCGCTCTTGTTTGTGGTATTCTTTGCATTTACCGACGCAAACGGAAGTTTTACCCTTGATAACATTCTCTCGCTGCCGTCCTATTCTCATACGTTCGGCATTTCCCTTGGATTTTCTTTGATTGCTACCACGATCTGTCTTCTAATCGGATATCCGTTGGCATACTGTATGTCCCGCATGTCCGAGCGCGCCCGGAACGTTCTCACCATTCTTATGATGCTTCCGATGTGGATCAGTCTCCTGATTCGTACCTACTCCCTGATGGCACTGTTGGATAACGGCGGCTTGGTCAACGGATTTCTGACGGGTATCGGATTGCCCAAGGTTACCTTTATCGGTACGGAGGGCGCGGTGATTCTCGGTATGATCTATGATTTTCTGCCGTATATGGTGCTTCCGATTTACACGTCGATGACCAAGCTCGATAGACGGTATCTCGAGGCGGCATCAGATCTGGGATGCAACAGCGTGCAAACGCTGTTTAAGGTTGTGCTCCCTTTGACGATGCCCGGCGTTATTTCGGGCGTTACAATGGTATTCGTTCCGTCAATCAGCACCTTCTACATCTCCCAAAAGCTGGGCGGCGGCGTGTTCGATTTGCTCGGAGATACAATCGAGCGTCAGTTCCAACTCGCGGATACCTATTATATCGGTGCGGCGATCTCACTTGTGATGATGATTCTGATTCTGATCTCTCTTGCGATTATGAATAAATTTTCCGACGGCGGGGAGGACATCATCGTATGAAATTTTTATCTAAATTTTATATCGTTATTATCTTTCTGATCCTGTACGCGCCGATTCTGGTCGTCATTCTGTTTTCCTTTAACGAATCAGGAAGCTTGAGCAATTTCACGGGCTTTTCGCTTTACTGGTATGAGGATCTGTTCCGCAATGATGAGGCGCTGACAGCACTGAAAAATTCTCTTGTTCTTGCGGTTTTCTCCTCGATATTGGCAACCGTACTCGGTACGCTTGCGGCGTTCAGTATCTCCCGCGCAAAAAACAAGTATTACCGCAGAGCAATGGAAAGCGTTTCCAACATCCCGATGATGAATCCCGATATCGTCACAGGCGTTTCCATGATGCTACTGTTTGTCGGTGTTGCACAATTTGCAAAGGCAGGGAGCTATCTCGGCTTTTGGACGATGCTGATCGCACACACGACCTTTAATCTGCCATACGTTATTCTGTCGGTGCTTCCCAAATTCCGCCAAATGGATAAAAGCCTGACGGAGGCGGCGTTGGATCTCGGATGCACGCCCGTGCAGACCCTTTTCCGCGTGGAACTCCCTTATATCATGCCGGGCATTGTATCGGGTCTAATGATGAGCTTTACGCTGTCTCTTGACGATTTCGTCATCAGCCATTTTGTCAGCTCACCGGATTTCAAAACGCTTCCGCTTTACATATACACACAAACAGCGCATGAGGTGAAATTCAGTATGTACGCGCTGTGCACCATCCTGATTTTCGTGATCTTATTCCTTTTGATTGCCGTCAATGTGGCAGGTTCGATGGGCGAGCACCGCGCAAGAAAAAAAGCGGGAAAAATAATGATGGGAGGCAAATAAGATGAAAAAACGAATTTGCTTTTCACTGATCGTACTTATTTTGCTTTCCATCTGCCTCATCGCACTTTCCGCCTGCGGAAGTGAAGCCGAAACCGAGGAAACGCTCTACGTTTACAACTGGGGAGAATATATTTCCGACGGATCCGATGGAACTGTCGATGTCAATGCCGAATTTGAGCGCTATTGCCGTGAGGTACTCAACAGAAACGTCAAAGTCAACTATTCCACATTTTCCAGCAACGAGAGCATGTACGCAAAGGTTCAGAGCGGATCCGCGTCCTACGACGTGATCGTTCCGTCTGATTATATGATCGAGCGTATGGTGAAGGATGATCTTCTCCGTCCGTTGGATATTTCCAAAATTCCGAATTATGCCAATGTCGACGATGCGTTCAAAGGTGATAACGTATATTATGAAGGCGATTCCGACGATATCTATTCTGTCCCATATTTCTACGGCATGGTCGGCGTGATCTATAACACCTCTATCGTGGATGAGAACGATAAACAGATCGGTAGCTGGGATCTAATGTGGGATGCGCAATATAAAGGCGATATTCTGCAGTTCAACAACAGCCGCGATGCATTCGGAACCGCGCTTTATAAGCTGGGGTATGACGTCAACGATTATGATGAAACCAAATGGAGAGACGCACTGGATGAGCTCCTGATACAAAAGGAAATCGTTCAGGGCTACGTCATGGACGAGATCTTCAACAAAATGAAGAGCGGATCGGCGGCAATCGCGGCATACTATGCAGGCGATTATCTCTCAATGTATGAGGATAACAGCGATCTTGCATTTTTCTATCCAGAGGAGGGAACCAACATCTACGTTGATGCAATGTGTATCCCGAAGGCCTCGCAAAATTACGAGCTGGCATTGCACTACATCAACTTTATGTGTGATACCGATATCGCGATCGAAAATGCACTGTATACCTACTATGCGTCTCCCTTGAAAACGGTTGTGGAGAACGAGGAGTATCAGGCTGCAATCGCCGAGGTTCATGACGATGCGATGAACATTCTTTACGGTGAGACCGCAAAGAGCGTTCCTACGCAGGCATATCTCAATCTGTCTCCCGAGGGAATCAAGGGCTTGAATATCCTCTGGGAGGAGTTGAAAGCCAAGAGCAGTATCGGTAACGGGATCTATATCGGATGCGGTATCATCCTCGGTGTAATTGCTGTTCTTGCCGTTTATCAGATTGTCAAAAAACGGCGCTGGGCAAAGCTTTACGATTAGAATTAAACAGAAAGAGGAGCTTCGGAAATGAAGCTCCTCAAATTTTATTTCAGATTTGTAATAACGCGATCGGTCCATTCGAAGATCGCGGTGCGTTCCTCGGGCTTGATCGATCCGCCGATAATAGGAGGTCCGCCATTGATGTAGAGAACTTCGTCGTAAACCGTGTTCTGTGCAACATCAGCAATGATCTGCTTGACATTGTTTGCAGCCTTTTCGTCGCCGTCAATGATCAGTGCGATGTTCTGTGCGCGCGCCTTGGTCAGCTCCTGGCAGAACAGACGAAGAGAATCCTTAATATCACCCTTTGCAGACAACATCAAAATGACGATTCTCTCCTTATCGCAGGAATATGCGGGGGGGAATGGTGTCAACTGCGTTCACACCGAGATCGTAGTGTGACT
>JAFTPJ010000103.1 GCA_017463405.1 Clostridia bacterium
ACTTCCGCTTGCCTTTTCAAACAAGCCGAGCAGATGCTCGATGGTGAGCTTTTTCTTTTCCTCGCCCGCAACGTCCACAATCACGCGACCTTCGTGCATCATAATCAGGCGGTTGCCGTACGCAATGGCGTCGTGCATGTTGTGCGTGATCATCAGCGTAGTCAGATTGTTTTCCGTTACCAGCTTGTTGGTAATTTTTAAAACCTTTGCCGCCGTTTTTGGGTCCAATGCGGCGGTGTGCTCGTCAAGCAAAAGGATTTTCGGTTTTTTCAGGGTCGCCATCAGGAGTGTGACCGCCTGACGCTGACCGCCGGATAGCAATCCCACCTTGGCAGAAAGTCTGTTCTCCAGACCCAGATCCAGCTGTGCCAGAAGCTCTCTGTAGCTTTCGCGCTCTTTGCGCGGGCATCCCCACACGAGTTTGCGGCGGTCACCGCGTCTTGCGGCGATCGAAAGATTTTCCGCAATTTCCATATCGGGAGCGGTTCCTTTCATGGGATCCTGGAATACGCGACCGAGAAACTTGGCTCGCTTGTGCTCGGGCATGCCCGTCACGTCCACGCCGTCAATTTCGATTGTCCCGAAATCGGGCTTCCATACCCCCGCAATCGCGTTGAGCATGGTGCTTTTTCCAGCACCGTTTCCGCCGATGACCGTAACGAAATCACCCTTGTTCAGCTGCAGATTGAATCCGTTCAATGCGGTTTTTGCGTTCGGAGTTCCCGGGTTAAAGGTCTTTTGTAAATCGGTAACCTTAAGCATTGCTGTCACCTCCATCGGAAGCCTCGACATCATTCGACGTTGACAGTGGCTTGGGCTTTGTGAAATATTTCGATTTCAGGTAGGGCACCGCCAGGAACAGCGCGACGATGATTGCCGAAAACATTTTCAAAAAGTCTGTTTTCAAGCCAAGCAGAATGACAAAGGTGTAGATGATGTAGTAGACAATGCCGCCGCCGATGACGCCGACCAGGCTGACAACGAAATTGGGCTTGATTTTCATAGAGACCGAAAGTCCGATAAAGATTGCCGCCAGACCGATGACAATGGCTCCGCGTCCCTCGTTGATGTTTGCGGATCCCTTGTACTGTGCCAGCAGTGCACCGGAAAGCGCCACAACGCCGTTTGAAATGGCAAGTCCGAGAACCTTGTTCAAATTGACGTTGACGCCCTGCGCACGGCTCATGTCGGGGTTATCGCCCGTGGATTTGAGCGTCAGGCCGACCTCGGTATAGAAAAACAGCCACAGGCACAGAATGACGACTGCGATAACTCCGCCTGCCACCGCGATGGCGAGCGGATTGTTGCTCATGTTGAGCAGCAGGGAATACTGACGGGCGCTGATCTGTACCAGCGACTTACCGCCGAGAACGGTAAGGTTGACCGAGTACAGCATCAGCTGCGTCAGAATACCTGCGAGGATCGCCGGAATTCCCAATGCGGTGTGGAGAAGCCCGGTTACCGTTCCTGCAAGCACCCCCGCGAAAAATGCGATGATCATACTTACCCATGCGGGGACGCCTGCGGAGATCAAAACCGCGCAAACACACATGCCGGTACAAATAGAGCCGTCAACCGAAAGATCGGCAATATCCAGTATTTTGTAGGAGATATAGACGCCGATCGCCATCAATCCCCAAATAAGCCCCTCTGCGATCGCACCGGGCAATGCATTCAAAAAAGCCATGGTTTACCTCAAGTCTGATTAGTTTTCGGGAACCTCGATTCCCAGTTGCTCGCAAAGCTCCTTATTATATACGGTGGAGGGCTGGAGCGTCATGATATCGATATCTGCGGGCGTTTTCTTGCCGAGCAGGATTTCTGCTGCCATCTTGCCGGTCTCGTAGCCGAGCTGATAGTAGTCGATAGCAAGGCTTGCATAGCAGATCGAGCTTGCGTAGCTGGTGAATACGGGAACCTTCTTTTCAGAGCAAATCGTGCCGACAATGGTATCGTTGTCCGCAACGGTGTTGTCGGAGGGAACGTAGATTGCCTTGCACTCGCTTGCCGCAGAATTGACCAGTGCCTGCAGCTCGGTTGCAGCATCGGAGAAGGTGAAGGGCTTTACAGTGATGCTCTTTGCCTCGAACAGTGCCTTGACTGCCTCGTACTGAATGAGGGAGTTGGATTCGTTGGAGCAGTAGATAACGCCGACCAGATCTCCTGCCTTGAGGTCCAGCGTGTCGATCATCATCTGTGCCTGCTTGTCGAAGGCAACTGCGTCGGAGGTACCCGAAACGTTTGCGGGAATATTGTTTTTGAAGGTGCTCTCATAGTCGGTGACGGAGGTGCCGAGCACGGGAATCGTGGAGGTCGCTTCTGCCGCAGCGGTCAGCGAGGGGGTAGCGTTTGCCATAATCAGATCCACGTTCTTTGCGGTAAATGCGTTGATAATGGTAGAGCAAAGGTTGGGGTCACCGGGAACCTGCAGGTCGAATTCAACGGTTTTGCCCGCTTTTTCAAGCTCTGCCTCGAGAGCATCTTGGAAGCCTTTGGTGGCCTTGTCAAGAGATTCATGCTCTGCCAGCTGGCAGATGCCGACGGTATAATCGACCTCGGAGCTGCAAGCGGAAAAAGCGAGACATGCGCCTGCACAAAGTACGAGCGCCAACATCAGGGAAAGCAGTTTTTTCATTTTTTGTTCTCCTTTTGGTTGAAATTTTTTATAATTTACACGGTCTCGGGCCGTGAAAATCCAGAAAAGAAAAAACGTCCCGTCCTTCATTCGAAAAAGACAGGACAGGGACGGTGCTTACCGTGTTACCACTCTGCTTTACTCTTTTTTCGCAAAAAGAGCCTCGGTAGGTGTCCGCGACACCGTAGCGGGATAACGGCCGCCTCCGGTAGGATCTACACGGCATCCGAGTCTTTTCGGCGCCTTCAACCCACAGCTCGCGGAAGGAATTCACCGAATATGCATTTACCGCCTCACACCGAACGGCGGTTCTCTGAAAATACAGACATCGGATACTGGTTTCCGCTCAAACACTTTTAACATTGTATATTATAACAATATTTTTTGTGTTTGTCAAGTGCTTTTGCATAAAATTGTAGCCAATTAAAATTTTCCTGCACGGCGGCTTGTAGGGAATACATTTTCCCCGCTCTCCGGTTCCTACGGTGCGGAGAGCGGGGATGGTTTTTATCTGGTTTCCGTTTTTCGGATCTGCGGGATCCGCGAAACGATTACCGCCGCGATTGCCGTGACGATGATCTCGGGAATCATGTAAAGCCCGTTGTAGACGATCGAATAGAAGAGCGCAAGCATTTGTCCCGACATAACGTCAAGCACCATATGGCCGAACGTAAAGCCCTCCTGCGAGAAGAACCATTCCGCCCACGCACCATAGAAGATATATCCCGATACGATGTGGACGAGATAGCGGAGCGATAGCGCAACGATAGCGCCGACGCAAAGGGATAGCGCCTTGTTCTGTATCCGATTGCGGAACAGCCCGCCGAGTCCCAGCACGGTGTAGGCAGCGAGGTAATCTAAAAGCAGGATGCAAATGCCCGCAAACGCGCCCATATAGCCGTCGGATTGCGGCATGAAGAGTGCCATGATCACCGATCCGCCGGTGCCAAGCATCAGATCCATCAGGACCTGAATGACCGCGTATACGAGGGAAGAGAATAGTCCCCAGCGGATGCCGTACATATAGGAGATGACGACGATTGGCAGCATACTGGCAATCGTAAATCCGCCGCCGAATGGGAGATGAAGAAAGGGAATCAGCCCGCAGACGAATGCGAGCACTGCCGCGATGGCAATCATCATGGCGGACATGGTAAGACGCTTGGTTGTTTCAATGCTGTGCATAAAAAGCACCTCCTGAAAAATAAAATTGACCGCACGAAATCTCCGTGTGGTCAATCTATTTTGTCAGAAAAAGGTGACAAATGAACAATCTCCCTACGCCGGTATTATCCGTATCAGGTGAAAGGGTTCGGCATTCGCCATCTCAGCCGTCTCTCGGACAGCACCCCCGATTTTATGCGGTTGTTTGGTATGAAACGAGTGTAGTATAACACGGGTTTGTGCATTTGTCAAGTCTTTTTGCAAAAAATCAGTAATAAAAATGATTGACTGCGACCTGTTTCATGTTTTTTGCTTCGGCAAGCACCGTTTCATCGATTTTGATCTGTTCGTAATAAGGTGTCGCCTGCTCGGCAAATACGTGATTGGTCAATTCGGTTTCGAAGGAGCTGAACCAGACCTCGTTTTCTTCCATGTTGTATGCTTTTTCGGTGATTTCATATTTTTTGACGATATGGTAGCCCATTGCCGATTCGACCTTGATCACCTCGCCGACCTCCATGTTTTCCAGTTCCTCCACGATCATATCCAGATAGAGATAGTCCTCGTCGGTTGCAGAGTAGTCTGTTCCTTTTTTCAGATAATAGCCGTCCGTGTAGGCTGCGGCGGCATCCGCATCATCGCTTTCTTCGGCGATCGCGACTTCGAATTCAGCCTCCGTTACGTATTGCGTCTGATTGAAAACAATCGTTGCGCGATTTCTAAGCGCCTCCAACTCCTCTGCGTTCTTCGGCGTTGTTTCATAGGAAAGACCGTCCGAGGTGATTTTATAGGAGGGCTCGCCGTTGCTTTTGTCGTAGGAGATGTGGGAATAGGTGTCATCGGTGTAGTAAACGATTTTTCCGTCTTCGGTTTTGGTGTAGGAGGTCTTTTTATAGCAGATCGAGCTGTCGGATGTGTTGTAATAGATCACGTCGCCGTTGTCATCGGTGACGTACACATAATTGTAGTTTGCAAGGAAAATTTGTTGGAAATGGACGTAATTTTCTTCCAGATATTCCTGTTTGATGTTGTCACCGAGCAGAGAATACAAATGGTTCCGCACCGCATTGATCTTTGCCATGTTGGTATAGTGTTCGCGCATCATGTCGTAATTGACGCCGTAGGTAGAGAGCACCGAATTGAGCTTGTTTTTGGATCCGCCGCCGTCAGTCAGTACCAGCTCGTTCAGATCATTCTCAATCTGCTCCTTTTCCGTCTCGGAGAGAGTCAGTCCGTAGTCGTCAAACAGATACTGTGCAATCAGCACGTTTTTGCATTCCTCCAGCGCGATCGCGAGATAATAATCATTCAGCGTTTGCAGCGTTCCGTCAAGGGTGTCCATGCTGTTCCAGAATTTGTCGGTGGCGGCGGATGCGCCGTTGACCGTTGCACCGGATGCGACCATGTTTCCCTTCAGTGCCGACAGATAGAGCTCATACAGATTGACCGAATAGGTGTAGGTATTACCGTCAACCTCCAGCGTCAGAAGTGGTGTTCCGGTGTTGGCACAGGAGGGAAGAATGAGAAGTGTGAGGATCAGCGCAAGCAGGAGCGCCGCCGTGCGCAAAATAATTTTTTTCATATGGAAGGGTCCTTTCTTTGTCGGAGCAAAACTCTGTCCTTTATTATAACGGATTTTTGTGGGTTTGTCTATACCGTTTGATGACGAATTTCTGTATATTTTTCAAACATTTTGTGAATGAAGGGGAGCGGATCGTCTTCTTTTTGCAGACGCAGGCAGATGTGCGGCTCACCTGCCATGACCATTCGCATGCGCCCGGGGAAGAGGCGGGAGAGCTCCGACCAGATATCAAAATCCATCTTTTGCGGTGTGATATGGATGCCTGTGCTGTCCTGACGGATTGAGGTAATGCCGCACCTGACCGCCGCCGTGTGGATCAGCGCGATGCGCAACAGATTCTGCGTCGGGGTGGGCGGCTCGCCAAATCGGTCGACCAGCTCGTCGGTGATGTCCTGCAGGTCTTCCTCTGTCGCGATGAGTGCGATCTTTTTATACAGCGCCATACGCTGTGCCGGGTAGGGGACGTATTTTTCGGGCAGAAATGCATCGAACTGCAAGGTGACCGTGCATTCCACCTCCGCCTCCTGTTCTTCTCCCTTTTCCTCCAGAACCGCACGGTTGAGCAGCTTGATATACAGATCGTAACCGATTGCGTCCAGGTGTCCGTGTTGCTGCGCGCCGAGGATGTTGCCCGCACCGCGAATTTCCATGTCACGGAGTGCGATCTTGAAGCCCGCGCCGAACTCGGCATACTCACGGATTGCCTCCAGACGCTTTTGCGCGATCTCGGGAATCGCCTTGAAGGCGGGATAGGTGAAATACGCATACGCACGTCGCGAGGATCGTCCGATGCGTCCTCGGATCTGATGCAGTTGAGAAAGTCCCAGGCGGTGTGCATTTTCCACGATCAGTGTATTCGCGTTCGGAATATCCACGCCCGTTTCGATGATGGTGGTGCAGACAAGAATGTCGATCTCGCCCACCAGCATCCGCTCCCAGATTTTCTCCAGCTCCTCCTTCTCCATCTTTCCGTGCGCGACGGTGATGCGCGCCTCGGGAATCTGTGCCGAGAGCTGTGCGGCGATTGTATTGATGTTTTCCACGTTGTTGTACAGATAGAAGATCTGACCGCCACGGCGAAGCTCACGACGGATCGCCTCCTCGATGATGAGTCCGTCTTTTTCCAGCACGTAGGTCTGCACGGGCAGGCGGTCGCCGGGGGCATCGTCGAGGATCGAAATGTCTCGGATGCCGCCCATTGCCATGTTCAGCGTGCGGGGAATCGGTGTTGCGGAGAGTGAGAGCACGTCAACGCCGTCGCAGATCTGCTTGAGCTTTTCCTTTTGTGCGACACCGAAGCGCTGTTCCTCGTCGATGATGACCAGACCGAGGTCGTGGAATTTAATATCCTTGGATAACAGGCGGTGCGTGCCGACAATGATATCGACCTCACCGCGTCCCAAGCGTCGGAGCGTTTGTGATTGCTGCTTGGATGAGCGGAAGCGCGAGATCATATCGACGTTGACCGCGAATGCGCGCATACGGCTGACGATGGTCTGGTAATGCTGGAGTGCAAGAAGCGTGGTGGGAACCAGAATCGCCACCTGCTTGCCGCCAAGCACTGCTTTGTAAGCCGCGCGGAGCGCGACCTCGGTTTTTCCATAGCCGACGTCGCCGCAAAGCAAACGGTCCATCGGGATTGCCTTCATCATATCGCCTTTGATTTCATCTGAGGCAGAGAGCTGACTTTCGGTTTCCTCATATGGGAATGCCTCTTCAAAAGATTTCTGATAGCTGTCATCGGCGGGAAAAGCGTGTCCCGGACGGCGCAGACGCTCTGCGTACAGACGGATCAGATCCTTCGCCATGTCCTTGACTGCCGCCTTTGCGCGGGAGGTTGATTTTTTCCAGCTTTCCCCCCCCATTTTGGAGAGCTTGACAAGACCGTCGTCGGAGTGTGCGCCGATATATTTCGACACCTTTTCCAGCTTTTCCACAGGTACGAACAGCTTATCCGTGCCCGCATACTGAATGCCGATATAGTCGCGCGTGATGCCGTCGCAGGTCAGGGTTTCAATGCCGGTGTACTGACCGATACCGTAGGATTCGTGCACCACGTAGTCGCCGGTTTCCAGCTCGGCGTAGGAGAGGATGCTCTTGGTGTTTTTCTTCTTTTTCTTGCGGATTGCCGCCTTGCCGGACAGGGAGAGCGTGCCGACGCGGGGATCGACTCCCATCGAAAGCACAGCGAATTTCGGGACGATCAGCTCAAAGCCGGGCAGGGCGTTTTTGTAGATGACCGCTACCGTGCCGCGTTCCATTGCGTCGGGGGTATCTGCCTCGGGCGCAACGACAAAGCCGTTTTCAGTCAACTTTTTCTCGGTGGAAAGTGCCTCCGGCTCGTTTTCCACGACCACAAGACAGCGATAGCCGCCCTGCACATAGCTACGCAGATCCTCAAGGAACAGCTCCTCGTTTTCAACGTAGGTGACCGTGTGCCGGGTACGAAATCCGAACAGCCCTGAAAGGCGCTTGTCGCTGACGCTGTGTGCGATGGAATCGACGTGAACCGTAACGCTTGCATCGTAAAACAACTCCAATGCCGTATCGGGCTTGGAATAATCGGTGTATTTCGGTGCGATTGTACCACCCTCCAAAAGCTCTGTCACGGTTTGGTTTAGGTGCCACTGCGATGCCTTGAGGCGGTCGTTGACCGCGTTCGTTCCGCGGATGCAGACGAGCGTGCGCTCGGAAAAATAATCGAGGAGTGATGCGCGCTCGGGATATACGAGTGTGATATATTTATCCAGAAAATGCACGTCGCGGCTGCCGCTCATCGCGCACTCGATCGCACTTCTTTCCTTGACCAGCTCCTCCAGCACGCGCTCGTCGTGCGTGGATTTGAATTGTGCGGAGACTGCTTTTTTGAGGGCTTCCAGAATTTCGGACGTTGTCAGAAGCTCGCGAGCGGGCGGAAATTGTGCCGCTGTTACGGTTTCGGACATTCGCTGTGTTTCGGGATCGAACAGACCCATGCGGTCGATGTCATCACCGAAAAATTCGATGCGGAGCGCGTACGTGCCGCTTTTGTTGCCGCCATCGCGGTCGGCAAAGGTACCGTAAGGCGGGTAGATATCAAGAATGCCGCCGCGCAGAGCGAATTGCCCGGGGCTGTCGACGAGATCTGCACGAGCATAACCCGCCAAGATCAGCTTTTTCGCAAGTGCTTTTGGATCGATGCTTGCGTATTCGTCGATCTGTAGGATTGCCGCCTTCAGCTTTTCGGGCGGTACGGTGTAGCCGAGGGCTGCGTCTGGCGTGGTGATGACTACATCGTAGTCGCCGCAAAGCAGTCCCGACAACACGCGAAGCCTCTCATGCTCGTACTCATGGGAGGCGGTAATGTTATAGAAGGTCAGGTCGCGCGCCATGTAAAAGGCGGCGCGGATCCCACAGCGCTCCAGCACACCGAGCAGGCGGATACAGTCCTTTTCCTCGGGACAGAGGAAAAGCGCGGGGGCGTTGCCGCGTGCCTTTTTCGTATCCTCAATCAGGGAGACGAGGAAGGCGTCGGACGCGCCGTCGCACAGACCGCTGGCGAGGATGGGAAGCGGCTTGTCGCGGAAGTTTCGCTCCGCGACGTGTAGCAGTTGGAGATATTCGGGATCGCTTCGGATGCATTGGGTTAAAAGGCTCATGGCTTGCTCTTTCTGTCAGATTTCGGTGGATTTGGGCTTGTGGGAATTGCAGAGCATTTGCGCACCGTCAAAGTCGCCGTCAAGAATCCTTTGGATGCCATCGCAAACGCAACCGAAGGCGTCGAACAGCGCATCCTGCTCGGACTTGGGGAAGTCCGAGACCACCCACGCGGCAAGGTCGTA
>JAFTPJ010000104.1 GCA_017463405.1 Clostridia bacterium
CATTTTGATTCGGTCGTGATTTTCTGAAAATTGCACCATTATCCCTCACTAAATATTCTTCATCTTTATATATGCAAGATTTTTCTTCTCTATAATCATTAATATCAATCATTTAGTTCCCCCTGTTCAATCATTGAAAACGATATAATCAATACTAACGCAATAATATTTTGATAATTTTTTCAGCGTGCCAATATCAGGCTCTCTTTCCCCTCGTTCATAACGGGAATAATTATTAGCGGAGCATCCAATTCCAACCGCAACCGCTTCTTGTGTAACTCCTTTTTTCGATCGTAACTCTTTAAGCCTCATCATGCTTCACCTCACCTAAATAAAGCCAAACCAGTCGATAGGCGGCTTCTTTTTTTGCTTGCTTTTTAGATGCATTAATTAATTCAAATCCCTGCTCTAAACAATCCAGATAGCAATGACATTCCCAAACGGGATTTCCATTGGTGTCGTGCTTTTCTGAAAATTCATATCGGGGTTCGCTGATATATCCTTTTTGATACAATTCTTGAAGTTGATTGATTGCGCGATCAATATCGGGCTCGCCTATTTCATCCCGTAAAGTAAAGAGCAACCGGTTCTTTTCCAGGTATAGATATGCCTTTTTGCAAGCTTCAATTTTCGCTTCGCTTTGGGTTTTCCCCAATGCTTGGAAAGAGAAAGGACCGATGGTTAAATCACACTGATAGTTGGCATTTTTTTCTCCCCAGTTGTACTCTTGTAGCAAAGAAAATGTGCGTACACAATTGCAAATAGCACACCTCGGAAGTATACCGTATTTCTTTTGACACCATTGCTGTATCAACTGAACATAATCGATATTTTTATCCGAATCATCTTTAAAATGAAATTCAGGAGTCAACATGTGATCCACTACTTTAGTAAGCACATCAACATTCCAGCTCGAATCGATTGCCACCGCACCGAGTATTGCTTCAAACAGATCTTCTTGTACAGATTCTTGTTTCCAAATTCTTTGAATATAGTCACTGGTTCCTATAATCAAATGAGCTTGAAAACCGAGATTTCGAATTTTGTGAGCAAGCATTTCTCTACAAACAAGCTTCTTTTTAACTTCTGTGAGTTCTCCCTCATTCAACAAAGAAGAGTAGGTTTCATTATCCTCTATTTTTCCATAGTACTCACTCATTTTTTTCATAACGATAAACTCCAATGCTTTATCGCCATAAAATTCAAGAACCTCATTATGTAGCGTTCCGTGCTTTTCCTCCGCATAAGATTTTCTTGTAAATGCTTGTGCTAATAAGCGTTTGTTTTTAAAATCGTACCCGATTTTGTGTTGAATGTCGTCAATACATCCAGTTTCCATAAAAAATTTTAATTGCATAAAAAAATCCTCCTTGCAAAAAATTCGTTTGCTACAAGAAGGCATAGTTATAGCCCGACAAAGCCCACGTATCCCGTGCGCTCCCATCGGGCACAAATAAATAAAATGCGTTACATAAATCACCCATATTTGAAACCGACAACTTGCATCCTCGGAATCAAATATACCTATTTTATGTCAAGCCGTTTAGATACTCATACCGCCTTCTTGTAAATATAGTATAACATACCAATATATTTTTGTCAAGTACTTTTTTCTATCCATTTTGGATAGAAAACTCCTTATCCGCTTTTTCTTTTGACCATATAGGCGCAAAAGAAAAAGCTAACAAAAAGAAAAGCACCGAAGGAGAAATTTCGCGCTCTGCAGGAGAAAGAACTTGCAAGCAAGTTCATGAGTACTCCGTGCTCTGCGAGGAGGCTTACGCAGCCTCCACTGCGCAAGCTTTTGAAAAAGCTTGACCAAAACTTTTGACGAACTGACGAAGCTCTTTTCTTTGGTGAAAAAATCAGGCGGCAACCGCGGTTGCCGCCTGTGTTTTTATTTCGTTCCCTGCTCTTCCTCAACCAAAATTCGTCCCATGATGACGCCCATGGCGGATGCCATCATCAGTCCTCTCGTCCAGCCGCTGGAGTCGCCGAGACAATGGAGTCCCTCGACGTTGGTGTTCAGCTTCTCGTCCATCTTGACGCGGTTGCTGTAGAATTTCAACTCGGGCGAATACAGAAGCGTCTCGTACGACGCAAAGCCCGGTACAACCTCGTCCATCGCCTGGATAAAGTTGATGATGTTCGTCATTGCACGGTACGGCATCGCTGCGGTGATATCACCTGCCACTGCGTCGGGCAACGTGGGCTTGACGTTCGACTCCGCCAGCTCCTTCTGCCATGTGCGCTTGCCGTCCAGAATATCGCCGAAGCGCTGCACGAGAATGTGTCCCGCGCCCAGCATATTGGTCAGCTCTCCCACCTTCTGCGCGTACTCGATCGGCTTATTGAACGGTACGGAGAAATTGTGCGAGCAAAGGATGGCGAGATTGGTATTGTCGGATTTCTTTTCCTTATAGGAATGTCCGTTGACCACGGCAAGGTCGTTGTCGTAGTTCTCCTGGCTGACAAAGCCGCCCGGATTCTGACAGAACGTGCGCACCTTGTTCTTGAAGGGTGCGGGGTGTCCGATCAGCTTGGATTCGTACAACACCTTATTGACCTTTTCCATAACCTCGTTGCGCACCTCGACGCGCACGCCGATATCAACCGTTCCCGGCAGATGCGCAATGTTGTGCTCCTCGCACAGCTTTTCCAGCCAATCCGCGCCGCGACGTCCGGTTGCCACAATGGTGTGCTTGGCACGGATCTCCTCGGTTACGCCATTCTGTGTCACGGTAACACCCAAGCATCTTTCGCCGTCTAGGATCAGATTGTTGCACTCGCATCCGAAGCGAATCTCCACGCCGTTTGCCTGCAGATGCTTTTCAATATCCCAATACAGCTGATGCGCCTTCTCCGTTCCCAGATGGCGGATCGGGCAGTCCACAAGCTTGAGTCCCGCACGAATTGCTCTTTTGCGAATCTCCTTGACCTCCTCGGTCACCTCCGCGCCCTCGACGTGCGTATCCGCACCGAATTCGAGGTAGATCGTATCGGTATAATCGGTGATTTCTTGCACAAAATCAGTTCCCAGCAGCTGCGGCAGATCTCCGCCCACCTCACAGCTGAGCGACAGCTTGCCATCCGAAAACGCGCCCGCGCCCGAAAAGCCCGTGGTGATATGACAATACGGCTTACAGTTCATACATCTTCCCGTCTTTGCCTTGGGACAGCTTCTGTCCTCCACGGCTCTGCCCTTCTCCACGATCACGATGCGCTGCTTACTTCCCTTGCGAAGCATCTCCATCGCGGTGAAAATCCCCGCGGGGCCTGCTCCGACAATCACAATATCGGTATTCATAGCAATCCTCCTTTTTCCGTGTAAAAGCCGGAGCGTGATTCACTCCGGCTTGTGTTTTATTTTGGTTATCAATATTCCGCGTTGCCCACCGTACGGGGATACGGAATGACGTCACGAATGTTGGAAACACCCGTGATATACATGATGATGCGTTCAAAGCCAAGACCGTAGCCCGCGTGCTTTGTGCCTCCGTACTTGCGCAGGTTGACGTACCACCAGTAATCTTCCTCCTTGAGGTTGCACTCTGCCATACGGGACAGGAGCATATCCAAGCGCTCCTCTCTCTGGCTACCGCCGATGATCTCACCGACACCGGGAACCAAAAGGTCCATTGCCGCAACGGTCTTTCCATCGTCGTTGAGTCGCATGTAGAAGGACTTGATTTCCTTCGGATAATCAATGACGAAAACAGGCTTGCCGAACACCTGCTCGGTCAGATATCTCTCATGCTCGGTCTGCAGATCGCAGCCCCATTCAACGGGGTACTTGAAATCTGCACCGCTCTTTTTGAGCAGCTCGACCGCATCGGTGTAGGTCACCTTTTCATAATCGCTGTTCGCAAGGTTGTTGAGTCTCTCAAGAAGCGTTTTATCCACGAAATTGTTGAAGAATTCCAGCTCCTGCGCACAGCTCTTCAGCACGTGGCGGATGATATATTGGATCATATCCCACGCCAATTGCATATTGTCGTTGAGATCTGCAAACGCGATCTCAGGCTCAATCATCCAGAACTCTGCTGCATGGCGCGCGGTATTGGAGTTTTCTGCGCGGAAGGTCGGACCGAAGGTATAGATGTTACCGAACGCCATCGCGTAGGTCTCCCCCTCCAGTTGTCCCGAAACGGTCAGGTTAGTGCTCTTTCCAAAGAAATCCTGCGACCAATCGATGGTTCCGTCCTCACGGCGTGGCGGATTTTCAGGGTCAATGGTGGTGACACGGAACATCTCGCCCGCCCCCTCGCAGTCGGAGCCGGTAATCAGTGGCGTATGAACGTAAACGAAGCCTCGATCGTGGAAGAAGGAGTGAATGGCATACGCCACCTCACTTCTGACACGGAAAACCGCAGAGAACAGATTGGTTCTCGGACGCAGGTATGCCTGCTCGCGCAGATACTCCACGGTGTGTCTCTTCTTTTGCAACGGATAATCGGGTGTGGAGGCTCCCTCGACGGTGATTTCCAGTGCCTTGAGCTCAAACGGCTGCTTCATCTCGGGCGTCAGCTCGACTCTGCCGCGTACGACAACCGCGGAGCCGACGTTCAGCTTCGCAATTTCATCGTAGTTTGCAATCTTATCGCGTTCAAAGACCACCTGCATAGTCTTGAAGCAGCTTCCGTCGTACAGATCGATAAATCCGAACGCCTTACTGTCGCGGATGCTTCTTGCCCAGCCGCCGACGGTGATCTCCTTCCCACCGAACGCGTCCTGATCCGCGTAAATACTTTTGATCAAATCTCTTTTCATATTCAACCTCTTGTCTGCGGCTGTGCCGCATTTTCTCAAACAAGTATTATTATAGCACAATTCCCCGCGCTTGTCAATGCAGTTTTTGCCGAACGATGCAAAAAATCCCAAAATCAGATGTCTTTTCGCTCCGCGAGTGCGCGGCGGTCCAGCTTTCCGTTCGGTGTCAAGGGCATGACATCCAGCCGCTTGCAAATGCCGGGCATCATGTAACGCGGCAGATAGGTTTTCAAAAAGCGCAACAGCGCCTCTTCATCAACGTCTCCCGTATAATACAGGCGGATCTGCATTGCCTCCTTATCGTACAATGAGCAGGCACGGGAAACCAATTCACACCGTGCTGCGGCGGCTTCGATCTCGCCAAGCTCGATGCGGTGCCCCATATGCTTGATCTGTGCGTCGCGACGGCTGACGAACACCAGCTCGCCATGCAGATTGATGTAGCCGAGATCCCCCGTGCGGTAGACAATCTCGGGATATGCCTTTTGCTGAGGGTTTTGCACAAATGCCTCCGCTGTCTTTTCGGGATTGTTGTAATATCCCAAAGTTACGCAGGTGCCACGCAGATAAATTTCACCGGTCTCCCCCATCGCCGCCTCGGTTCCGTCCTCCTTGATGAGCATCAGCCCCGTGTTGCGAAACGGAACACCGACGGGAATCGGCTCGCCCTCATCCAGTGCACGGTCGGCGCGCCAATAGCAGGACATCCCCGTCGCCTCGGTCGGACCGTACAGATTGAAGAAGCGCGCATCAGGCAGTGCCTGTCTCCACAGCTCGTACTGTCGCAGCGGGAACACCTCACTGCCAAACGCAACCGTTGTCAGATATTTTGGCGGATTCTTCTCCAAAACGCCCATTGACGAAATCATCGTCAGAGCCGAGACCACCCAACAAACAGTATTTACTTTGTGCTCATTGAGAAAATCACAAAGCATCATCGGGAACAGAAAGTATTTTTTCGGAACAAGATATGCCGTCGCACCGAATTTGATGACGGGCATCAACTCTTTCAGCGGCGCATCAAAAAACAACGGCGTCTGGTTGGCAAAAACGGTATCTTCAGAAAAGCCGAGTGCATCACAAAGTGCCTCCACGTAATCGATCACCGAGCGGTGGCACGCCACCACGCCCTTCGGGATCCCCGTCGAGCCGGAAGTGAACACAATATAAATCGGGTCGGTATCGATCTGGCTTGCACGCACGGCGGCAAGAGCGAGCGCATCCTCCTGCTCCGTCGCAAGTGTCTCATACGGGATCACCGCGCCGTCAAAATGCAGCTTTTGCGCAAGTTTAGCACCCTTTTCATCCACGATCATCGCCCGTGCGCCAACGCTCTCCAGAATGAGCTCCATTCTGCCCTCGGGCATTTCCGGGTCCAACGGCACGTAAAAACACCCCGCATAAACCGTCCCGTAAAACGCCGCGATCTCGCGCGGATGTTTGTTCATCAGAATAGCAATCGGTTCCCCCTGATATCCCGTGCGCAACAGGGCGCTCCCGATTGACCGTGCGGTCTGCAAAAGTACAGAAAAGCACATATTGTCGGTACCGTCCGAATATGCTACCTTTTGCGGAAGTCTCGGTGCGGTCGACTCCAAATATTCCAAAATGTTGGTTTGCATGGCATTCTCCTTTAATTGATGCGGGTAACGACCGTCGTTGCAACCTCGGGATGCGCAGACTTGTCGTATGCATAGAAATAGTCGGTCACACCGGACGCGCTTTGCCGATGCTCACTATAAGAAGCCAACTGTGCATCGGTCATCAAAAAACCCCATGGTACGTCAAGACCGTTGAGGTGGCATGCGTCGAAGTGATACCACTGCGCTTCCTCTTCACTTCCGATATTGACCAGATTCCAGAAATGCCGTTCTCCCGTTTTGATCACTGCGGATTGCTCGCGCTCTACGTCGCGGTTCTCGATTCCGAGACGCTCAAAAAATGCCTTGGACAGTGCATAGTAGGTGTAGCAATCGCCCTGCCCTGTCGTTAATCCCTCATACGCTGCGCTGACCCAGCTGCTTTTATCCGCAATTGAGCTGTAAGCAACGTGTCCGTATACAAAGTCATAGATCGCACGCAATTTTTGCTTCAAGGTCATGCCGTCATGGATGATATCGTCAATAACCTCGTCCAGCAAGGGGTTCAGCATCTCTTGCGTAACCTGTCGCTCACAAACCGTGATCGTCATACGGATCACCGCCGCATTGCCGGCAAGATCCGTCGCCGTATAGATCACGGGATACACCCCTGCCTTTTTCAGGTTAACCGCAGAGGAATCTACCTGCAGCTTTACCTTTCCGTCGCAATTATCCGTCGCAGAAACGCCCGCAAGATATGCGACACCGTCACCGTTGATATATGCGATCAAATCGCGCAAGCCTACAATCCCGGGGGCTTCCTCGTCATTCACCAATGTCAGCGTTACCGTTTGCCGACGCTCCCATCCACCCGCATCGGTCAGGATCAGTTCAATTTCATATTTCTTCAGCGCGTTGAAGGTATATTCCTCCGCATAGCGTACAGAATAGCCCTCCGGCAAATCCTTGGCGAACTCCTCCGCCTGTGGCAGCGGTGCCCCGACAGGCCAAGTCAAATTACGCAGCTCCACGCCGCTCTCCACGCCGATGCATGCAGTCATCAATATCAAAAGTACCGCCAGTAAGGCAAGCACGTTTATTCTTTTCATAAATGGATTCCTTTCTCTGTTTATGCACGGATGAAAAGGGGGGAAAGAAGCCTTGAAAAAGCATCCTCCCCCGCATTCCTATTGGATTACAACAAATATACGCCGTTTTCTTCGCAGGTTCTGATCTCCTCGGGTGTCCAGTAAGAGGATTGCACCTCTCCGATATGCGCCTTTCGCAAAAAGAACATGCACAGGCGGGATTGTCCGATACCGCCGCCGATGGTATGCGGCAGCTCACCATTGAGCAATGCCTTGTGGAACGCAAGCTTTTCACGGTCGGTGCATCCACGCTCCTTTAACTGCGCGCGAAGTGCGTCCTCATCGACTCGCACGCCCATTGAGGAAAGCTCCAGCGCAATGTCCAGAATCGGATAATAAACGATGATATCGCCGTTGAGAGTCCAGTCATCGTAGTCGGGCGCTCTGCCGTCGTGCGGCTTTCCGCTTTTCAGCTTGCCACCGATTTGCGAAAGAAATATTGCGCCGTATTCCTTTGCCGCCAGATATTCTCTCTCCTTTGCAGTCTTGTCGGGG
>JAFTPJ010000105.1 GCA_017463405.1 Clostridia bacterium
CACTCGTGTTGGCATCGGAGATTGGCGCAATGCCAGAGGCGGTAGACGTTGGAAAGAACGGATTTTTGTTTGCTCCGGCGGATGCAGGGGACCTGACGGAAGCCATGAAGCGTGCGCTGTCCTTTGACTTTTCCCAATATCAAAAGCGCGCGTTCCCGACGATCGAGGATGAGGGAATGGTATACTGCCACATCTACAATGATGCCGTAAAATAAGGATGCGGAACGCTCACCGAATCGCAAAAGGGCGACAGCTTTGTACCGATGGTTATAAGCTGTCGCCCTTTTTTGCCTTAAAATTTGAGATCAAAATAGGAGGATATGCATTGAACTTCTTTTTGGAGTGTTCTGGCATTCACACGCAGCACATCCGCTGAACAATTCGCAAGCGCGCTTTCGCACATATCGGTGCGGTAAAAGCTTTGTTCTACGCAAAGAGGCTCTTGCAGTTGTATGCAGGGCACCGATGCACGGTTCGCAAGTGCCGTTTTTACCGTGTCGACTAAAATCCGATCGGCATCTGGATCCGTAGTCGCCACATTGCGGCAAGAGGCTACTTTTACCGCGCCGCAATATATCTCGGGGATATATTCCTGTGCCTGCTTACATGCAACCTCGTCGCCGATGACTGCGATGATAGGAACGTTGTATTTTGCGCACAGAATGGCATGCAGAGAAAATTCACTCATCTCCATATCGTTGATTTTGATGGAATAAATACTTGTCGATGAAATGGTATGATCAAGAAAGCCGCCGATTGTTCCGGCTCTTGCATGCGCACCGAGCTCAATCTGGCAATCAATCTCTCCGTTTTTCAGAAGCTCCTGCCATTCCTCCAAAGAGCATTTTGTCGCTCGTCGGTCGATCTTTTTTGCATTGACGTTTCCACCGCCTCCGTGTCCGTCCAGATAATACACACGGTCGGCTCCCGCATCGAAGCAGGCGTTTACGGCAAGGTTTATGCTTGCACAAAGCTTTTCGCAGGACAGGGAAAAGCAAGCGGCGGTACGGTCCATCTCGCCGATATCATTAATACCTGCGATTCCCTCCATATCGGTTAAAAGAAATACATTCAATCGTTGTTTCATGGTTCCAAATCCTTCTTATTCAATTCGCTTTGTGGATTCGCGCACGATCAGTGTCGGCTCAAACCACAGGCATTGCGGGGTAGTTGTTCCTTCAAAAATATTTTGAAAGAGCTTTTGAATCGCCTCCTTGCATTCACGCTCGGAGAAAATTTCAATGCTGGAAAGACCGATTCCGCAATAGGAGGAGAAGGAGATGTTGTTGATTCCCAAAAAAGCAATCTCCTGCGGAATACGGATGCCGCACTCGGAAAGCAGATGCATGGCACCCAGCGCGATTTCATCATATGCCGCGATGATGGCGTCGGGACGCTCCGTGCAGGCAAGCAGCTTTTCCGCACAGTCAAAGCCGGCGTGCTCAAATCGTTTTTCCGATACAAAGAGAAGCTCCTTTTCAAATACCAGCTTTTTTTCTTGCATCTTGCTGACAAATGCCTTTTGCTTTGAGGAGGTCAACCGCTCTCCCATATAACCGATTTTTCGACACCCCTGCTCGGTCAAGTGGTGAATGGCAATCTCCATGACATGATCCAGATCACAGAAAATACAGTCGCGCTGATTGAATTTTTCATAGGAGCCTACATACACAAGCGGGAGCTGTGTGGCTTCCGCTCCGCGATAGGAGGATAAGCTGATGATTCCGTCACATCCGCTTCGAACGACGAGCGAATCGATCATCTCATCGAATTTTTCGTGAGAAAAATGGAAGGCGCATACGAAGGATTCGCCGCCGAGTGTATTGATTTCCTCCTGGAGCATCGATGTAATGCGGGAATAATAGGTGCTGATGATCTCCGGACAAAAAATGGCGATCAGAGGCTTTTTATCACGCAGATTGGAGAGCTTGCGTTCGCTTTTTTCTTTGATATATCCGATGTCCAATGCAATCTGACGGATTTGCTCCGAGATTTCGGGGCTGACATCGCGACTGCCGCGAAGCGCTTTGGACACAGTAGAGGGGGAAACGTGCGCAAGCTGTGCAATTTTTTTCTGGTTCACGGTTGATTCCTCTTTTTTATTGCGGATTTTGAAATCTACAGTCAAATTATATCATATCAAAAAATAAAAGTCAATAGGCAGGTGAAGAGTTTGGACATAATATTTCGGAATAAAATATGTCGTAACACTTGACGGCGAAATGAAAATATGGTATAATAATATGAATTTTTCAAATTTTGAAATGATTATCATGTGGAGGAAAACTGTTTTATGTATTATATTCTTTGCAATCCTCTTTCTGCGAATAAGCAAGGTGCAGTGCTTTCCCAATCCTTGATCAGCAAGCTTTCCAGCGAGGAGATTAGATTTATTGATATCCGCGAGGTGGAGAATTATGCAGCATTCTGGAAAACGATCGATCTGAAAAATGATATTGTGATTCTCTCTGGCGGTGATGGGACGCTGAACCGTTTTATCAATGCCAATCTCGACACGGAGCTTCCCAAGAAGCTGTACTATTTTGCGGCGGGTAGCGGAAATGATTTCAAGCATGACGTGTCTCCCGATTCGGACGAACTGATCCCGCTTCACAAATACATCAAGGATCTTCCGACGGTTACCGTCAACGGAAAGTCCTACCGCTTTATCAACGGAATCGGCTACGGTATCGACGGGTATTGCTGTGAGATTGGCGATAAGCTAAAGGAAAAATCGGATAAGCCCGTCAATTACACGGGAATCGCGATCAAGGGGCTTTTGTTCGGCTTCAAGCCCGCAAATGCAAAGGTCACTGTGGATGGCGTTGCGACCGAATATAAGCGCGCGTGGATTGCTCCCACAATGAAAGGAAAATATTATGGCGGCGGTATGATGGTCACGCCCGAGCAAGATCGGTTTGCTCCCGACGGGATGCTGTCGGTTGCACTGATGTACGGAAAGGGAAAGCTGAAAACGCTGATGGTTTTTCCATCGATTTTTACGGGCGAGCACGTCAAGCACACCGAAATGGTGAGGATTATGCGCGGTCATGAGATCACCGTGGAATTTGACCGTCCTACATCACTTCAGATTGACGGCGAGACGGTTTTGAACGTCTCCTCCTATACTGTAACCTCCGGAAGAAAGAAGGATGCGAGCGTAGCAAAAGTCGCGGCATCTGTTGAGGAATAAGATATGCTTTGTTACATTTTTCTGGTTGCTGCTGCCATCGGAAGCGGCGTGCTGGTTGTACTGACGAATATCACATGGTGGTGGTTTTTTCCGATCTTTATCGGAATGTTTGTTGTGATCAACCCCCTGTATTTCTGTCTGCTTTGGATCTCGACGCTCTTTTTGCCGAAGCAGAATCCGATCGAAAAGCCGCTCAATTGGGTGTATCCGTTGATTCAATTCAGTACCGATTGGCTAATGACACTGTTGCGTGTCAAGGTGCGGCTGAACGGTGCGGAGAAATTTCCCGAGGAGCCATTTGTGCTTGTCAGCAATCATCTTTCCAATTTCGACCCGATTGTGGTTCTTTGTAAGATCAAAAAAAGAAAGATTGCTTTTATCTCCAAGGCGTCCAATTTCAAGATTCCCGTGGCGGGCGACTACGTTCGATGCGCAGGCTTCCTTGCGATCGACCGTGAGAATGCGATGAGCGCATTGCGTACCCTCAAGCGTGCAGGGGAGATGATGAACCGCGAGCAGATGATTATGGGAATCTACCCCGAGGGCACGAGAAGTAAGTCGGGGGAGCTGTTGGAGTTCAAGGAGGGCGCGTTCCTGCTTGCCAAGCGTGCGAATGCACCGATCGTGGTGATGACGACCAAGGGAACCAATATGATTGCCAAGCGTATGCTGATCAGATCGACCAAGGTTGATTTGGATGTGGTAGAAGTGATTGATCGGGAAACCGTGAACTCGATGTCACTCGCCGTCCTTGCCGCTCACGTAAAAGAAACGGTTGCTGTGAATTTGGGTAAGGAGGCGTAATGCATGGTTTACCGTTCTCCGCAAAAAAGCAATCTTCACACACATACCGATTTTTGTGACGGTGCCAATGCGCCCGAGGAAATCGTCAAGGAAGCTATACGACTGGGGATGGAGGCAATCGGCTTTTCGGGACATTCTTATACGCCGATCGACACCTCATACTGCATGACACGGGAGGGAACCGAGCAGTACCGTGCAGAGATCGAGCGATTGAAGCAGGTATACGGCGACCGCATCAAGACCCTTTGCGGAATCGAGTTGGATTACTATGGAGAAATTCCGAACGTATATTACGATTATATCATCGGATCGGTTCATTACGTGCGCTTGGATGGCGAATATTGTGTTGTGGATAAGAATGCGCAGTCAATTTTGGATGCGGTACAGCAGCATTGCAAAGGAGATATTTTCCGTTATACCCGCGAATACTACCGTGCGGTTGCCGAAATCGCGGATCAAACGCAGTGCGATATTGTCGGGCATTTCGACCTAGTTACCAAGTTCAATGAGGGTGGTCAGATGTTTGACGAAAGCGATCCCCGCTATTTGAAGCCCGCGTTTGAAGCGATAGATGCGCTGCTGACCAAGGATGTGATTTTTGAAGTCAACACGGGAGCCATCTCACGCGGCTACCGTAAAACTCCTTATCCCGCAGTCCGTTTTTTGCGGTATCTTCGTGAGCGGGGCGGATACGTTACGATAAGTGCCGATGCACACTGTAAGGAGCATCTGCTTCACAGCTTTGATGAGACTGCAAATTTGTTGATGATTTGCGGATTCCGATCTGTGCTCACCATGACAAAGCAGGGATGGAAGGAAGTTCCGATTTTAGAATGAATTTTATAGTGAAAGGGTATAAAAATGAACTTTTTTGATGAATTGATGAATTATGACAAAGAAGTGTACGACGCATGTACGCTTGAGCTCAACCGTCAGCGTCAGAACATTGAGCTGATCGCTTCCGAGAACATCGTTTCCAAGGCGGTGCTTCTGGCTGCAGGTACAGTCTTGACCAACAAGTATGCCGAGGGCTTTCCCGGTAAGCGCTACTACGGTGGATGCCAGTACGTAGATATCGTTGAGGATATCGCACGCGAGAGAGCAAAGAAGCTCTTCGGTGCAGAGCATGCAAACGTACAGCCGCACTGTGGTGCAAGCGCAAACCTTGCAACCTTCTTCGCGTTCCTCAATCCCGGTGACACTGTCATGGGATTGAACCTCGCGCATGGCGGACATCTGTCCCACGGCTCTCCCGTCAATATTTCGGGTAAGTATTTCAACATCGTTCCTTACAGTGTATCTGACGATAGCGAAATGCTGGATTATGAGGAGATGCGTCGCGTAGCACTTGAGTGCAAGCCTAAGATGATCATCGCGGGTGCGAGTGCATACTCCAGAACCATTGATTTTGCAAAGATCCGTGAGATCGCAGACGAGGTCGGAGCGATCTATATGGTTGATATGGCGCACATCGCAGGTCTGGTTGCTGCAGGACTCCATCCCAGCCCGGTTCCTTACGCAGATGTTGTTACCACCACGACGCACAAGACGCTTCGTGGTCCGCGCGGTGGCTTGATCCTTTGCCGTGAGCAGTATGCAAAGCAGATCGATAAGGCAGTCTTCCCGGGCACGCAGGGAGGACCCCTCATGCACATCATCGCTGCGAAGGCTGTGGCACTCGGTGAAGCGATGACCGAGGAGTTCAAGGACTACCAGAAGCAGATCGTTAAGAATGCGAAGGTGCTTTGCGGTGCACTCAAGGATGCAGGATTCCGAGTGGTGTCGGGCGATACCGATAACCATCTGATGCTGATCGATCTGCGTCCCTTCGGTATCACCGGTAAGGAGATGGAGAAGAGACTGGACGAGGTTCACATCACCGTCAATAAGAACGCAATCCCGAACGATCCCGAAACGCCGTTTGTTACAAGCGGTATTCGTGTCGGTACGCCTGCTGTGACCTCGCGCGGCTTCAAGGAAGCGGAAATGCTGAAAATTGCACAGTGGATGAAGGACATTGCAACCGATTTCGAGGGGAACCGTGAGCGTGTCAGTGCAGAGGTCGTTGCGCTCTGCGAAAAATTTCCGATTTACGACTGATTTTTGGGATTTTATAAAGAAAATTTGAAAAAACCGTTGACAAGCGTTTGAAAACATGCTATAATGTCAAACAAATGATAGAGGTGCATCAAAAAATAGTACCGATTGCGTGATAGCCTGCGCGGGCGTTGTATTCGGGAAAGGGTTTGTTGCCGAAGGTCATTCGCGGCGTACGAATGATTCTGGCATTGCGGATAAGATCCGCCGTGCTGTCGCAGAAATGCGGAGCGCTATCGAATCCCGTTCGGGCTTTTGGAGTATCAAAAGGATCAAACTGGGCAGAGAAACGCTCTATCTGCGTGTCTCTGCCTTTTTCTGTGCAAAATTAGAAAGGACTGGATTATGATGAAGAAAACAATTTTTACCGGTGCGGCAACAGCTATTGTCACACCTTTCAAGGACGGAGAGGTTGATTATGAGGCGTTCGGCAGACTGATTGAGTGGCAGATCGCCGAGGGCATTGATGCGATTGTTGCCTGCGGCACCACCGGTGAGGGCTCTACCCTGACCGACGAGGAGCATCGCGAGGCGATCAAATTTGCCGTGGAAAAGGTCAACGGGCGCGTTCCTGTGATCGCGGGTACGGGATCTAACGATACGGCTTATGCCATCGACCTGACGAAATTTGCATGTGAGGTCGGCGCCGATGCGATGCTTTTGGTGACGCCTTACTATAATAAAGCAACGCAAAAAGGATTGATCAAGTCTTTCGAGGCGGTTGCCGATGTCAGCACCAAGCCGATCATCCTTTACAACGTTCCGTCGCGCACGGGGTGCAATCTGCTTCCCGCATCCGCGGCTGCGCTCGCAGACCATCCCAATATCGTCGCGATTAAGGAAGCATGCGGCAATATTTCGCAGATCGCAGAGCTGGCGGCAATGACCCGCGGCAAATTGGATATTTACTCCGGTAACGACGACCAGATCGTTCCTGTGCTATCTTTGGGAGGCAAGGGCGTCATCTCGGTGCTTTCCAATATTATGCCGAAGGCAACGAGTGAGATGTGCCGTAAGTTTATGGCGGGCGATGTTGCGGGAAGTGCAAAGATGCAGCTGGATTTGTTGCCGCTGGTCAATGCACTGTTCTGCGAGGTCAACCCGATTCCCGTCAAGGCGGCTGTTGCGGCAATGGGCTATGGCGAGAACAGCCTGCGTCTGCCGCTGACTACGATGGAGCCGCAGAACGAGGCAAAGCTCTTTGCTCTGATGCGCGAACAGAATTTGATCTGATCATTGAAAGGACACGATACATGAAGATACTGATTTGTGGTGTTGGAGGAAGAATGGGAAGAGAAGTGGCAAAGCTTGCCTTGGACGGCGTGCGCGGTGCGATTCCCACTGCCGGATATGACATTTTGCCCGTGGATACCAGAGAGTTTCCGACCTACACCGATTGGAGTGCTGTGACAGGGGAGTTCGATTGCATCATCGATTTTTCGCATCATACGGGTAGCGAGGCACTGTTGGCGTTTGCAACCGAGAAAAAGATTCCCGTTGTGCTCTGTACCACGGGTCATACCGAGGACGAGCTTGCCATGATCGACCGTGCGGCGGAGCAGATTCCGATCTTCCGTTCAGCGAATATGTCGCTTGGCATCGCGCTTTTG
Organism: Clostridia bacterium; assembly: GCA_017463405.1. GTDB lineage: Bacteria > Bacillota > Clostridia > Oscillospirales > CAG-272 > UMGS1865. Next base: position 7,705 of record JAFTPJ010000105.1, read on the forward strand.
GTGGAGCTTGCTAAAATGACGGCAAAGACCTTCCCCGATGCGGACATCGAGATCATCGAAAAGCATCACAACCGCAAACTGGACGCTCCCAGCGGAACGGCTTTGCTTCTGGCGAATGCGATCAAGGAGATCCGCGAGCGGGCGAAGTTTATTTTCGGTCGCGGCGGACAGGCGAAGCGAGAGCCTGATGAAATCGGCATTCATGCCGTTCGGATGGGCAATATCATCGGTGAGCACGAGGTGATTGTGGGAACCGATACGCAAACCATTACACTCAAGCATGAGGCGCACAGCCGTGCACTCTTTGCCGAGGGCTCTATGGCGGCGGCAGAGTTCTTGTGCGGTAAGCCTGCAGGACTTTATGACATGAAGGCGATGATCGACGCCGATTAAAGACAGAGGATAACAGCATGATTTGTAACAATCTTTCGGTAAACGAAGAAGGGCATCTGTGCCTTGGCGGGCAGGATACCGTGATGCTTGCCGCGAAATACGGAACTCCGCTGTATTTGATGGACGAGGACCGTATCCGTGAGCGTTGCCGAGTGTATAAAAAGGCAATGTGTGAGGCATTCGGTGAGAGTGCTATGCCACTATATGCGAGCAAGGCAGCTTCCTTCAAGCAGATTTACCGCATTATGAAGGAAGAGGGAATGGGCGTGGACGTGGTATCCTCGGGCGAGATCTTCACCGCGCTTTCCGCGGGGTATCCCTTGGAGCACGCCTACTTCCACAGCAATAACAAAACCGACGAAGACATCGCTTATGCCATGGATAATGGCATCGGCTATTTTGTGGTGGATAACCGCGAGGAGCTTGATGCGATCGAGCGGATTGCAGCAGAATGGAATCTGACACAAAAAGTTCTTCTGCGCCTAACGCCCGGTATCGATCCACACACCTACGCGGCGGTTGCTACGGGCAAGGTGGATTCCAAATTCGGTTCGGCGATCGAGACGGGGCAGGCGGAGGAAATGACACTGTATGCGCTTTCCTTGCCGCATGTTCATCTGGTTGGATATCACTGTCACGTCGGCTCACAGGTATTTGATTCGGATGTATTCCTGCGTGCGACGGCGATCATGCTGGATTTTGCTTCCAAAATGAAGGAAAAGCATGGCTTTGAGCTGGAGGAATTGGATCTTGGCGGCGGATACGGCGTTCGTTATCGCGACGAGGATCCCGAAATTGATATTTACGCCAACATCCTGCAGGTTGGTATGGCAGTCAAGGCGCAGTGCACTGCACTGGGATTGAAGATGCCCGCCGTACGTATGGAGCCGGGACGCAGTATCGTTGCTGACGCCGGTATGACTCTTTATAACGTTGGTACGGTCAAGCGTATTCCCGGATACAAGAACTATGTTTCCGTGGACGGCGGTATGACCGACAATCCGCGTTTCGCGCTTTATCACTCCTCTTATACGGTATTGCTTGCAAACCGTGTCAACGATGATAAGAGCACATTCCGTTGCTCGGTCGTTGGCAGATGCTGCGAGAGCGGTGATATTTTGCAGGAGGATGTTCCGATGCCCGAGGACGTCAGACGAGGCGATCTTCTGGCGGTTTTGACAACCGGGGCTTATAATTATTCGATGTCGTCCAACTACAACCGCATTCCCAAGCCTCCCGTGGTGATGCTGCACGAGGGTGAGAGCTACGTCGCGGTCAAGCGCGAGGCCTTTGAGGATGTTTGTGCAAACGATATTTAATTGTTGATTAACAGAAAGAATTTTGCCATGAATCACACCGTTCCCCCGATTATCCGTTGCACCGACGAATCTTGTTTTCTTCGGTTTCTACAAAAAATAGACAAAACCCTTCCTGTGGCACTTTCCGCTCGTGTCGATCTTTTGAAATTCGCACGTACGAATTTGGAACGCGGGTACGTATTTGCTATTGAGGACGAAGAAGGGGAGTTGGCTTGTGCCGCTGTCTTCTATTATCATTTTCGTTCCGAAACGGCTGCATATCTCGATTTGATGGCGACCGTTCCCGCTTATTGTGGGCGAGGATACGCAAATGCTCTTATGGATGCTATGGAGGCAGCCGCCAAAAGAGATGGAATGTGTGAATTTCATTTGCACACCAACGATACCAACGTTGCAGCACTTTCACTTTACGGGAAGCGTGGCTATGAGATCATTGCTTACGACCCCAAGGTCCACATGAAAAAGGATCTGTGATTTGTGAAATTTTAACGTATAGGAACAAAACCCGACCGAGGCAAACAGAATTGTTCGCTTCGGTCGGATTTTGTTTATGCGATCAATACGGACGCAAGCTTTAAAAGGGATTCCATATTTTCCAGCATTTCGTTCAGATCGCTCTTGCGTTTAACGTTCCATGTGCGCTCGGAGAGTGCCGCGAGGTTTTCCATCACAAGACCGATTTCCTGCTCGAAGGTACAGCCCCATGCGCAGATTTGTGCACCGAGCACGTTTTCTGTGGGGGTGACGTTGATCGGATTGAAGGTTGCCGCGGATTCCGACCACCAGTGCTGCCAGTTGTAGACGTTCCAGTTCAGAATGTCCTTGGCATACCAGCGGCGCACCAGGCTGGAAACGATGTAAAGCGGCTGCCATGCGGCATTGATGATGCGGAAGCCTTCATCCAACAGCTCCTGCGGCAGATGATAGTGCGATTCCCATGCAATGACGATCGTTTCACGCGGAATCCGCTCCGCGCCCTTGATGGGGAATCCCTCCCAAACGATCGGTGTGCGTCCAAGGTCGAGTACCATGCGAGAGACTCTTGCGATAAAGTCGCTGTAAAGTTCACCCACGTCCTCGATGCCGTTGTCGCGCATGTATTGCTTGCATACAGTGCAATCGTTCCATGCCTCGATGTTTGCCTCATCGCCGCCGATGTGAATGTAAGGCGAATCGGGGAACATCTCGCAGATTTCTTTTACCATCGTCTGCATCGCAGCCATGGATTTCTCACTGCCTGCGCAGATGATGCTGTCCTGCGTCACGACGGCACCGCTTTCGGTGATCAACGTAGCGTCTGCCTTTTCCATCGTGTTTGCAAACAGGTCGGGGTAGGCGAGGTTGAGCGATGCCGCGTGTCCGGGCGCTTCAAACTCCGGGATCAGGATCACGCCGCGCGCCTTTGCATAGTCGTTGAAGGCTTTGATTTCCTCAAAGGTGTAGCTTTTGTCCTTGGTGGGCATCAGCGGAAATGCCTTGGAGGGGAGCGTGTAAAGCTGATCGTCGATGAAATGCAGATGCAGATACTTGGTTTTGTAAAGGAAGCAGAGATCGATGTATTGGAACACCGTTTTCGCGGGATGGAATCTGCGTGCAAGGTCCACCATCAACGCGCGGTAATCCTTGTCCGGGTAGTCATCGATCTGTACGGTAGGGAAGGAAACAACGCCTTTTTTGATGTTGATGATCTGCAATGCGGAGGCAAGTGCGTAAAGGATTCCTTCTTTTGAGGAGGCGTAGAGTCTGACACTGTCGGTCGTATCGATGCGGTAGCCGTCGGTGCGATGCGCCGCATCATAGATCAGCTCAAATAGAAGAGATCTCCTTACAGATCAGTTGTTTTCGGAAGGATCCGTTGCGACAGCTTCACCAAAAATGCGTCCGACAGAATGCGTGCAGAGGAATTGATCGTACCAACGTTCAATATCCAGCTCGCAATTACCAAAGCGCTCGACAAACTCCCACCAGGCAGCCTTTGCCTGCTTGGATTTTCCGCTTGCCTTTAAGAAAAGCGGTTCAGCCATACCGTTCAGATATTTCAGATAGTAGCGCAACAGCTTATAGGAAACGGTTTGCGCACGCCAAGGTGCGTTTTTGTGCGCTTCTGCGAATGCGGAAAAGGAATCGACGAGTGCGGGAAGCTGCTTGCAAGCTTCAGCGATTGCGGGATTATAGTATTTACCGTATTTTTCGTCAATCGATTTTTTACCGTTGAGATATTCGTAGTTAACAAGCTTGCCGACACGCTCCATGAAGGTGAGAACCTCTTTCCAATCCTTGCCGTATGCATGGGAGAAATAGTCTTCAATAAGATCTTCAAATTTTACGGAGGTGTCAAAAAGGGTAGACGCGTAAACATAGAAAGCAAATCCGTTCGGGAAGTAGGATCTTTGAGAACCATCCTCGATGATACCCTGACAGCCGTTTGCATAGTAGCCGCGAACGTCGTCATAAATCAGACGTGCGGAATCCAGCACACCAAGATCGTGATACTGCGCCAACCAGAAATGATATTCATATACAAATTGAGGAACGGGACAAGGCTTTTTCCAGCGTTTTGCATGTGCCAGATACTCGTTCACACTTCCGGGAAGCGGGGATTTGTTCAGCTCATAAGGCTTGATCACAATCGAGTCGGTATCCAGATTTGCATCAACAGGCTCTGTATAATCGCGCGAAATTGCTGCAACCAGGAGCGAGAAGCGATCGGGATTGTTGATTTTGACCGTTTCGGGTGCCCACGTCGTATCGACGTAGCAGATAAAGACGATGCGCGTATCGAGATTGCGCGCGGTCAGCTCCGCATCCACCTCGTTCATCATCATGATATACCAATCGGTCGGGATTTTTTGGCGGCAGACGCTGCATTCACAATGATTTCTGCTGCCGTCGGCGAGCCAGACATGAAGATAGTCTACGTTGGTTGCAAGGGATGCATAATCGGCAATCTCCTTGACAACCTTTGCACGTGCCGCAGGATTGGACATGCAGAAGTTGGTGTTCAGCGGCTCGCCACGGAACATCTTACGTTCGCCGTTCATCATAGCAATGAATTGGCGCGATTCTGCGGGAACAAGCGATTCATCCACCTTTGTCCAACCGTCTGTTGTGTCAACGTCAAATGCCCGTGCCGTCCAGCCGTGTCCCATATCGTGGAACTGGAGTCCGCGCTTCGACATTTCCGCCTCGCACTGACGCTTCCATTGGAGCACTTGCTCTGCACTGACAGGCTCTGCCTCGCGGTTAGAATTGTTTCTGTGATCGTAATACCAGTCGTAATATGCCTTTGGATTGTCAAACTCGATCATAAAAATGTTCATGCCGATCTTCGGCGTGAAGTCGATCGCCTCCATCATGTTCGGCTGATATTCCGCGCCTTCGTTACACTGTCCGCGATAACGGCAATCTGCCATCTTATGATATTTGACTGCTTCAATTCCCTTGGTGGGGATCAGTTCGCCGTCAATACCGGGGAAGAGCCAGCGGCATCCGTTGATTGTCAGATAGCGGTACACAGCCAAAAGCACGCTGCGCGGATTGCTTCCGGCGATCACACCGCCGTTCTCATCGGTATCGATGTGGAGGATGTCATCGAGCGTTGTATCTGCAGCCTCGGCGGTGTCAAGACCGAAATCCCGCATCAGTCCGAGACGAAAGCCGTCAGTCGCATCCGGATGATATACAATTTCAATCTCGCCGCAACGCGGCATCATCATACGAAGATATTTTTTCAGTTCCTCCGCCGCAAAGTCAACAACGTGATCGGAGGTGATTTTATAAATGTAGTACATTAGCGTGTCTCCTTTTGGTTGGATTGTTTATTGTTCGGAATCCTCTGCAAACATTTTCATCTGCTCGGATTGTGTAGGGGTTGGGTGGAAGGGGAGTCCGAGATGCTCGTACGCGAGACGGGTGACGCATCTGCCGCGCGGAGTGCGGCTGAGGAAGCCGATCTGCATCAGATACGGCTCGTACATATCCTCCAGCGTGATTGCTTCCTCGCCGACTGTTGCGGCAAGCGTTTCCAAGCCTACCGGTCCTCCGTTGTAGAACTTGATGATGGTTTCCAGCATTCGTCTGTCGACGTTGTCCAGTCCCAAGCCGTCTATCTCCAGCTTGGTCAGCGCGTAATTGGCGATTTTAGAGTCGATCTTTCCGTCTCCCAGGATTTGTGCGAAGTCACGCACACGCTTGAGCAAGCGGTTGGCGATTCGGGGCGTACCGCGCGAGCGGCCTGCAATCTCCATTGCACCGTCGTCGGTGATCTCCATCTCCAGAATGCCCGCATTGCGGCGAACGATGGTGGCAAGCTCCTCCGGTGTGTAAAGCTCCAGCTTCAGAATCACACCGAAGCGGTCGCGTAGAGGCGTTGTCATTTGTCCCGCGCGCGTGGTTGCACCGATCAAGGTAAAGCGCGGCAGATCAATGCGGATGCTTCTTGCCGAGGGACCCTTGCCGATGATGATGTCCAACGCATAGTCCTCCATCGCCGGGTAGAGGATTTCTTCTACCGTCCGCGACAGACGGTGGATCTCGTCAATGAACAGCACGTCACCCTCGTTCAGATTGGTCAGAATTGCCGCAAGGTCGCCTTGCTTTTCGATCGCGGGGCCTGATGTGATGCGAATGTTGACTCCCATCTCTGCGGCGATGATATTGGAGAGCGTAGTTTTACCGAGTCCGGGAGGACCATAAAGCAACACGTGATCCAATGGATCTCCACGTCCCTTAGCTGCTTCAATATAAACCTTCAGATTTTCTTTGACCTTCTCCTGTCCGATATATTCATCCAGCGATTTCGGGCGTAAGGAATACTCTACGTCGGAGTCCTGCGCGGAATAACCGGTGCTCATGATCCGGTTTTCAAAATCAAATTCGTTGGTATCCATGCAAAATCCTTTCCAAAACGTTTAGTATTTCATCAGCTTTTTCAGCGACAGACGGATGATCTCCTCCAGCTCTGTCTTTTCGGTGTCAATGTCCTTCATGGCGGCAAGCGCCTCTGCCTTGGAGTATCCCAGTACCATCAGTGCGTCGGTTGCATCGGTCAGCGTGGAGCGTGAAGCACTCGTGGGAGCGGCGATCGGAAGAGAAAGTGCCCCCGTATCGTCCGCGCTATGTTCCTTCATCAGTTTATCCTTCAGCTCTAAAATGATGCGAGCGGCGGTCTTGGGGCCGATACCGCTTGCCTTGGAGATTGTCTTTTTGTCATCGGTGCAGACCGCGAGTGCGAACTTTTCAGGAGTCAGGAAGGAGAGAATCGACATTGCTGCCTTCGGACCGACACCCGAAACGGAGATGAGGAGCTTGAATGATGACAGCTCCGTCTCACTTGCAAAGCCGAACAGCTCAATGCCGTCCTCGCGCACTGCCATATAGGTAAATAGCTTAACCGTGGGGGGCTCCTTGACTGAACGACTTGCGGGCATCGCTTCGTAGGTGGTCTGGCTAATGGTCATTCTGTAGCCTACGCCGCCCGCATCCAGCACGGCAACGCCGGGCTCGAGCAGAGCAAGCTTCCCGCTGATATAATAAAACATGGTTAAATATCCTTTCTGTCGGGGAAATTTGTTTCACTGTCTTGTTTTTCTTCTTCGGAATCGGATTGGATTCGAGACTTTGAGGACGTATCGGAGGCTTGTGCCTGTTCCTCCTCGGGGGCTTCCGCTTCGCTGTCGTCTCCTTCTTCATCGGAAAGTGCGGGTTCCTCCTTCGGATCAGCAACAACGATTGCCTCTCTGCGGTCCTTACACCCGAATTTATAGAAGTGATCTAGAACAAGGAGCAGGATGAAGATTGCAATAGAGACGATCGAGATGATAAATCCGATTGCGATCGTTTTCGGTGCGTAGACAAGCTCGAGCGTATGCGTTTCACCTGCCGCTCCGTCAATATGGAAGGAGAGCAGACCGCCCAGCGCTTTGGTAATCTCAACCTTTTCACCGTCAACGTAAACGTTCCAACCGTTGTCGTATGCGATGGTTGTCAGAACCAGCTCGTTTTCACGCGATGCAGTAAAATTGCCCTTGAAGGAGCTTTCGGTATACTCTGTGATCTCGTACTGATCCTCGGCGAGCCGTTCCATAGCATCTTCGAATACCGTCCAATCAATATAATAGAAATACTCTTCCTCGTCAATATAATAGAACTGATCCTTTGTCAGTGTCAGCCGCAGCTCCAGCTCGGTGTCTGCCTCCTGGAGTCCGAGGGATATGATGCGTGTTGTTTCGTTGCCGTTAAAGGTTCCCATATTGCTGAATGCGGAGCCGTCAACTGACGCGGCAAGTTTGACTTCGCGAGGATAATTGGTGGGAACGTAGAAGAAAATCTCTGCGTCAACAGGAATCTCGATCCCGTAGTAAATAATACCGTCCTCGTCGGGATTGGTGACCGACTTATAGCCGCGCTCACCGCCTAAGAACATGAGGGGGACGAGAGGAAGATTTTCGGTATCGGTGTACTGCACGGGAATCGGAACGAAGATTTCAACGGTTTCTTCAGCACCGAGCATGGCTGTTACCATTGCGTTCAGACGCTCAAACGGGCTGTTATATCCGTCCTCATATTCGCTCAAATTGTTTTCTTCAATGTCCAGCCATTGATTCAGCATGTTTTTCAATGCGTCGACTGCGTCGGAGACGGCGCTGTTTTCTTCCTCTTCGTCTTCTTCCTCAACCTCCTCGGATTCCACAACGCCGAGCGGGAAATCGAGAATGTCATCATCTACTCCGTAGGCAATGGAAAGCGCATAAGGATTGTAATATGCGGTGTAACCGTTTTGCTCATCTTTTGCATAAACGTCGTAGTAAGTATCGTAGATTGTCTGATCGGAAATGATATATTTTAATCCGAGTAAGGAATCGCTTACAGGGGTACCGCCGAGATACTTCGACCAATGCGATTTGGAAGAGTATCCCATTTTGTTTAGCAGCTTGATTGTTTCCTTATTCAGCGTTGAGGTCGAGCCGGAAAGCCCGCGCATTCCTAACGCCATGTTATCGTTGGTCTTTCGGAAGAAGGTCTTTTCCATACGGTAGAAGGAGGTATCCATTTCCTGTACCGTTTCCACAATCGGGCGCGTTTTATCCAGAAAATTGTTATAGTAGCTGTACCGGGAATATCCGACATCCTCGTCTAGCGCATTGAGATTCCACAGCCCATTCAAAAAGAGCTCGATGCATACCACGCCGACAAGCACCGCACTGACCATTGCCTTATCAATCGCCTTTTGCAGGATTGCAAGCACTGCGAGATAGATAAATATCAGGATCAATGAGAAGTAAATGCAGGTGAAATCATCGGGATCGACGTATTCGCCACTCGTGTAAGTCTGCAGTATGACACAGAGCAGAGCGACAAATCCGCCCGTAACCATCGTGGCTTTCAGGGATACGTTTTCAAAATCTGCAAATGCACGGCAGGCAAGCACGCACAGATAAAAGGAGAGCATAAAGCTGTAGCGGTGATTGAGCCAGTTCGGATTCTGAAAGCCGTGCCATACAAGATCGACGACGTTGATCGAAAAGCTTGCAAAAAGGATGATGATCAGAAGTGCGGAAAAGATTTTTTGCTGCATGGAATATTTTTTGGAGAGAAAATACGCGGGGATCAGCAGTATAGTCAGCATACCGCAATAAATGAAGGGAAGCCCATCGGGGCGGACAGTATCGTAAGAGGAGGGGAGAAGTTTATACAAAAATTCGATGATGTCGAACTTGAGCAGAACTTCCCAGCTGGGATCCGAGAAGGTAGTCTTTCCGAAATTGAGGGAATAGAAGGCAGCAAACAGAATCAGCGCCGCCATTCCCAAGGCGAGCAGTGAGTATACTGTCATGCGGAGCAGAGAGCGGAGAAAGTGCAGCTTCTCATGCAAGGGATTGTTTCTATATTCCTCCGCGTGCGCAAAGTAATACAGAAAGAAGTAGATCAGACAGTAGATACAGAGCATCCAGCCAATGTAATAGTTGCTGAAGAGCGCAACGGAGAGGGAGACGGTATAGAGCTTGAATTTACCGTATTTGATGACCGATTCAATCCCGAGTGTGATGAGCGGGAGCCAGATCAGCGCATCAATCCACATGGTATTATTCTGCTGAACGATTGCATAGGAGCAGAGCGCATAAAAGGAGGAGAAGAGAACGATGGAAAGGCGCTTGGTTTCCTTGAGTGTCCGATGCATGTAATAGCCGAAGGTAAGACCGCACAGAGATGCTTTGAGCATGAAGAGCGTCAGTAACGCCTCCAGCATGCGATCCTCGGGAAACAGGCAAACCAAATAGGAAAGCGGGCTTGCAAGGTAGTAGGCATAAATTCCGAGAAATTCTCCACCCAGTGCTCTGGAGAAGGAGTAGAGAAGCTCGGCATCCCCATGCACAAAGTTACGTAATGCTTCGAAGAACCAGACGTACTGCCCGTTCAGATCCAAAACCAAAACGCATCCGTCGCCGAACGGATGAATCTCACGTGCGAAATACATCAGATAAACGAGAATCGCAGGAATCAGAAAGCAGAATGCCAGATAACCGTACTCTCTCCACAGCTCGCGCTTGGATTTTTTGAGGGGGAGAGCAACGGCTTGTCCTTCTGCCGTCGGCACGAGCTGTTTGCTTTTCCTGAATTTTGAGAGAAGTGTTTTTGCTTTTTTCAGAATTTCCATCTCAATCATTTCCTTTCATCGGTTCGGGCTCCGCGGAGCTCGGTAAGATCTGCTTAACGGCTTTTTCCAATTTGATCCGATCGATTGTCATGTCTCTGCCACAGGTCTCGCAAATCACGCGGACCTCGCTTCCCACACGGAGAATCCGAAATATTTTTCCCCCGCAGGGATGTTGTTTTTTTAGCTTGATGCGGTCGTTGAGATGCAACGGAATGATCGGCATAGGTAAGACCTCCTGCAAATATTACTTCATAAAGTATAATATACCGTTATTATATCATAAAATTTTCTCCGTGTAAACCGTAAATCTGTATTTTTGAACGGAATTTTCCAAAAATTTAAAATATGTATTTGACTTATTCGGAAAAGAGTGGTATAATTACAGTGGATATTTATTGCAGAGGATGGAAACCGAA
>JAFTPJ010000106.1 GCA_017463405.1 Clostridia bacterium
AAGGGCTTGATCGTCAGGCCCGCGGGCGTACGAACCTCTCCCGTGTTTTGCAGAAGATGGAACAGTGTGTCCGCATTTCCGTATACGGCGGATTGCACGTAATCGAGCATTGCAAACTCAACCGAAGCAACCACTCCGACATAGGAGGAACCGTTTTCGTTTTTCTGCTCGGTCAGGGACATCATCATGGAGGGTCCGTCCCCTACGGCAGAGCCGTTCGCCCAGGAAACCGATCCCTCGCTGCTTTGGTACAGCGGATAGAGCGTGCGCTTTCCATCGGTTGTGCTGTAACTTCCGTCCGCATTCTCCAGATAGTTCATATCGGATACACTGATCGAGGTTGCGTTGCGGAAGACCACGAAATCCGAGGCCCCCACCCATTTCCCGGCAGCATCCGCGTGCTCACCGTAAATGGTGTATCCATCGGAGGTCAGTGTCTGCGAGCTGTCCTGCACCATGTAGCGATACGAAACGCCATTGCGCTCCGCATAATCGGTACTCACGCCCCAAGCGTTGAGATAGCTCTCAAAATTCGGCAGGCTCGGCGTTCCGTTGTCGAGAAATACGAGAAACGAATGCCCCTCCTCTGCCAAGAATGCATCCAGCATCGCCACTTCAGATTTCTCCGAAATCTCATCCGCAACCAGATCGCTCTGCGGATTGTAGCTGATGAGGATCTCGCAGTTTTCGGGAATCTGTTCGTTGTACAGATCAATCGTCGCAACGGTATAGCCCGCATCGTTCAGAAGATTCATCAGCTCGTAATCGTAAAACACCTCGCCGTGATTCATCAGAAAGCAGGCAAATCGTTCCTCACTGTCGATCGCACGGAGAATCGCAGAGGTCATCTCCTTCTCACCGCTGTATGCCCAGGGTGAGGTCGCCTCGTCCGATTCATACGAATAAAACTCCACGCCGTTGTAAACGTAGTGATAATCCGTGCCGCTTGTCACGATCACGCTTGTGGAATACAGTGGCGTCTCCACGACATCACCCGTCAGGGGGCTCTCGGAAATCGTATAACTTTTAAGCTGCTCGGACGGATTGGTGAAAATATCGATGTACTCGACCTTGATGTTATCAAAGCGTTCGCACAGATCCTGCATCGTGTAATAAAGGTAATAGTTCACATTGCTGTAATCCTTTACGTTCTCCTCCACATCGCAGAAGATCACCTTTACCTCCGGCCGCTCTCCGGTTTCGGCGTCAACCTCCCCGAACGCGTTTTCCAGCAATGTAAAGCAGTCCTCGGTCACGTCAAAGGATGCGATGTTCCCCATATAGGTGTACCACCCGTAGCGATTGGCAAGGCTCGAAACCACCGCATTCGCCAGCACGGTCACCGTAATGATCAGCACAGTCAAAGCTGCTGTAATACCACCGTAGCGGACCTTTTTATTCCGGATAAAACGTTTTTTCATAAAACCATATCCTCCGCGATCTCAACCCCAGCGGCGCTTCTCGTAAACGCGCACGGTCAAAAAGAGGAATACGAATGCCAGAGAAACGTAATACAGAAGCGCGGAATAATCAAACAAACCGTTGGCAAACATCGTGTATCGGCTCATCACCGAGATCCAATCGATCACAAAGCGCACCGCATAGACACCGATCAGGGGCTGTCCAGAGGAATCGGTGATCTGATTGAGCACGTTCAGAAGAATCATCGCCGCAATCACACCGATCGTGATAACCGCCGCGGAGAGCTGGTTTTCGGTCAGCGCGGAAATCAGGGTTCCGATCGCGATCAGCGCTGCGCCGATCATGATCACAGCAACAAGCGAGCCGACGATCTGCCCCGTTGCGGGACCGATATGTACCAGCGAGGAAGAGCTTGTCTCCTTTGCGGCGATTACGTACAGCGGGATCAGGTTCACGCAGGAGACCAGAACACCGCTGACAAACATCGTCAGCGCGGCAAAATATTTACCGAGCACCATACCCGTAATCGACACGGGCGCCGTCAGAAGCATCTGCTCTGTGCGAAGCTTCCGCTCCTCTGCAAACAGACGCATCGTCAGAATCGGCACCAGAATGATAAAGGACATGATCAGGTAGAAGAAATAGGTTGTGGTACTGTAGCTTGCGGAGATCAGCGTCGTGTAGCAGCAAAGCAACGCCGAGAACACGAGAAAAATCCCCAGATATACGTATCCGATGGGGTTGATAAAATACGAACGCATTTCCTTGCGATAGATGGCAAACATAAAATTCGTTTCCTTTCTTTGATGGAATATCGTTGCGGAGTTCCCTTAAGGCAATACCGCACAAATCTGATGATACAATTGCGTCGTCAAAAATATCGTCAAGCAAGCCAGATTGAAGCAGGCAATGGTGGATCTATTGCCAATGAAAGTGTGCAGGTTGGCGTAATTTATGTAAGCAGATGTACCGTCACGGTTTTGTACGGCGTTGCCTTAATCCTCGTCCTCTTCGTCAGTGTCGGAGAGTGCGGATTCCGCTCTCTTCTTTTGCGCATCCGCAAACAGCGCTGCGCCGACCTCCTGCTCCGGGGCGCTTGCCTGATTGCGTTTGCGTCCCTTGGCTTGAGGTACTATACGGGTCGTTTTCGACTCCTCGGATTGGTCGACAACCGAAATAAATATATCTTCCAGACTCATGCCGAGTGCCTCCATGCCGATCATCGGCCAGCCGCGCTCCGCAAGTGCATAGAACAGCTTTTTGCGGATATCCACACCAAAGTCGGTTTCGACCATGTAGGTGTAAGCATCGCCGTCTCTCTCAGCCAGCGATTCCGCGTAGCTGACGCCCGACAGTGCACGCAACATCGCAAGCACATCTTTCTGCGGACCGGCGATCTTGACGTTGAAGCGGCGGTTGCTTGTCATGATATTGGAAATATTTTCGGTCTTTTCATTCGCGACGATTTTTCCCTTGTTGATAATCACGATACGGTCGCAAACCGCCTGCACCTCCTGCAGAATATGCGTCGAGAGGATGACAGTGTGCGCTTTACCGAGTCCGCGGATCAGGTTGCGGATTTCGATAATCTGCTTGGGGTCCAGACCTACCGTCGGCTCGTCGAAGATAATCACCTTCGGGTTTCCAATCAACGCCTGTGCAATGCCCACTCTCTGACGGTATCCCTTGGAGAGGGTGCGGATTACCTTGTGATAGACCTCTTTGATCTTCACGGTCTCACAGATCTTATCCAGATGCGTGCGGCGATCCAGCTTACAGCATTTCAGATCATACGCAAAGTTCAGATACTCCTCTACCGTCATATCCAAATACAGGGGGGGCTGCTCGGGCAGATAGCCAATCATCTTTTTCGCGCCGATGGGATTCTTGAGAATATCAATCCCCGCGATACAAGCCTTTCCCGACGTCGAAGAAAGATAGCCCGTCAGAATATTCATGGTTGTACTTTTCCCGGCACCGTTCGGACCGAGAAAGCCGACAATTTCGCCCTCTTCCACCTCAAAACTGATGTCGTCCACGGCACAGTTGGTGCCATAGTTTTTGATCAGATGCTCAATTTTAATCATCGAAGGTAACATGTCCTTTCCGTTTCATTCAACGCCCGTATCCTCTTGCCGAAGTGCAACGGACACAATACGTCATTATAGTATTCATATTATATCATGCAAATATGAACAGGCAATGAATAGGTTCAAAAATATTACAGTTCCGTTTGAAAAGCGTGTGAAAAATTCGTGTAAATTTGCATTTTTTTTAACAATGCCGCATAAAAGCACCAAGACAGGCAAAAATAATGACAGCAATACGCGCGGGTCGGTATTTCATGCTTCCCCTCCCCGCGGACGCAATTTGAAAAAATCAAAGGAGAAAAAACACAATGAAAAACTGGAAAGAATCCGAATTTTTCAAAAAGCTGAAGGCAGTACGCGTCAACCGAGCAGTCTACCTCTGCGCCATCGTCATCCTCTTGTCGCTCTCCGTCGTTCTCGCAGTCACTGTCGCAACCAACCGTGCAAACAAGGGCGGCACAGATGAGCTCCCTTCCGACAACACCACCGTCACACCGCCCGACACCGATCCCGGCACCGACGAAACGCCCGGTGACAGCGAGCCCACGATCAACGATCAGCTTCCCGAGCTGGTGCTCCCCGTTTCCGGTACGCTTTGCAAAAAGCACAGCGTCGATACGCAAGTCTTCTCCCCCACGATGAACGACTACCGTGTCCACCTCGGAATTGACATTTCCACCGAGGCATCTGCTCCCGTCTGTGCAGTCGCCGACGGCACGGTAGCACAGCTCTGGGAGGATCCGATGATGGGCTGGTGCGTAGCGCTCGATCACACGGGCGAATGTGTCACCGTATATAAGAATCTGGCAAAGGATTTTGCCGAGGGGATTGAGGTGGGCGCCACCGTTCTGGAAGGTCAGCTGCTCGGTCACGTCGGTGATACCGCAATGATGGAGATTGCCGAGGAACCGCATCTGCATATGGAGATGACAGTCAAGGGCTTGCAGGTCGACCCGTTGGAATATTTCAGCGAGGCAGTTCTTTCGACCCTGACCGAAGACAGCATCTACGAAGCAGAGCTTGGCAAGTGAACAGAAAACACCCGCCCGTGCGAAATCGCACGGGCGGGTGCTGTTTTATCAGCTTCTCTCGTCGGGCATCTCGGATTCATCGATGATGAAATCCTTGATCTTCAGATAAATTTCGGACTCTGCCTCGCAGATGATCTGATCCCATTCAAAGGTATACATCGCACCGAGAAGAGACTTTCCGTTTACGGTAAAGTTTTCGTCATCGGTCAGGATCAGCTTGCCGGGAATCTTCGTTGCAATGCCGACAAAGCGGTTCACATCTGCCATGGTGTCCAATCTGATACGATATCTGCTCATCTTTTTTTACCTTCCTTTTCTTGGTTTGGTTATTTTCTTCCGCGTCCTCCGAACAACCGCCTCAAAATCGGCTTGAGAAACGCGGGCGCCCGCCACACAAGCATCTTCATAGCCGCACACCCCTTTGCATAAAACTTCATTCCCAGTATATGCGTCGCCTGCGCCTATATGTTACCCGTGGATGGTTTTTTGTCAGATTTTTGTCTGAAGCTCGTCCCGCTTCAGCTTTTTCATAGCCGCCCGGAAGACAAATTTGTCGTTCTCATGCGTCAGGGAGGCCTCGACCTCCTCGATGGGCACCCATTCCACCTCGGCGATCTCTCCCTCGCGCGGCTTGATGTCCACCTGCTCGGTGTGCGTCAGGAAATACACGACCTCTTTTGATACTCCCGGCATCGGACTGTAATGTACTGTTTCACGGAAGCGGCTGTCGATGCGGATCTGCACAGACGTCTCCTCAAAGACCTCCCGCACAGCCGTCATATACTCGGTTTCCCCCGCTTCCATGTGTCCCTTTGGAAAGGATCGGTGCCCACCCGCCTTGTGACGGATCATCAAAAGATATTGCTTTCCCGACTCGGGGTCACGGCGCACAACCAAAGCGCCGCAGGATTTTTCACGATGCATACGGTCCTCTCCTTTCCAAAAAAGTTTATTCGGGCTCGACCTGCTCCATCACAAACGCCTCAAGCACGTCTCCAACCTTGATGTCGTTGAACTTTTCAAGTCCTACGCCACACTCGTAGCCGGATGCAACTTCTTTTGCGTCGTCCTTGAATCTCTTGAGCGAGGAGATCTTATCCTCAAAGATCACCACGCCGTCGCGCACCACGCGGATCTGCGACTGACGCGTGACCTTACCGTCCTGAATATAGCATCCCGCGATCGTGCCGACGTTGGGAACGTGAATGGTTTGGCGAACCTCTGCATGACCAAGCAGATTCTCACGGAACTTGGGCGCCAACATGCCCTTCATAGCCGCCTCGATCTCCTCGATGCATTCGTAAATGACACGGTAGGTACGGATCTCGACATTCTGACGCTCTGCGGAATCGAGTGCGCTCTTGTCGGGACGTACGTTAAAGCCAACGATGATCGCATTGGAAGCCGCCGCAAAGGTCACGTCGCCCTCGGTGATACCACCCGCCGCTGCGTGAATCACGCGGACCTTGACCTCTTCGTTGGAAAGCTTGAGAAGAGAAGCCTTGACCGCCTCCACCGAACCGTCCACGTCTGCCTTGACGATGATATTGAGATCCTTGACGCCATCGGAAATCTGCGCAAACAGATCGTTGAGGTTGGCTCTGGCATTTGCCTTGAATACATCCTCCTTTGCCTTGTCGCGTCTCTGATCGGCAAGCGTTCTTGCCATTCTCTCATCCTCGACCGCTTGGAACTCGTCACCTGCCGAGGGAACCTCGGAAAGACCGGTGATCTCAACCGGAACGGAGGGAGCCGCCGCTTTGACACCCTTGCCGAGATGGTCGGTCATCGAACGAACGTGTCCGACCGCCGTGCCCGCAATGATGATATCGCCGTTGCGGAGCGTACCGTTCTGCACAAGCACCGTTGCAACGGGGCCACGACCGCGATCGAGCTTTGCCTCGATGACAATACCCTTTGCGCGTCGGTTGGGATTCGCTTTGAGCTCCTTGACATCCGCCACGAGCAATACGCTCTCCAGCAGATCGTCAATTCCCTGACGGGTCAGCGCGGATACGGGACAGCAGATCACGTCTCCACCCCATTCCTCGGGAACAAGACCGTACTTGGTCAGCTCTTGCTTGATATTATCGGGATTCGCCGTGGGCTTATCCATCTTATTGATTGCTACTACAATATCGATTCCCGCCGCCTTTGCATGGTTGATCGCCTCAACGGTCTGGGGCATAACACCATCGTCCGCCGCAACGACCAGAATCGCAATATCGGTTGCCATCGCACCGCGCGCACGCATCGCCGTAAACGCCGCATGACCGGGGGTATCGAGGAAGGTGATGTCGCGTCCGTTGATCTTGACGCGGTACGCGCCGATATGCTGGGTAATACCGCCTGCCTCGCCTGCGGTAACGTTACTGTTGCGGATTGCGTCTAGAATGGAGGTTTTACCGTGGTCAACGTGACCCATGACGCAGACGACGGGTGCGCGCTCGGAGCGTTGCTCTTCGGTGTCCTCCGCCTCATCAAAGAGGCGCTCCTCAATGCTGACGACAATCTCGGGCGTCGCTTCAATGCCAAATTCATCGGCAACCAGCGCCGCGGTATCGTAATCGATGACTTGGTTAATGGTCGCCATCATACCCATGAGCATCAGCTTCTTGACAACCTCGCCCGCCGTAACGTGCAGCTTGGAAGCCAGCTGTCCCACGACGATCTCCTCGGGAAGCTCCACGGAGGTAGGCTTATAGGAAACAGGCTGCTGCTGTGCGGGAGCTGCGCCGCGGCGTCCCTTACCGTTTTTCCCCTTACCGAACGCCTGCTTACCCCCATAGCTCTGCGCGGACTGCTGCCCGCCGTTCTGCTTTTTCAGCTTTTGGTTGCCGCCCTGCAGATGATCATGATCGGAAACGAAGTTATCCAGACGTTCATCGTATTTGGAAAGATCGACGGTTGAGCCGTGCGTATCGATGACACGCGGTCCCTTGCGGGTACCGTCGGGATTGACGTTGGTGGAAGCACCGCGCACAATGGGCTGTGCCTTGAAGGTGTCCTTCGGTGCGCTCGGCATATATTCGCCCTTATCAACATCCCGATTGCTTATGCGATTTCCGTTCTGGCGAGCATTGCGCCCTTGACCGACGAATCCCGCACCACGGTCGTTCTTACCGCCAAAGGAAGGCTGCCCCATGCGGGATGACTGCTGTCCGTCCGGGCGGCGACTTGCGCCGAATGCGTTGTTATTTGCACCGGCATTGCCATGCTGGCGCGCACCTGCGGGTGCGTTACCTGCGGGACGCGTGGGCATACCGTAATTGCCGGGAAGACCGTTCTGCTGCGGGCGGAAGGGATTTCCCGTATAAGGCTGACGAGCCGTAGAACCGGGCTGGCGCACGGCGGGCTTTTCCTCTGCCTTGGGCGCCGTGGTTTTTTCTTCTTTCTTCTCTGCCTTTTCTGCGGAGTCGTTCTGCGGACGGCTCTCCTTCTTCTCGGAGGGTCTTTCCTCCGCCTTGGTTTCTGCCTTGGGTGCCGCAGGAGCCTCGGGTGTCTTTTGTACCGCCGCAGCCTCTGCCTTCACCTCGGGCTGTTTCTCTGCCTTTTCCTCCTTGGCGGGAGTAACAACAGAAGCCGCCTCTGTCCCGGGCGCAGGCTCTGCCTTCGCCTTTGCAGGTGCTTTCTTGACCTTGGAGGGAATACAGGTCACCCCATCCAGATAGCTTCCGATATCGGAGATCTGATTTTCCTTTGTCAGATGCTCGAACAGAATATCAAATTCCAGCGGCTCCAGCGCCTTTTGCGTGGTTTTTGCCTCGATTCCGTTCTGTGCAAGCAAATCGACAAGATCCTTGCTTTTCAGCCCCAGATCCTTTGCAAGCTTGGTGATTTTAAATTGTTGATTCATAGTAGAAGCCATATTTCCTCCGATTCTCCGCCGCGTCCGCAGAACGCAGGCGGAACCATAAAGTATTTGATCCGTAGGAACCGCAGATCCCTCGGATGTTTTCAATTTTTGTTATCGGCGACTCCGCCTGCAACATGCTTTTCGACCAGACGGCACAGATTTTCATCCGTCACTGCAACCGCCGCAAGATGCCCCGTTTTTCCGACAGCATGTGCCAAGTCCGTACCGTTCGCATCGCAAATGACAAGACGTACACCGTAAAACGCACATCTGTCACGCAAGCGTTTGGCGGAATTTTCCGCATTGTCGGCGGCGGCGAGCACCAGATACGGCTTTCGCCTACCTGTGAGCGCCTCGCAGATCATCGGCGTACCGAAGATCGCGCATCCCGCCTTGGCACACAGTCCCAGCGAGCGCAACAACGCCTCCCGCTCTGCATCCTTTTCATGCATCATTGCTTTCCAGTTCCCGTTCCATTGCGTCGTAGACCTCCGCGGGAATCTCGCATTCGAGATTCTTGTCGATCCTGCGACTTTTTCTCGCCTTTTTCAGGCACTTGACGTCGTGGCAGATGTATGCGCCGCGTCCCGATTTTTTTCCTCGGAAATCCAGCGAGATTCCTCCCTCGGGATCTCTCACCACGCGCAAAAGCTCTGCCTTCGGCTTATGTTCATTGCATCCCAAGCACTGACGCATCGGGATTTTACGCATTTTCTTTTCCATAGCAAGGATTATTCCTCATCCTCAAAGGTGGACTTAATATCAATCTTATAGCCCGTCAGACGTGCCGCAAGGCGTGCATTCTGACCTTCCTTACCGATCGCGAGTGAGAGCTGATCGGGAGATACGACCACGCGGCAGGCGCGATCGCCCGTCATCGTTACCAATGCCACGTCGGCGGGAGCCAGCGCGGCGGCAATATACGTTTCAGGGGTCTCACTGTAGCGCACGATATCCACCTTCTCACCCTTGAGTTCCTCAAGGATCGCGGCGATACGTACGCCCTTATTACCGATACAAGCGCCGACGCAATCCACATCGGGCTCACGGGACCAGACCGAAATCTTGGTTCTCGAACCCGCCTCACGCGCGACTCCCTTTACCATAACGATGCCGTCTGCAATTTCGGGAATCTCGAGCTCAAACATGCGGCGAACAAGTCCTGCGTGTGCGCGGGACAGCGTAACCACGGGACCTTTTGCCTCCTTGTTGACTTCCATGACAAAGACCTTGATCTTCTCGCCAACGGTAAAGGTCTCACCGGGGATCTGCTCGGACTTCAGAAGAACGGCACGGCTGGTATCCGTCTCCAGAATGACATTCCCCGTCTCATAATCAACCTTGCTGACCGTTGCGGTGATGATTTCCTCATGCTTGGTTTCGTACGCCTCCTGCATAACGTGACGCTCGCCCTCTCGGATTCCCTGAATGATCACGGATTTCGCTGCGGCAGCACTCAAGCGGCGGAAGTTTTTGGTTTTGACCTCGGTCTCCACCACTGATCCGAGCACATATTTCTTTGCGATGCATTTTGCATCTGCGAGCGAGATCTGGGTTTCGGGATTCTCAACCGTTTCCACGACCTCCTTCTGTTGATACACCTTGACGTCCTTTTTTGCGGGATCGATGAGAACACGCACATTAGTGTTATTGCCATATTCCTTTTTATATGCGGAGATCAGCGCCGCCTCGATTTTTTCGATCATATATGCTGCGGGAATGCCTCTCTCCTTCTCCAGCAGATCAAGTGCCGTAAAAAACTCTGTGTTCATGATTCTGTTCCTTTCTTATCTTTCCCGTTTAGTTGTCAAATACATATCTTGTTTTCAGGGATGCGACCGATGCACGGGGGAAGGTGCGAGCCGTTCCGTTGCAATCAACGACGACATCTCCGTTTTCATTCAAACCCGTCAGCACACCGAGATAGCTTTTGGCTCCGTCCAATGGTGCGTACAGACGAACCTCCACGTCCCAGCCCTCGCAGGCATTGATCTGCCAGTCCTCTTTCAGATCACGCTCAATTCCGGGGGAAGAGATTTCCAGATGATACGCCTCCTCGATGGGATCCGCCTCGTCGAGCAGCGGATCGATGGCTCGATGCATTTTTTCACAATCGTCGATCGTGATGCCATCCTCGCTGTCGATGGTGATGCGCAGATACATATCCGCACCGACCTTGACATACTCCACATCCCAAAGGATGTACCCGAGCTCCTCGGTGAGCGGCTCTGCGATTTTGCGGACTGTGCCAACCACGCCTCCCGTGTTCTTTTTCATAGTATCTCCCTCATTTTTAATCTTCCAAAAATTAAGAGCGGGTCTCTGTAAAAACCCACTCTCCATCTTAACTATACTCTACTATAACATAGTATATCACATTTTTTCCGACTTTGCAACCCCTTTTGTAAAAAAAATGTATTTTTCGTAAAGTTTTTATGTAAATACCATACCCGACAAAAGAATTTTGGCAAAACAGCAACAAATCTTGTTCTGTTGCCATCAAGCTGTAAGTAAAACCAACTGTTATAATTTCAATTAAAAAACAGAGCCACCGCAACTGCGATGGCTCTTTTTTGCAAGCACGAATTATTTGTACTTGCGCTTTCTGGCTGCTTCAGACTTCTTCTTGCGCTTCACGCTCGGCTTCTCATAGTGCTCTCTCTTGCGAAGCTCGGTGAGGATGCCTGAACGGGCGGTCGCACGCTTAAAGCGACGAAGTGCGCTGTCGAGAGACTCGCCTTCTTTGACTCTGATTTCTGCCATTTTATATCCCCCCCTCCACCGGTAAACAAGAGATAAAATCGTTTCTATATCGCAAATCAATACCAAAACAAAATTATCTTTCCAAATTATACACGATTTTTATGCGTTTGTCAAGAGCTTTTTCCGATTTTCTTGCGATTTTTTTATTTTTCCATCCACGCGTCACTCAAACAATCACGGGGGCGCGGCAAAACAGCTCTCGCGCAAGTCCTGCGTCGGGCAAACAGAGGCTGTACAGCGACTTCTCGCGCAGCTCGATTGCAAGCTGACGCTCCGCCGCATCGCCTTCGGGGAGATCGCCCTGCCGCGTGACGAGCGCGATTTCGGGAGCGCGGCGCATTTGCGCAAGGTAAGCACACCCGTTTTTGTTTGCCGCCAGAAGCCGCACGTACGAAGCATTGGCACGCACGTCCGCCGCTGTTACACCGACCAACGCCGCCAAAATTCCGCGGTGCAACCGTGCGTCGGGGTATTTTTTGGTTGCCGCAAGTGAGAGCATCCCGTCAAGGCTCCGTGCCTCCCCTGCCGCACGCTTCAGGCGTCCCGCAAGACCGCCTCCCAGCCCCTCGTACGTTTCCAATACGTCGGAAGGGACCGCCCGCAGTGTGCCGAGGATCAGGCGCTCCGCATACCGCAGATCTGCAGGTGCGCGCCGCTGCGATGCCTCACGCCGCAGGACATTCGCGCACACATCGGGCAAAAACGGTACGATTGCCTCCAAGCCTGCCTCGCGCCATACGCGGCGCAATGCCGTCGCAGACGGAAGGACTCCGTCCTGCAATTTCGTCTCGCCGTATCCGCTCCCCATGCGCTTGACCGTTATCGGCTGCATTCTACTGCCGCTTTTGCGCAGTGCACGCAGATAAGAGAGTGCCAGAATATCGTTCGGCGAGCAGGCATCCTCGCCGCACAATGCCTTCAGACAATCAAAATACGAGCTCGCCGTGCCGCCGCTACCCTGCGCCGTTTCGGTGTAACGCGCGAGAAACGCGGGATCGTCCGCAACTGTTGCCATGCGAAAGAGCAGATCAAGATCGCCGCACTCCGAACCGAACCATAATTCATCCGCACCAAGACGCGAGAGAATATTCACGCCCGCTGCACCGAAAAACTCCGCACCCGATGCAGAGAACGGAAACGGAAGCTCCACGACCGCATCTGCACCTGCGCGCACCAGAATCTCGGCACGCGCATACGGATCGGCGATCGCCGCCTCTCCGCGCTGGACGAAGCAACCGCTCATCACGCAAACAATCACATCCGCGCCGCCTCTCCTCGCCGCGTCCATCAGATAGACATGTCCTGCGTGCAGGGGGTTACATTCGCAAATGATGCCCGCTGTTTTCATATGCGTCTCCTCACTTCCTTCTTTGTAAAAGCTCCAACAGCGTCATCGCTCCGCCAAACACACCACCTGCAAAAACGCCGATCTGCCACCACGGCACCTCAAAAAACTGCTCTGCGAACATCGCAAACGAGCCTGTCACGATCATCACGGTCAGAAAGTCGATCAGCATCATTCCCAGCGTCATACCCACACCAAAAAAGATACTCATAAACAAAAACATACCAAGCAACAGCCACCGAGACTCGCGAGTGACGTGCTTGCAATCCCGCTCTTGACGCGTCAGCGGAAGCAGAAGCGCGCTTTTTGCCGCCGCACTTGCCGCATGCCTGCAATTCTCCCGCCACGCCGCGTCCTCATCCTCTGCCAAAAGCGCCGTGCTGACATAAGAGATGCACGCCTTGCCGTGGCGGTCGAACAGGCAGGAATAAATATCTGTCTCCTCCTCGGCGCGCTTACGGAACACCGCACCGCATAGATAAAACGCACCGACGTTTCCACGCTCACCCACGTTGATCATGCGGCACAGCACGTGATGAACAGCGTACTTTTCAAATCCGACAACAAAAACCTCCCCGAACGCACGCAACAGGCGCGGACGCCGAAATGCACCTTCCTTGTAAAAATGCGGATACTCGCCCAAAAAGCCGTGCGCGCGCATCTGCTCGGTCATCAATGCCCGATGCGCCACCGCATCCGTCTCGCCGACGGACAGCTCTGCTGCCGTCGAATAGCCTTTCTGACTTTCCTCTAGCATACCGAACAGCTCGCGCCACATCGGCTCGTATTTCTGCTTGGAAAGCTCGCGAAACAGCTTTACGCGCTTTGGCGCGTGCTTTTTCAGTACCTCCGTAGCGCCGTGACGCTCTGCGACCTCTGCAAGCAGCTTCGGCGGCTTGGTCTTTTCCTCATCGGTCAGATAATGGATCAACGGCCGTAGCTTGAGCTCCTGCGCATTCGCACAATTTTCATCGATGTGTGCGCGAATACCGTCCGCATACGTGCTCAAAAATGTCCACGGTGACGCGATCGCATCGCCAAAAATCATATGGTCGATCATACTCATCGCATGCAGTGGATTCACCGACATCTCTGCTGCTTGAAACGGAATGGTGAGCACACAGTCCTCGGGATCGAGTAGCTCCAACAAAAAGCCGTCCGCTGTTTCAGACAGCTCGATGTGCTTCGAGCACCGGAACGACTCCTTGCATTCAGCGCCGTGCAGGATCAGCTTGCGCTCGACTGCGATCGGGCTGTCCAACGGCATTTCCACGTGATCCCCGGCTGGAAGAAATGCGAAATAATTCTGCCGGAGCAGATCATTGAGCTCATCCTTATTCAGCCCGATCCGCTCCGCCGTACGCGTTGCTTCCCCGATGCGTGCATCCTCCAACGCTTGTGCTTGTTTGGAAAAAGCGTTTAATTCGCGTCTGCATTTTGCAACCGACACGTCGGGGGAGAGCAGGTGTGCAAATCGCGACTCCAAGCCATCCGCCTCCAGAAGACGTCGCAATTCGCGGCGGAATTTCCGCTCGTTCTTGATGTCGGATACCATATATTCGATAAAGCTCATCGATTCCACCGTTTTGTCGTAATATCGCATTGCGCCACCGTCCCTTCAATAAGATAATTTATTATACCATTTCGGCGGTGATTTGTCAATGCCGATAAGGAAATGATGGAAAACATACAGAAAAATTTGAAAAAACTATTGACAAACACTTGCAAAACGGTTATAATATTAGATGTCGCATTTTATGTCAACCGAAAATGGGAGGTAGATGGTCATGGTTTTGGATATGCGCCCGATGCTTCGAGGCGAGACGGATCATATTCATATTGATTATCTGCTGACACCGGATCTTCCGGATGGCGCGGAATTCGACGGCGATGCCCACGTGGTGGGAGACGTAACCGATAAGGCAGGCTATATGCGCCTGACCCTTACCGCAAGCGTTGCGTACCGCGCGGAATGTGCACGCTGTCTGGAGCCCGTCAGCGGAGACTTTGCCGTTCAGCTCGAACGGACGGTCGCTGCGGAGGGCACTCTCACAGAAGAACAGCTTGAGGAAAACGTAGACGAGTACGTCGTCATTGAAGGCGGCAAGCTTGATCTCGATGAAACGATCCGAGAGGAATTGCTTCTGTCCTTCCCCATGCGCTTTCTGTGTTCGGAGGATTGCCCCGGCCTATGTCCCAAATGCGGAAAATCGCGTCGCCTCGGCGACTGCGGTTGCCCGACGTCGGAACCGGATCCGCGGCTTGCCGTGCTGAAGAAGCTGTTTGACAAAAATGAGGAAGATAAGTAATTGAGGAGGTGTAGACATGGCAGTACCGAAGAAAAAAGTATCCGCGGCCCGCAGAGACAAGAGACGCTCCAATAACAGCAAGCTCTCCATGCCCGGCATGAACAAGTGCTCCAACCCTGCATGTGACGCATTCGTAAAGAATCACTGCGTATGCAAGGTGTGCGGCTTCTATAACGGAAAACAGGTTCTGGACGTCAAGAAGGACGCTTGATGCTCCCAACCTTGAAAGAGGGAAACTTTCCAACAGAAAGTTTCCCTCTTTCATTTTATGCCTCCTCCGCCCGATGAATCCGCAGGGCAATCACCGAGCAATCGTCGTGCGTATCGTTTTCCGCCGCATGGTGGCAGATGCGGTAAACAATCTCCTCGGGATCTGCCTCCGCCACCTCCTTGAGGTAGGATGTCAGCCACTCGCATTCCGCGTCGCTCTGCATGATTCCGTCACTGATCATCACGACCGTGTCGCCCTCGCGCAGCTCAAAACGCGTCTGCTGGGCATCCAGCGCACAGATGATTCCGATCGGCACCGTGCCTGCATGAATCTTACGCACAACGTCCTTACGGATCACAAATGACGGTGCCGCGCCGCTCTTGATGAAGTATGCCTCTCCCGTCATCAGATCCAGCTCCAACAGATCGATTGTCGAGGAGCACTCCCGCGTGCTGTCAGCGCCCCGTGAGCGAATCATATTGTTCAGCATTCGCAAAGACGTCCCCGCGCGATTGCCCGCGCGAAGCATTTTTTCCATAAAAACCGAGCACAACCCCGAGGTCAGCGCCGCCTCGCGCCCCGCCCCCATGCCATCGCAAATGAGCGCGTAGAAATAATCCTTTTTGTTGGAAAATAGATTGACACTGTCGCCGCTGACGCCGCCGTCCGCCGAGACATTGTTCTGCGCCCCCGTTACGGCAAGCTTCTGCTGCGCCTGCAAAATCATCGTGCTGACGTTGCGCTCCACCTCGAACACGGGCTGTCCCAGCTCCGAGCCACACATCTCGCCAAGATCGCTCCGCATCGTCTCAAAGCTGACCTTTGCCTGCTCGATCTCCGCGCCGCGGATGAGAATCCGGCGGCGTCTGCTTCCGTAAACCGCCACGCTCCCCGCTCGTACACCGGCGTCGTTCAGATATTCCGACACCTTGCGCTCCAGCTCGACGTCAAAGCGGTATTCGCCATCGTCCTCCTCCAGCGCCTCGTTGATGATCTTCGCCGCTGCCTCATAATCCATTGCAAAGATCTCGGTTCGGTTGTTGCGAAGCATCTCCCCCGTCAGACGGGCGCACTCGCGGTTGATCTGATCCAAAATGGAATCCATCCGCGGGCAACGGTGCGACAGCGCATCTCCGATCTGCTCCGCACTGACCTTGCCACGCGTATGCAAGGCGGAAATCAGCTCACTCACCGTGCCAAGCGTCTCGGAATACTCCAGCCCCCAACATACGGTCTTGTTCGGACAGTCAGCGCAAAACGTATCAAACGCCTCGTCGCAAAGCCTCCGCAAATCGATCACACCCGGTCGGCGAAAGCGGTCGCTCAAATTGTAAAACACCTCCGAAAGCGAGGAAAAGGCATCCGAAATCCCGCGAAAACGGTCGCTGGAATCGCGGTATTTGCTACTCTCAAAATGATGCCTTCCCTCGTCCCGCACCTCCGCATCCGCATCTTCTGTATCCTCCTGCACCTCCCCGCGCGCCGCAAGCCTTTGTGCCAGCGTAAACGCTGCACCCGCAAAGAGCGTCACGGGAATCATGGAAAGCAGAACCGAAGCGCCCCCGACGTAGGTCATCCATGACACCGTGCAGAGGCAGGCAAGTAAAATCGCACTTCCCTCCTTTTTCATGCTATGAAAAAACAGGTATGCCAATGCCGCAAGCATAAACGCAGGTGCCATCATCAGATCATAGGCAACGCCGCACAGCAAAGCACTTCCGATTCCCTGCACCGCGCCGTGCGAGCGGCAAATCAGCAGGGTAAAGAAGAGCGCCAGCATCGGGGAAAGCGGGAAGCCGAGCAGTGTAACCGTACGCGCCGCATACACCAACGAAAACACCAGTGCCGCCTCGGAAACCGTGCGCAAAACGCGCGAATCGATCCTGCGCTCCATGGCAACCGAATAAACCGCCACGAGCGCGGGTGTCATGACCAACGCAAAAATTACTGCAAACAGATCGTAATAGCGGAATCCGCCTGCAAACACGCGGTAGAGCGACACGATCAGTGAGCCGAGCGCCGCCGTTGCCATGCGTAGGCATACGCTTTCGCTGAAGACGTCTCGCAATTCCTCCGCCAGCACGCTTGTCCGCAACCGCTCCCCTGTACTTTTCATCCGACGGCGAATACGCTGCAAGCGCGTTTCCGACTCTTCCTCCCGCGCTTCCGCCGTTCCGTCCTCCGTATCTGACACCGCCTCCAGACGGCGGCGAAGCCCCTCGGGCAATTCAAAGCGCGCGTCCGGCGTGTCCAGCACCATGCTTGCCACCACACGGATCAGCGCCGCGGCAAGATAGGTACAGATGTAAACGACGGGGGCCTCCACGTTGCTCACGGATGTCAGAATCAAGCCCACCAGAATCGCGACGGTGTGCTTTGCCGATCCGCAAAGTAATGCCAGCCCCAACGGATACGTTCCGAACGCCATGGAGGCTTGTCCCAAAATCCATGATGCGCATCCCCACAGCGCCTCTGTCCCAATGCGACGTAGCCGTTCCGCTCCCGTCATACGCACCCGTGCGGGCGCTTCCTGTTCGGCATCCGCATGCGCAGAGCGCCGATTGATTTTTTCTTCCTGCATAGATTTCACCTTCCCTTTTGTATTCTGACACTATTTTACACCATAACACGAGCGGAAACGGTCGAAACAAAACAACAGTTTTTTGTAATTTTGCGGAGGAAAAGCACGCAAAAGTGCAAAACGGAACGCATGCACGCACACTGCGCCGTAAAAATAGAAAAAACACCGTGCAATGCGTCGGTGTCTGTTGATTTTTGTCATACGATTTTTTGGTGTTTTTTGAAAAGTTATCCTCTTTTTCAGAAAATCCCCTTTCCTTTTTGCAAAAATCATGCTATAATAGTAGCAACGAAACGACAGGGAGGGCATCTTGATGAAAACCGTCTGCTTTACAGGGCATCGCACGATCCCGGACAGCGATTATCTGCGCCTGTGGCAGGTGCTCGATACCGAAATCGATCGCCTGATCCGCAACGGAGCCGAAGTGTTCCGCACAGGCGGGGCGCTTGGCTTTGACACGATAGCCGCGCTGAATGTCCTGTCGCACAGGCTCAAGCACCCGCACATCCGTCTGGAGCTCATTCTCCCCTGCCCCACCCAAACGAACGGCTGGAGAGGCGCCGACGTCGATACGTATCGGCAGATTCTGGCACAGGCAGACGCGCACCGCTATATTGCACAAAGTTACTATAGCGGTGTTTTGCAGGCACGCAACCGCGCACTGGTTGACGGCGCCGATATCTGCGTCGCCTATCTCCGCTCGTCGCACGGTGGAGGAACCGCCTACACTGTCGCCTACGCACTGCAAGGTGGCTTGGAGCTCATCAATCTGCACGAGCAGCTCTAGCTCTAAATCCCGTCAGCTCCGCACAGCCGCCCAGAACGCACCGAGATCTCCTGTCGGGTCAATCCCGTACGCGATCATCAGGTAATTGCGCAGGACGAACCAGACGGACAGCGTCACGGCAAAGGCGATCCAGCCCCATGCGGGAATGCGCAAAAGCGGTTCTTGTTTTCGGAAATACCGCATCCATGCAACCGCATCGGCAATCACCGCAACAAAAAGCAGCACAGTAACGTACGCATTTGCGCACATCGCCCCCCACGGGTCAAGGTGTAGTAGCGCCTCCACGGCACGCGTGCCGCCGCACATGGGGCAGTACAAAAACAGAACATCGTGCAACGCACAGCCAAAAAGCTGCGACGGGAGCAGCGCGATCAACGCGCGATACACGGGCATCAGGATTGCACCGAGCATAATAATCAGATGGCACAGCAAAAACAGCGGATGCCGAATACGCGTTTTCATACGCTCCCCCTTCCTTTTCCTTATTGTACCACAAAATTCGCATTTGAAAAGATTTTATCGAAAAATCAAAAACATTTTTCCTCTTGCATATTCGGAAAAAATATGTTATAATATCAATATCAAACCAAAAAAGGAGTATCTGCCATGAACAATAGCTTCGATCATCAACAGATCAGCTTCGAGCCCGTACCTCCGAGCAATGAAACATCCGCAGTCGGGCGTGGCTTCGCCATCGCATCCCTGGTATGCGGAATCGTCGGTATTCTCATGTGCTGTTGCTGTGTTTATCTGTTCAACCTAATCCTCGGCGTGCTTGCCGTCGTCTTTGCCATCGTCTCCGCACGAATGTCTAAAAAAATGAGCGGACTTGCAATCGCAGGGCTGATTCTCGGCATTCTTGCGCTGATCATTTTTATTGCGCTGTTTGCCTTTGAAGTATGGATTTCCAACCTTTCCGCAGAGGAATTTGACGCTTTGATCGGCAACGCAATCAAGGACATCTTCGGCGAGGAATATTACGACCTATATATGGACGAGATGGGATTTGGCGATCCCCTTCAATAAGCCTTGAGCGGTACCGTATAAACGGTACCGCTATTTTTATTCCTCCACGTGCTCGAGCCCCTGTCGGATAATGGTGCGTACGTGATCGTCTGCCAGTGAGTAAAAAATCGACTTCCCCTCGCGGCGGCATTTGACCAGCTTCCCCTGTCGCAACAGCTTCAATTGATGTGAAATCGCCGACGGTGTCATATTCAGCGTCTGTGAAAGATCGCACACGCACACCTCTGCGCAGGACAGCACCGATAAAATGCGGATCCGCGTGGAGTCCCCGAACAGACGGAACAGCTCTGCCGCCTCGTACAAGGATGTTTCATCCGGCATTTCGGCACGCACACGATCCAAAAGATCGGTATGCACTTCTTGGCACGGACAAGCATCCTTCATTTCTTCGTATTCCATAAACCACCTTCAACTTCCTATTTCCCGGCGTACAGCGCACGGATTGCGTTGAGCACTGCCAGCACCATTACACCCACGTCGGCAAACACGGCAAGCCACATATTGGCAAGACCGAGTGCTCCGAGGCAGAGGCACAACAGCTTGACACCGAGCGCAAAAACGATGTTCTGGCGCACGATGCGCATACATTTTTTCGCAATTCCGATCGCGCAAACGATCTTTTGCGGGTCGTCATCCATCAGCACAACGTCTGCCGCCTCGATCGCCGCATCTGAACCGAGGGCGCCCATGGCAATACCTACGTCCGCGCGAGAGAGGACGGGAGAATCGTTGATGCCGTCTCCGACAAACGCCAACCGCTCGCGCGGAGAGGCTTCGAGCATCTGCTCCACCACGGACAATTTATCCTGCGGCAACAATTCGCACCGCACCTCGTCAATTCCAAGCTCACGCGCAACCGCTTCTCCGATCGCGTGCGCGTCTCCCGTCAGCATCACCGTACGGCGGATGCCAATGCGGCGCAAGTCCGCAACCGTCTGCTTCGCCGTTGCTTTGATGCGATCGGCAATCAGGATGAATCCCGCATACACACCATTGACCGCAACGTAAACGACCGTTCCGTGCGCATCGCATTCCGCAAAAGCGATCCCCTCGTCGCGTAGCATCCGCGCATTTCCGATTGCCACTGCATCGCCGTCCACCATGGCTTTGATCCCGTGTCCACCGATTTCGGTAACGTCACAGACGCGCGACAGGTCGGGCGAGCTTCCAAGGGCACGCATCAGGCTATCCGCGATCGGATGCGTGGAAAAGCCCTCGGCAAGCGCAGCGTATTCTAACAGCCGCTCCCGTGACATCCCGATGGGATTAACCTCTGTCACCCAAAAGCGTCCCTCGGTCAGCGTTCCCGTTTTGTCGAAGGCAACAACCTGCACCTGCGACAAAAGCTCCAGATAATTTGAGCCCTTGACCAGCACGCCCGCTCGGCTCGCACCGCCGATGCCCGCAAAAAAGCCAAGAGGAATGCTGATGACCAGTGCGCACGGACAACTGATGACGAGGAAGGTCAAAGCGCGATAGATCCAATCGCCCCACATGGGTGCCGTTTGCAGGACGAGCATCCGAAAAACGGGCGGCAAAAGCCCCAAAGCAAGCGCCGACGCGCAGACTACGGGCGTATATATACGTGCGAAGCGTGTAATAAATTTCTCGGAGCGCGACTTTCTCGCCCCCGCATTTTCCACCATATTCAAAATTCTTGACACTGTGGAATCCTCGAACGCACGCTC
Organism: Clostridia bacterium; assembly: GCA_017463405.1. Classification (GTDB taxonomy): domain Bacteria; phylum Bacillota; class Clostridia; order Oscillospirales; family CAG-272; genus UMGS1865. The sequence continues at coordinate 21,110 of JAFTPJ010000106.1, forward strand.
GGTGCGGATACGCAAAGCGCCCGACAGATTGATGCATCCGCTGATCACTGTGTCCCCCGTTGCAACGTCGCGCGGTAAGCTCTCGCCAGTCAATGCGGCGGTATCCAGCGAGGAGCTTCCCTCAATTACGCAGCCGTCGATCGGGATCCGCTCACCGGGACGTACAACGATCACGCTTCCCACAGGAACGTCACAGGGATCGACCTCGGTCAGTATCCCCCCGTCACTCTCCAAATTGGCAATATCGGGACGGATATCCATCAATGCGCCGATGCTACGGCGACTCTTGCCGACCGCAACGCTCTGGAACAATTCGCCCACCTGATAAAACAGCATGACGAATACACCCTCGGCGTACTCGCCCAGCGTGATCGCGCCGACTGTAGCGATCGCCATGAGAAAATTCTCGTCAAACGGCTGTCGGTTCCAAATCCCCTTTCCCGCCTTGATCAGAATATCGTACCCGATGCAAAGGTACGGAAACAGAAAAAGTGAGAAGCGGAGCCAACCGTCGGTCGGCAACAAAGCCACCACCGTCAGCATTGCCGTGGCGATTACGATGCGTATAAGCATCTTTTTTTGTTTTCGTGTCATATGCCGCTCCGTCAGAAGAAGATCTCGCAGTCATCCTCAACACGGCGGCACGCCTTCAGCACCTGCTTCATCACAGCCTTTTCATCTGCGCCCTCCGCAAATTCCACGGTCATCTTCAGCATCATAAAATTCACCGTTGCATCAACGACCCCCGGCGTCTTTTTGGTTGCCTCCTCCATCTTTGCGGCGCAGTTCGCGCAATCCACCTCGATCTTGTAAGTCTTTTTCATCACACTTTTCTCCTGTAAAACAACAATTGAACAAACGTTCAAATGTATTATACTCCAAAAGTGCCGCCTTGTCAAGCAGTTTTTGAAAAATCATTTGAATATTTGTTCAATCATTCATTTTATTATTCGCAAATATCGAAAATCAGCGGTCGTGCCTCGGGAGCGTGATCCGAGAATCGTGTCGCGCCAAGGATCGTCCGCTCTGCGGCATCCAGCGCTTCTGCATTGGTACTGTAAAGCGTCACGAGCGCGTCACCGTGACGGACACAGTCCCCCGTTTTGGCATGCAGATAAAAGCCCGCCGACAGATCGATCGCATCCTCCTTGCGGCTTCTCCCCGCGCCGAGGAGCAGACTTGCCACGCCGTATTGCTCGGTATCCACCGACGCGATGTAGCCGTTGCACGGCACCGTCACCGTCCGCTGACAGCGTGCGCGTGTAAAGCGCTCGGTGTGCAAGATGTAAGACGCATCACCGCCCTGTGCCGTGACCATTTCTACCAATTTTTCCATTGCCGCGCCAGACGAAATCGCCTCACGCACCATCGCCTCGCATTCGTCAAGCGTTCCGCGATCTGCCAGATACAGCATCCGCGCCGCCAGCGCTACGCAAAGTGCCGTCAGATCCTCCGCCCCCTCGCCACGCAGGGTTTCGATCGCCTCGATCACCTCCAGCGAGTTCCCCACTGCGCGCCCGAGCGGACGGTCCATGTCGGTAATCAAGGCGCAGATCCGCTTGCCCGCACGCTTTCCGATGTCCACCATCGCCTCGGCAAGCGCGCGGCTGTCCGCAAGCGTTTTCATAAACGCGCCGCTTCCCGTCTTGACGTCCAGGACGATGCAATCATCATCGGCGGCAAGCTTTTTGCCCATGATGCTCGACGCAATCAGCGGAAGACTGTCCACCGTCGCGGTCACGTCGCGCAGGGCGTACAGTAGCTTGTCGGCCGGCGCGAGTTCACTGCTCTGCCCCACAATGGCAATGCCGGTCGTCTCTACTACCCGGCGGAACGCGTCGGCGGAAAGGTCGGTGCGAAAGCCGGGGATTGCCTCCAGCTTATCCACCGTACCGCCCGTATGTCCCAATCCTCTGCCGCTCATCTTCGCAACCGTCAAGCCGAGCGACGCCACGATGGGAGCGACCACCAGACTGGTCTTATATCCCAAGCCACCTGTGGAATGATTATCCACGCGCAAGGCTCCCGTCACGGGAGCATCCAT
>JAFTPJ010000107.1 GCA_017463405.1 Clostridia bacterium
CGCAGCAAAGGTATTGGAAATTACCGATAAGCTTGTTACCGAAAACAGCTTGACCACCCTGATGATCACGCACAACATGCACGATGCCATTGCATACGGCAACCGTTTGATCATGATGCACGAGGGGCACGTTGTGGTGGATGTTGCGGGCGAGGAAAAGAAAAATCTTACCATCGAGCAATTACTGGGGCTGTTTGAAGCCGCAAGCGGAAGTCAATTTTCCGATGATAAGGTGATGCTTTCCAAATAAAAAAAGAACATCAACTAGATTTTTCTGCGATGTTCTTGCAAAAAAGCCGATCTCACGCGGTTCAAAAGCGTTGGGGTCGGCATTTTTGTTTGCGATACCGTCCAATGCGTTTCCTGCAAACATCTATTAAGCGTAGATTGACAATGCGGCGGATCCGTGCTATAATGAGTACGGATATATCGCTCAAAAAGACAGGGATGATCTTACATTTAAAATGCAAGGAGGTTTGAGGATATGAAAAAACGCATGCATTTAATCGGTAACGCGCACTTAGACCCGATCTGGCAATGGGAATGGGAAGAGGGCGCGGGAGCGGCACTGTCAACGTTCCGCGCGGCGGCGAGCTTTTGCAGAGAATACGACGGCTTTATCTTCTGCCACAACGAGGCACTGCTGTACCGCTGGATCGAGGAATACGAGCCCGCGCTGTTTGCCGAGATCGGGGAGCTTGTAAAGCTTGGAAAATGGCACATCATGGGCGGCTGGCACCTCCAACCCGATTGCAATATGCCCTCGGGAGAGGGCTTTGTGAGAAATATTCAGGAGGGACGGCGCTATTTTTGGGAAAAGTTCGGTGTCACTCCCACCACAGCCATCAATTTTGACCCGTTTGGACATACCCGCGGCTTGGTGCAGATCATGGCAAGGTCGGGCTTTGACAGCTACCTGTTCTGCCGCCCCGGAAACGGAGACTGTCCGCTTCCGTCCAACACCTTCCGTTGGGTGGGCTACGATGGCTCCGAGCTCCTCGGTGCCCGCTCGGGAAGCTACAATTCCGCCTTGGGAAAGGCGACCCAAAAGATCAATAAGAGGATCGCCTCCATGCAGGAGGAAAATACCTCGGTCAGCTATTGCCTTTGGGGTGTGGGGAACCACGGAGGAGGTCCCTCGCGCAAGGATCTTGGGGACATTGCAGAGCAGCTTGCTGCATGGGAAGCAGACGGCGTGACCGTGTTGCATTCCACACCCGAGCAGTTCTTCTCCGAGCTCCGCACCTCGGGAACCGAGCTGCCGCGCTATGAAAAGGATCTGAACCTCTGGTCGCCCGGATGCTATACCAGTCAGGTACGCATCAAGCAAAAGTACCGTCAATTGGAAAATCAGCTGTTCTTGTGTGAGAAGATGTGTTCGGCACTCGCGTCCGACAGCGATTTCGTCTATCCCGCGCGCGAGATCGGAGAGGCGCTTTACGATATGCTGAACGTGCAATTCCACGATGTCTTACCGGGAAGCTCGGTACAAACCGCCGAGGAGGATGCCCTCCGCATGCTTGACCACGGCTTGGAGATCCTTTCCCGTGTGCGTGCGAGAGCCTTCTTCCGCTTGAGTGCCGATCAGCCCGCCGCAAAGGAGGGGGATATCCCGGTCATCGCCTACAACCCGCATCCGTACCCCGTGGAGGGAGACTTTGCATGCGAGTTTGTGCTTGCCGACCAGAACTGGAAGGGTACCTTTACGGTCCCCACCGTGTATCAAGGGGAAGAGAAGCTCCCCACACAGCTGGAAAAGGAGCGCTCCAATATCCCGATCGATTGGCGCAAACGGGTCGTCTTTCATGCCACTCTCCCGCCCATGCAGATCTCGCGCTTTGATTGCCGCCTGCATGAGATCGAGGAAAAGCCCCCCATTTCGATGCCCGAACACGCAGAGCATTATGTGTTCGACAACGGCAGTATGTGTGTAAAGATCAACCGCAACACGGGCTTGATCGATGCCTGTACGGTGGCAGGCGTCGAGTATCTGTCCGAAAACGCGCTTTCGATTGACGTGTACCGTGACGACGAGGATCCGTGGGGCATGCGTGTAAACGGCTGGCGCGAAAGGATCGGAGCATTTGCGTTGCTTTCCGACGAGGCGGGAAGCGCGTTCTCTGCACTGGATGATACTGTGCCGTCGGTGCGCGTGGTAGAGGACGGAGAGGTGCGGACCGTGATCGAGGCGGTGTTTGGCTACGGAAGCTCGAATGCGGTGGTCAGATACCTGCTGTCCAAGCTCCAAAACAGCGTGGAATTGCAGATTCGGATCGTCAATTCCGAAAAGAAGAAGCTGTTTAAGCTGGCGATCCCCTGTGCCGCCAAGCAGGTCAAAGCCTTTGCCGAGGTGGCATACGGTGAGGAGCCCTACAAGACCGATGGCATTGAGAATATCCATCACAAATACATCCGTGTGAAGGATGCGGAAACAGGCGGCCGCACGATCCGTGTTTACAACAGAGGGATCTATGCTTCCTCCATCGAAGATAACCGCCTGACGGTCACCCTGATGCGTTCGCCCGCTTATACCGCACATCCTGTGTTGGATCGTAAGATCCTTCCCACCGACCGCTACTCGGCGTACATCGATCAAGGCGAGCGTCTGTTTGACTTAAAGCTATGCTTTGGAGAGGCAGAGACCTCCGATGGAATTGCGGCACAGCTTTACAATGAGGAGCCTGTGGTGCTGTCGTTCTTCCCGTCGGGAAAAGGGCAAGCAAACATGGCGTGTCCCGCTGTCACGCTGGAGGGGGATAAGATCGTGATGACAACGATGAAGCGGTCGGAATATGACAACGATCGCTACATCCTGCGTCTGTTCAACCCCGAAGGTGTACCCAACACCTGCAGTATCGTCTCCAAGGTGTTTGACGTGGCGCGGACGGTGTCCTTCAACCCGTTTGAGATCAAGTCCTTCTCACTGTCTCATCATGCGTTGGAGGAGTGCGAGATGATTGAGCGGGGTAACCTTTGAGAAGCTTTTCAATATTCAAAAAACGGACAGCTGCTCGGTGCGGTTGTCCGTTTTTATTCAAAAAATGTGTTTGTTTTGAAAACCG
>JAFTPJ010000108.1 GCA_017463405.1 Clostridia bacterium
AATGTACGCCATCGCCTTTGCAATTCTCGGTGTATTCATATTTCAATACCCTCCTTAATTAAGTATTTTTTTAATTTATTTCTGGTATGATACAGCATATTTTTCACCTTACTTTCGGTAAAAGAATAGCGCTCGGCGATCTCACCGATGGAATCGCAGAACCAGTATTTACGCAGAAACACGTTTCTGACATCCTCCTTTTCGCCTCGCAGAAATTCACTGATCAGTCTGCCGATCGCTTCGTCACTTACGTCGTTGCGAATGCTTTCATCAGGAAGAACCTCCGCAAGCTCGTCAAGAGAAACCGTGATGGCGTGTGCGCGCTTTTGCCTCGTCACAGCTTCCAACCGTTTGAATGACAGATTTCTTGTGATCCTACACAAAAAAGCCGTCAGATGATTCGGTTTTGTCGGCGGGATGGCATTCCACGCCCCGATATACGTATCGTTCACACACTCCTCCGCGTCCTCCTTGCAATGCAGAATGTTATAGGCAATTCTATAACAAAGCTTGCCGTATTTCATATCGGTCTCTTTGATTGCCTGCTCATCCCGTGCAAAATACAGCTCTATGATGTGCAAATCATCCATGCTGTTCACCTCCTTGATCTGTTTGGAAAGCGCTTTCATCCATTCAGTACGTTTTTTTGGGCATTGGTCGCAAAATATTATATCATATTTTTTCCGGAAATGCTGTATATATTGAAACTTCTCTTGACAATTCCAAAGATTGTGATAAAGTAAAGCCATAACAAATTCTCGAACCGAGCGGGTGCCGATCAAAGCAAGGAGACCTCCCCCAAAATGTATGCTTCCCAAAATCGGGCAGTCGGCTCTCCCGCTTCCTCACTTCCCCACGCGCCATCAGGCGTTCATCTTTCGCGCGTCAGAATACGTCAGTGCGGAGAAATTTTCAAAAATCCTGCACACCACCGTCGAAAACGTCATCGACGCCGACAACGAAATGGGCGTTTCGCATCGCGCCGTGATGACCTCTGGATGCAAGATGAAAGCCTGCGTCATTTAATCCGCGCACTCGATGAATTACGCGAAATCCGACGAATATTTTGAATACAATCGCAGGCTCCGTGCCGTCATGTTCGTCAACGCGCTCTTCCTCATCAAAACGGACTACCGCAATACAACCTATGCGTACAAAACAACTCCTCCGAGCCGTATGTGCCAAAGATCGACGGTATCCGCTACGGCTTCTGACCTGCTACGACTTTTATTTCTACAAAGCGTTTGCCAATATCGCGCGGCAAAATGTCGATATCATCATCGGCTGCTCCCTGCAACGCGGTGATAACTTACGGAGGACAGTATCGCTTATACGGTGCTGTCCTTGCTCGCTCCGGGAAATAAAAGCAAAAGTTTTTCTGTAAAATGCTTGACAATTCATTGCGAATATGATACAATAAATGATGTACAGTATGCATCAATCATAGAAGGTTATTTCGCCTTTGGCGAAGATACCCACCCCCTCGAATGCCTTGCAAGCTTATCGATCTTCGGGTGGGGTATGCAAAACGGATTCGCTGAAATCCGTAAGTATGATGCACGCTGTTGCATCGTATTTACGGAGGGTTATCGAAGCGGTCATAACGAGGCGGTCTTGAAAACCGTTTGGGAGCAATCCCACGTGGGTTCGAATCCCACACCCTCCGCCAGCGGCAATCTTTCGCCACACAAAACGCACGTCCGTGTCGCAACACGCCGTGCAATACAAACATCATAATAGAGGCGCGGCAAACATGATAAACACGAATCGGGGATAGGATTCGTGCGGAAAAGGGGATGCCGCCGAGAACAGAAGAGTTTCCCCCAAGCTCTTTCGTTCGGGCGCGACGAGAACATCGGCGCGACTGTCACCGAACCATCGGTGTTGCGCTATTGGATATTTTGATCGCTCGATCACGGTATTTGATAGTACCGTGGTTTTTTCATTTTATCTTCCATTGGCGACCCAAATAAATTTAAAAGAAAAGGAGAAAAAACATGGAAGGTACTTTATGGGCATTTTTACCCGCAGTGATCGCCATAGTGCTGGCCTTGGTTACGAAGCAAGTTTACGTTTCGCTGTTCCTCGGCATTTTCGTCGGCGCTATGATGTATGCGGGCGGCAACCCGTTAAAAGCAATGTTCACCCTCTACAACGTCATGAGTGAGCAGGTGGGCAGTAACACCCCAATTATCGTGTTCCTCGTTGTGCTCGGAATCTTTGTGGTTCTGATGCAGAGGTCTGGAGGCGCAAAGGCTTACGGCGACTGGGCAGGTAAAAAGATCAAATCCAAGAGCGGCGCACTTGCTGCAACCGCAGGGCTTGGCTGTTTGATCTTCGTTGATGACTATTTCAACTGCCTGACCGTTGGCTCTGTCATGCGTCCCATCACCGACAAATTCAAGGTCTCCAGAGCGAAACTGGCATACCTCATTGACGCAACCGCAGCTCCTGTTTGTATCATCGCTCCGATCTCCAGCTGGGCGGCAGCCGTTTCCGGACAGCTGCAGGGCGAAAGCCTGATGGTCTTTATCAGTACTATTCCCTTCAACGTCTACGCACTTCTGACTATCCTGATGGTCTTTGCACT
>JAFTPJ010000109.1 GCA_017463405.1 Clostridia bacterium
CATCCGCGCATGGCGCGACGGCAAGCCGCTTCCGACGCAGGTACGGCGGATCAACTGACGGAGGCGTGATATGAAGCTGTTCGCCCCCGCTTATTACCAAAAATTCGCTTGCATTGCCGATCGCTGCCAACACACCTGCTGCGTCGGCTGGGAAATCGATATTGATAATGATACCATGCAAAAATATGCCGCCTGCCACGACAACTACGGAAAGCGCATCCAAGTCAGCATTGACGAGGTTGATACGCCTCATTTCCGACTTGACGTCAACGAGCGCTGTCCTCATCTGGATGACAGAGGACTTTGCAAAATCATTTTGAATCTTGGCGAGGATTATTTGTGTGAAATCTGCCGCGAGCATCCACGCTTTTACCACGACACGCCGTATGGTCGCGAGGTCGGCATCGGCATGGCGTGTGAGGAAGCAGCGCGTCTGATTCTTTCTTCGGACGACTATCAAAGCATCGTTGCAATCGACGAAATCGACGGTGATGCGGAAGTTGCGGATTTCGATCCGCTTCCGTATCGCGCACACATCTATGCGCTTCTATCCGACGCGTCACGCCCGTATTCCGAACGTCTTCATTCTCTGTATGACACATATGGGATCTCCCCCACGATACATAGCGACGAAGAATGGCGCAAAACGTTTGCATCGCTCGAGTATCTCGACGACAGCCACCGCGCCATGTTTTCCTCCTATACGTCGACGCTTTCTGCGCCGATAGAATCTGCACAAACCTTGGAACGTGCACTCGCATACTTCATTTTCCGCCATTGTTCGGATGTATGCGACAAGGAAGACTTCCTCGCCGCCCTCGGCTTTTGCCTGCTGTGTGAGCGCCTGCTAGCAACCCTTGCAAGTGTATACGGAACGGAGAACATTATCACCGTAGCACGCATCGTCTCCGAGGAGCTGGAATACTCCGAGGACAATACCGAGGCAATCAAATGGGAGTTTTATCCATAATAAAAAGCCGCTTGAAGCACACACTCCAAGCGGCTTTTTATTATTCTCGGTACATCGTTTCCTCTACAGCGGTATTCATCGACTTCTCGTCATCAAAGATCACATCGAACAGCGTATCGGCGAACAGCTCGTGCATCTCTCGCGTCGGGTGGTTGATACGGTTGGCGAGCAACACGGTCGTGTCCTGCGTTTTGGAAAGCTCCCGCCATTTCGCGTAGCAATCGGCAACCTTGACGCCCATTGAGTGCGCAAGCGCACGCGCGGCATCGATATACGTATCCATTCTTCCGTTGTTCTGAAAATTCGCCATCTTCGACGCGTATTCGTGATACATCTTGGGAAGATCGTCTGCGACATAGGTATTGAGCATATTCGGCGTCAGGAAGACCGTTTCGATGTCGCGAGCCAGACACTTTTCGAACATCGTGCGCAAGGAGCCAACGTACTCCTCCAATGTACGGTTGACATCGTTCAACCCGAATGCAATGATCACAAGATCCGGATTGTGGGCGAACACCTGTGCATCCATCCGCTCCAAGGATTGCACTGCAGTCAGTCCTCCGATGCCTGCGTTGACCACGTTGACGGGCACGTAATTGCGCACCGCAGAAATCTTTTTTGCAAGCAATCGGTGATACACGGTATCGTAGTCGATCTCGTCAAAATACAGTGCACCGTGTGTGACGCTGTCGCCGAACGCGACGATCGTGATTGGACCGTGCGCAATCAGCCCCGCGCAGTCCAGCTTCAGCTTTTCCTTAATTTTCATTTTGATTATTTCCTTACAACAGTGATGCAATCAGCTCCTCATAAGAGCGATCCGAAAGATATGCGGGCGGTACATCAAATACGGTCTTACAGCCACGCGTACCCTCCAAGCTCATACGGTGTGCGGCGCGTGCGTATGCGACAATGACCGACGCCGTAAATTCGGGGTTGGAATCCAAGTTGAGACTGTATTCTATCACATGGGTATGATCGCCCTCCAAGCCTGTTTTCCCGCTGCGGATCACACTGCCGCCGTGCGGGATTCCACTGTGGTCGCGTTTCAACTCCTCGGCGGTGATAAAGTGCACCGTGGTATCGTAATCGGCAAAATAGTTGGGCATCTCCTTGATTTCTTTTTCGATCTGTGCAAGATCCGCCCCTGGAGCCGCGACCACAAAACACTCGCGCGTGTGCTTTTCACGCGTGGTCAGATTCGGCGTCTCGCCGCGTCTGACGGTATCCACGGCGCTTTGTACGGGAATGGTGTACTGTCTTGCGTCAAGCACGCCCTCGATGCGGCGAATCGCGTCCGAGTGCCCCTGGCTGACGCCCTTACCCCAGAAAGTATAGTCCTTACCGTCGGGCAAAATCGTGCCTGCAATCAAGCGGTTGAGCGAGAACATTCCGGGATCCCAGCCTACCGAAATCATGGCGATGTGTCCCCCCCCCCGGGCGGCAGCATCGACATTTGCAAAATGCGCGGGGATGCGCGCGTGCGTGTCAAAGCTGTCGACCACCGAAAACAGTCTTGCCAGCGTCGGCGTCTGCTCGGGAAGATCGGTCGCACTTCCTCCGCAGAGGATCATCACATCGATCTTTCCAACGTAGCTTTCCACCTCCGACGACGCACAAACACACGCGTCTGGCGTATTGATTTTCAATGTATTGGGGTCACGGCGCGTAAACACTGCGACCAGCTTCATATCGGGATTCTGACGGATTGCGCTTTCCACGCCCCGTCCGAGATTACCGTAACCGTAGATACCGATTCTGATTTGCATAACTATAACAACCTCGCTTTCTTCAGCGGACAAAATAAAAATTACGGGAATATTATATCATATTTATTTTTCTGTTTCAATAGGCGTTGAAAAATTTTTTCATTTTTTCTTGTGGGTGCTGCAGTTGACAAATCAGTGCTTTTGCGGTATAATGAAGAAAAAAACGAAAACGAGGTATACATATGATCCATATATATCCGCTGAAGCTCCGGGGCGTTACCAAATCCCCGATCTGGGGTGGCACGCGACTGCTTCACCATTGGAATAAGACCTCCGGGAACGAGACTGTGGGAGAGAGTTGGGAGCTGACTGTCCGAGCGGCAGAGCAAAGTCGTGTTTCAAACGGCATATACAGCGGGCGCACACTGGCGGAGCTTCTTGTGAATAACGCGGGCGATATCATGGGAGCGAGTTTCTATTCCGACGGCGCGTTTCCGCTTCTGGTCAAGATGATCGACGCCGCAGACCGTCTGTCGGTTCAGGTGCACCCCGACGACGCTTACGCCGCAAACGTGGAAAACGACCGCGGAAAAACCGAGATGTGGTACATTGTGGAGGCAGATGAGAACGCCGAGATCATCTGCGGTCTTGCCGACGGTGTCACGCAACAGGATTTTGCCGACGCCGTCGCAAACGGCACGTTGGAATCCGCTCTGCGGCATCAACGCGTGCGGGCGGGCGAGACCTATTTTATACCATCGGGACTTCCCCATGCGATCGGTAAGGGAATTCTGATTGCCGAAATTCAGCAAAACTGTGACCTGACCTACCGCGTCTACGATTACGACCGACGCGACAAGAACGGAAATCTGCGCGCGCTGCACGTGAAAAAGGCGCTGGATGTGATCCGCCCGTTCTCCGAGGACGAGGTTGAAGCGATCCGCTATTCCCGCGGCAAGGCAGACGGCGTGCTCGCCAATTGTGCCTATTTCTGTGTGGAAAAGCTTGATGTAAACGGTAACCGTTCCCTCCCCGCCGACGTTCACATGCGGCATCTGCTGTGTTTAAGCGGCGACATCAGCCTCGTCGGCAACAGCTTTTGTGAACCCGTGACTAAGGGAGACAGTTACCTCCTTCCCGCCGCACTCGAAAACGTCGAGCTGTGCGGCAAAGGAACCCTTCTGCTTTCAATTGCGTATTGAATATAACAAAATGGACGACCGATGGTCGCCTCACTACCTTGTTAATTTTGAAAGTTGATGCCATTACACCCCCACGTGTCATTTTGAGCCTCACGCCGAACCTTTAAAAAGGGCGTCGCAAATGATTTCACTCATTTGCGACAGCCCCTTATTTTAATCTTGTTTACTCACATCACTCTCTTCGGATTCCTCATTCAAAGTATCGAAGCTCGTGGTATCGGAATGTGGGATCGGCTTCCAGCCGACGTTTTTCGTAAAGAGTGCCACGATCTCACACGGGAACGACATCAAAAGGAAGATAGGCCATATAAACGCAGAAACGATCTTGATCCATATCGGCATCTTCGGGATGCGCTTGCGCTCCAAAATATAGATCAATGCCGAGGCCACAACCATCAATCCGTACGAGAACAGCGTCATCGGCAAGCCCTTGATAAAGCCCGCCACCAGCGCGCTCCAGAAGCCCTCGCTGATCAATGCCCGAATAAAGGAAACGATCAACTGTAGCAACGTAACCGCAGTTGTAATCACGCAGAACGGCAGAATGTTGACCGTAATATCAAACAGAGATCCCTTGTGGATTCCACCGCCTCTTTTCCGAGGCTTTAAAATCGAGCGTATCAGATCCTTCATGCGGGAGATACATACCAGAAGGTGTCCCTTTGCCCAGCGCACGCGCTGACGCCACATCACCCGGACGGTGGTGGGCTGTTCGTCGTAAAATACCGCATCGTCGCAGAAAACAATCTTATTGCCCTGCAGAATCTGATCTGCGGTAAATTCCCAGTCCTCGGTCAGGGTCACGTACTTCCATCCATCCTTGACGATGGAAGAGTTGATTACGTATCCCGTTCCCTGCACGCGCGTCGAGCACCCGAGGACGGTACGCCCGCGGCTTTCAAAACGGCAGCCGTACGCAAAGTACAAGCCGTACATTGCCGACATCAGGTTAGAGCCGAAATTTTTAGAGGAGCGGAAGGATGTAATCACGCATTTGCGGTTACACGCCACAAACGCGTCGTTCATTTTTTCAAAATACTGCTTATCGAGAATATTGTCCGCATTAAACAGGAAAAAGCCGTCATAGCTTTCAATCCCGTAATCGTCGCGAATGCGGTCAAACAGATAGCGAAACGCATATCCCATTGTGCATTCCTCGGGATTGTTGTACTCGTAAACAATCGCGCCGCCCGTAGCTCGCGCCACCTCGGCGGTGCGGTCAGTGCAGTTGTGCGCAATGACAAAGACATCCAGTTTATCCTGCGGGTAATTGTTTTTTCGCACACTTTCGATCAAGCCCGCGACCACACTTTCCTCATTTCGCGCGGGAATGATGATACCATAACGAAGCTTTTGCTCTGTTGTCGGGAATCTCTTTTTCCGAAAAATACCAATAACACCGAAGAACACAAAATGGACTGTCAACAAAGCCAAAACCAAATAAAGAATACCGATACAGCGGTCTAATATATTGAATAATTCCATTCTACACCTCTATCCATCATAATATCCGAAACAACTTATGTATCGGGCGCAAAAAGTTCAAATGATAGCTTTACGCCATTCTATAACAAGGCATATGCATCAGTATTATACCACAGATTTAACAAAATGTAAATACCTTTTTGCGTTTTTCTTAAAAAAGGGCGATATTCAAAGATCAATTGATCATTCTTATCCGCGTAACCCAAAATTCATACAATAATAAGGAGGAAAGCCGCCATGGAACAGCTTCCCTCTATGTTAAAATTATTTGCTGTGAATCAGCAATACTGCCAAGTCGTTGACATTGGTCCCCGTCGGACCCGTTACGATCAAGCCGTCCGACGCCGCCAAAGCACGGTAGGCGTCGTTGTTGGCAAGCATCTGCGAAACCTCGATTCCCTTTTCCCGCAACAAAGAAATGGTATCTCCGTCCGCATATCCGCCCGCAGCGTCGGTGGGGCCGTCGGTTCCATCCGATCCGACAGAAAAAATACAGCAATTCTGCAAGCCCGCAATTCCTTCGGCGGCTGCTAACACAAGCTCCTGGTTTCTGCCGCCCTTCCCGTTTCCTTTCAGATGTACCACGGTTTCGCCGCCTGCCACAAAGGCGATCGTGCGAGCACTGTCCCGATGCGTTTGCGCAATTGCAGACAGGAACCGTCCCGCCTCCGCGGCTTCACACGAAAGACAATCGGTCAGAACGGTCGTATGATATCCGAGCCGTTCTGCCTCCTCGGCGGCGTATCGGCAAAGCTCGCGTACACTGCCGCTGACAAAATAGGATGCATTCTCCACAAGCTTTGGCGTCTCACGCTCTAAAAGCCGAGACATTTGCGCCGACAAATGCAAACCGTATTTTCGCACAATTGCCGCCGTATCGGCAACTGTAGAGGCATCCGCCACGGAAGGTCCCGACGCGATCACATCTATACGGTCACCGAGAACGTCGGACAGCATCACCGTAAACACGTGTGCGGGCGCACAATGTGCGGCAAACCTACCGCCCTTAACGTTCGAAAGATGCTTACGAACCGTATTGATCTCCTCAATGGAAGCTCCGGAGGACAACAGCTGTGCGGTCAGCTCACTCAATTCTGCAAGCGAGCAATCCACGCTCTCAAACAGTGCCGAGCCACCACCCGATACCAGGAACAGGACGAGATCGTCGGCGGTCAGATGCTCGGTCAGACGCAACACCCGCGTGGTCGCGCGTAACGTATTTTCATCTGGCACGGGATGCCCCGCCTCGAAAAATTCGATGCCCGGAAGATTCATCTCGGAATGTGCGTATTTGGTAATGACAATGCCGCCGTTTATCCGATCGCCGAGAAGGTTCGTCGCGGCGTTCGCCATTTTCCATGCTGCCTTTCCGATGGCGACCAGCAACAGCCGCCCCCTGACAAGGGGGAGTGATTTGAGCGCCTTTGCGACTGCCTCATCGGGCAGGCACGCTCGAATCGCCGCGCTGTAAATCTGTTCGGCATGGGTCCCTAAAATCGAATTTCGCATACATCTCCCTCAATCACTGACCAGCTCAATCGCGTCAAAGTCGATCGAGTAGACGACCTTGGCAACGTTCGCAATCGGCACTGCGATTTTGGAACTGATCCCCAACGGCTGTGCGGGAGCAATCCCGCCAAGAATCCATTCACTGCCGCCGCCGAGGATTTTGTTGGTCGAGGACAGGAACTGATAATGCAGACGAATCGAACGAAGTGCCTTATCGTATTCACTATTGAGCGTTCCCGACAGCTGCATGCCGTCGGTTGCACGCTTGAGGCGCAAGGAGGAAAGCAGAATATGCTTCATAATCGGCGTTTGTAACTTCAGATAAGAGGATGCGCGCACAGTCGCCGCGATATTGGCAACCGCCGCCCCGCGGATCTTGCGCGTTACACCGTAATGGAAAATTGCTCCCGGATCGACTGACTCCAATCGGTCTCCGATCACGGTGATCACCTCTCCGTTCTTATCCTTTAATGTAATATCAATCTGCACCCCTCGCGCCATCCGATCGGGATTTGGATTTTCGATATCCGCGCCAAGGGAAAGATAGTAGTAATCACCCTCACGCTTCCCCGCGCTGCCGCCCAACGCTCTCACCTTTAAGAGCAGCGGCGCGGGTTCAGGCTCGGCAGCAAGCTGATCGAGCGTTTTGCGGAAGGACTCGTAATAGCACCACGCATAGGTTACCTCGGGATTGCGATCCTCCATATAAGCAAACTCCATCAGCGCAACCGTAAACAGACGCAGATAATGCATGACCTCCTCCACCTGCTCGGCGTCGATTCCGAGCGCCAGTGCGGTGGACCAGTACGAGCCGTCCAGTGCCGAAAAGCGGTTTCCGTACTTGCGATTGTAGGCGTGATATTCTTCACTGTCTCGGTTGCGGAAGGCGTTGACCATGGCTTCGATCACCCGTGGCTCTACGATCGGTGCGCAGGCGTGGCGGTAAAATGCCTCCGACTCATCCGGGCCCCAGCCCTGCGCGTCCGCCTCAGACAAAAGCGCAAAGGAGAACTGCTCGTGCATGTTCAGATCCTCGACAAGCGAGCATAGATCGATCCGACGCTCGCGGTTGATGACGTAAGGTGTGCAAAGAAAATCCGTGATGTCACGGATCACCTCGCCCATGCCCTTTCCGACCGCGTTTTGAAATTCCGTTTCCATATATCAACAGCCTTTCCGATGAGAAATCAAAAAAACTTTTCTCTCACCTATTGTATTTTTTTATAAATTATTGTATAATAAAAAGTATTCTACGGATATTATACACCCAATCGGCGTTTTTGACAAGCCCTATTTTGCTTTTTTGAGGCAAAACGACACAAATTCACCCAAAATTGCCACTTGGACCATAATCCGCAGAACAATCCCAAACAAAAAAAGGAAAAGCCTATGTATCAGATTTTGGAAAAGAAAAGCTTAAATCCAACGGTCACCCTGATGAGGATTGATGCTCCTGCCGTTGCAAAAAAGGCGGAGCCGGGGCAATTTATCATCCTGCGCACCGACGGGAACGGAGAGAGAATCCCCCTGACAATCGCTGACTATGACAGAGACAGCGGAAGCGTTACCGTTATTTTTCAGGTTGTCGGTGCTACCACGGAAAAGCTGAATCATATGAACGTCGGTGACAGTCTGCACGATTTTGTGGGTCCCTTGGGCAGAGCGACGGACACCGTCGGTAAAAAGAAGGTTGCCGTAGTCGGCGGTGGCGTCGGATGCGCAATTGCCTACCCCGTAGCGAAAAAGTTCTTCGAGAGCGGTACCGAAGTTCACGCCGTGGTCGGCTTCCGCAACCGCGAGCTGGTCATTCTGGAAAACGAATTTGCGGCGGCGTCCTCGCGCTTTATCAAAATGTCTGACGACGGCTCCTGGGGCGAGCGCGGTCTTGTGACCGATGCGTTGCGCCGTCTGATTGAGAACGGTGAACAATACGACGAGGTCATCACCATCGGTCCTTTGCCCATGATGAAATTTGTCTGCCGCCTGACCAAGGAATTCAACATCAAAACTGTGGCATCCATGAATCCGATCATGATCGACGGTACGGGAATGTGCGGCGGCTGTCGCCTGACCGTGGGCGGCGAGGTCAAATTCGCCTGTGTCGACGGTCCCGAATTTGACGGACATCTGATTGATTTTGATGAGGCAATCTCGCGCTCCTCCATGTATAAGCCTTTTGAGCGCGCGGCACACGAGAGTACCTGCAATCTCTTCCGAAAGGAGGCAGAGTGACATGCCGAATATGAAAGCAACAAAAACCTCCATGCCCTCGCAGGACCCGAAACTCCGTGCCCGCAATTTTGACGAGGTGGCACTGGGATATACTGCGCAGATGGCGCTGGAGGAGGCAGACCGCTGTCTCAACTGCAAAAACATGCCCTGCGTCAGCGGCTGTCCCGTGGGGATCGAGATCCCGAAATTCATTCAGAAGGTCAAGGTAGGGGAATTTGAGGCAGCATACCGCATTATCACCGAAGCCAGCTCCCTACCCGCCATATGTGGTCGCGTCTGCCCGCAGGAGCACCAGTGCGAAAGCAAGTGCGTGCGCGGCATCAAGGGCGAGGCGGTGGCAATCGGTCGCCTGGAGCGCTTTGCCGCCGACTACCACAACAAGCATACGACCGAGGCACCTGCAAAGCACGTACCAAACGGGCATTGCGTGGCGGTGATCGGTTCTGGGCCATCCGGACTTGCCTGCGCGGGTGACCTTGCCAAGCGCGGCTACGATGTCACCGTGTTCGAAGCACTTCACACTGCGGGCGGCGTCCTGGTGTACGGCATTCCCGAGTTCCGTCTGCCAAAGGCGATCGTCGCCAAGGAAATCGAATCCCTACAAGCGCTCGGCGTGAAGATTGAGCTGAACACCGTGGTCGGAAAGACCGTTTCGATCGAGGAGCTGATGCGCGATCAGGGCTTTGAGGCGGTGTTCATCGGTACGGGTGCGGGTCTTCCCCGCTTTATGGGAATCCCCGGAGAGAACCTCAAGGGGGTTTACTCTGCAAACGAATTTCTGACGCGCGTCAATCTGATGAAGGCATACAAGAGTGCAAGCTCCACGCCCATCATGCACGCATCGCGCGTGGCGGTGGTCGGCGGCGGAAACGTCGCAATGGACGCGGCACGAAGCGCACTGCGTCTGGGCGCCGAGGAGGTGTCCGTTGTCTACCGCCGCTCGCTCGACGAGCTCCCCGCAAGGCACGAGGAGGTCGAGCACGCGATGGAAGAAGGCATCAACTTCCGCGTGCTGAACAATCCGCTCGAAATTCTCGGAGACGAAAACGGTTTCGTTCGCGGCATGACGTGCGTGCGCATGGAGTTGGGTGAGCCCGATGCATCGGGACGCCGTTCCCCCGTGAAAATCCCCGATTCGGAATTCGTACTGGATTGCGATTGCGTGAGCATGGCGATCGGTACGTCGCCCAATCCGCTGATCAAGTCCACAACCGATGG
>JAFTPJ010000110.1 GCA_017463405.1 Clostridia bacterium
AGCTTTATGCGGAAGCACTCAACTTCTCTGCAAGCCTTGAGGAGGCGAAGGAACTGATCACCAATACTTCTATCTATGATAACGATGAGACGACAAGAGAGCTTCTTTTGAATCAGGTCATTGAAGGAAAGAACGTGGTTGATGTTGCATTGCCTGCAATCAAGGCGCTCCATGATGTCTACGATGCATATCTGAACAAGGAAAGCGATTTGTAGATCGGTACCGTTGCGGTAGATGTACAGAATGCAATCTTTGAGAAGAATTTTGCAGAGGGTGGCGCATATGCCGCTTACGCAGAATATCAGAGCATGATTCTGGCGGACTTTGAGGCAATTCGCTTCGACGCAACGGACGTAGAGTCCATGGTTGAGGAAGACGAGGCGCTGGGTGATGATATCGGTAACGACAATGCTGTTACAGATAATTCTTACATCGCTGACAACAACAAGATCGTGCTGGTTCTCTACGGTGACCGTGATGAGAAGACGCACGAGAAGACCGCTACCAAGGGCTTCATCCTGAACTACAACAACTACGCTGTACGCGTTTCGTATAATGGAATTACCTATACGGTTGAGAGCGGCGGATATGTCGTGATCGAAAACCTCGTAAATGATTGAGAAAGGGAGGACGATGAATTATGACAAACGATGTAAAAATCAATGATTCGGCAGTTGCGGCTCCGAAGCGGAAACGCAAAAAAATCGTCTCCCTCGATCGTCGTAAGGCAAGAGCGGGTTGGATTTTCGTTCTTCCGTTTGTGATCGGCTTTGTGGTTGTCTATCTTCCGTTGATTTACCAGTCGATTCAGATCAGCTTCAGTGAGATCTGGATGGGTAATGATACCTACGGTATGAACTTTGTAGGCTTCCAGAACTACTATGACGCACTGTTCACCGACCCGGACTTCGTACAGACCCTGCTTTCGGGTCTTGCGAGTTTGGCGTTCGATATCCCCGCAATCCTGATCTTCTCTCTGTTCATGGCAATTATGCTGAACCAGAATATGGCAGGACGCGCGGTATTCCGTTCCATCTTCTTTATCCCCGTCGTTCTTTCCACGGGTATCATGGAAAGCGTTGCGGCAATGGATAACCTGAACTCCTACATGGATAGTGCAGAGGGAATTGATGATGGCTCGGGAGGTAGTACCTCGGATCAGCTGGTGTCTTCTATGGACCTGCAGATGCTGTTTGCAAACATGAAGGTCGGTACGGAGCTTGTAACCTACATTACGAGTATTATCAATAATATTTACGGAATCGTTAACCGTTCCGGTGTACAGATGCTGATCTTCTTGGCAGGCTTGCAATCGATCTCTCCCGCAATTTACGAATCGTGTAAGATCGACGGTGCAACTGCATGGGAGACCTTCTGGAAGATCACCTTCCCGATGATCAGCCCGATGATTCTCGTAAACGGCGTGTATACCGTTATCGACTCCTTTACCACCGAGAGCAACTCCGTCATGGTATACGTACAAGAGGTATATAATGCGGGTGATGACGAGATCAGTACGGCAATGTCCTGGATTTACTTTATCATCGTCATGCTGCTGGTAGCATTGATCGCGGCGATCTTCTCCGCATTTGTCTTCTACCAGCGTAAGAATGATTAAGGAAGGAGGAGAAACACATGAATGCGCAAAACACTGAAAAAATTGTAGCTCTGAATCAAAAGCCCAAGAAGGAAAAGAAGTCCAAAAAGGATAACAGACCTCTTCATGAGCAATATGATCAGCTACCCTTGAAGGAAAGATTAAAAGCGAAGTTCCTGTCCTTCTATTTCCTGCAAAAGGTGGTTCTCTGGATCTTCCGTATGGTTTTGATGATCGGTATTTCTTATATTGTCATTTATCCCTTTATCACGAAGATCGCTGGCTCCATTATGGCACCCGAGGATTTTCTGGATATTACGGTTCGTTTGATTCCGAAGCACTTTTCACTTGATATTTACCGTGCAGTGCTGACCGAGATGAATTTCTTCAGTGCACTCGGAAACACGTTTATGCTTTCCTTCAGCACGGCAATTCTGCAGACACTGACATGCTGTCTGATCGGATACGGATTTGCGAAGTTTAAGTTCCGCGGCAGAAATATTTTGTTCCTGCTGGTTATGCTGACGATGATCATTCCTCATCAGACGCTTCAGCATGCAATGTATCTGCAGTTCCGCAACTTCGACATTCTGGGAATTGTGAAATTTCTGAACGGTGGCGGCATCGAATTCTTCGGTTGGAACGTCAAGGAGCTTGGAGAGGGGGTTAAGACCTTCTTTGAGGGAATTGATATTCTCCCCGACGAAATTCCGCTGTGGTATGAGATCGAGGAAGAGCAGGTTGCCTTGCAGATCAAGCAAACGGGTATCAACATTGCAAACACCTATGCACCGCTGATCATTCTTTCGATCACAGGTCTGGCGTTCAAGAACGGCTTGTACGTGTTCCTGTTGCGACAGTTTTTCCGCGGTATTCCCGATGAGCTTGAGGAATCGGCGTATATGGACGGATGCGGAACCTTCCGCACCTTCGTGCAGATTATTCTCCCGCTATCGATCCCGATGATGGTTACGGTATTCCTGTTTGCGTTCTGCTGGCAGTGGACCGATGACTTCTATATTACGCTGATCAACACGGGTAGTGCGAAGTCGAGTGACCTTTTGGTTAAGCTGGTTGGCAAGATTCCAGAATCCTTGCAGATTACAGTTTCAAGCGATCCTTCCGGTTTGTATAGCACGTCGATACGAAATACAATCGCATTGCTGATTATAGCTCCGTTGGTCGTGCTGTATGCCTTCTGCCAGAACTTCCTGGTACAGGGTATCGAGCACTCCGGTATCGCGAACTGATCGGAGACAAACAAAAACAATTTATATGTTTTGGCGTGATGCTCTATCAGGGCATCACGCCGTTTTTTGATTTGTGTATAAAGCGTTACTTGAAAGGACTTGACAAGTCAAGAAAAAAATGTTATAATAAATCAACATTCAGAGTCTCTGATTCGATATTTTATGGAGGTATAAAATGGAAAAAATAAAGATTGCTGTTGTTGGTACGGGTAGTATTTGCCAAAGCGCGCATATGCCCGTATATATGAAACGGGATGACGTTGAGATCATTGCCTGTGCCGATATTGACTATGAAAAAGCGAGGGCGTTTGCGGAAAAATTCGGCATTCCCGGTGTGTATCACTCGGTTGAGGAGCTTCTTGCCAATTGCAAGCCCGACTACGTGGACGTATGCACTTGGCCCGCAGCACACGCTCCGGTTGCCATTGCGGCGGCAAATGCAGGTTGTCACGTGATGTGCGAAAAGCCGATATGTCACAATTATGAGGATGCCGTTGCGTTGAAAGCAGCAGTTGAGAGGAACGGTGTGAAATTCATGCTTGCCGTTCCGCTTCGTTACGATAAAGCGGCAGTGCACGCGAGAGAGTTGGTAGATGAGGGCGTTTTGGGTGACGTATACTACGGAAAGACCGCATACGTTCGTCAAAGAGGTATTCCCGGAGGATGGTTCTCCTGCACGAAATATGCGGGCGGCGGTCCGATTATTGACATTGGTGTACATAGAATTGACCTTGCCTGGTATATGATGGGATGTCCCAAGCCGGTTTCCGTTATGGCAACGGCAATATACAAGATCGGCGATTACCGCGAGGAGCCGAAAATTGACCCCGTAACCGGAGAGGTTTCGGCTACAAATGCTTGGTCGGGCGCGCAGGTTCCCGATTATAAGTTTGACGTTGAGGATTCCGCAAGCGGCGTATTCCGCTTTGAGAATGGTGCGCAGTTGATTTTTGAAACGGCTTGGTCGTTTAACGGACCCGTGAACAACTCCACGCAGATTGCCGGTGATAAAGCGGGCATCACGCTTGAGCCCTTCAAGCTTTACAAGGCAGACGGCGAAAAACTGATCGAAGAGGCGATTGAAGGCGATTTCAGCGGTGATATTTTTGCAAACGAGATCGACCATTTCATCGATTGCATCAGAAATGACAAGACACCTTCCTCCAACATCGATCAGGCGGTTCAGTTGCAGGCGATGCTGATGGGCATCTACGAGTCGTCCAAAACTGGACACGAGGTCCAAATCACGTATTGAATAGAAAAGAATAGAACAATATCAGCCGCATGGTACTCAATACCCATGCGGCTGATATTGTTAACAATGTTGTTTTTGGTTTCCGTAGGTTCTGTCATAACAGTCGATTGCCTGGCGGATGATCTCCTCCGCTTTGGCTCTGCCGAACAGGGAGCGCACATCGGTCTCCTTATTTTCCAGCTGTTTGTAGACCGTAAAGAAGTGCATGATTTCATCGAAAATGTGAGGTGGAAGCCCGTCGATCGATGCGATACCGAGATAGGTCGGGTCGGAGAAGGGGACGGCGATGATTTTGTCATCCATCTTTCCGCCGTCAATCATGCGCATCACTCCGATTGGATAGACGCGCATCAGAGTCAAGGGGTAGATCGGCTCCGAACAGAGGACCAGGACGTCCAGCGGGTCGCCATCGTCCGCGAAGGTGCGCGGAATGAAGCCGTAGTTGGCCGGGTAGTGTGTAGAGGTGTAAAGGATGCGGTCCAGCATCAGAAGCCCCGTGTATTTGTCAAGCTCGTACTTGCATTTGCTGCCCTTCGGAATTTCGATAACAGCTTGGAAGTCGGTAGGGGTGATCCGCGCGGGATCCATATCGTGCCAGATATTCATGGATGGTGCTCCTTTTGGATTGGTTTATTTTACGTAATCAAATTCAAAGTCATAGATCGACACCGTGTGCCCGTCGCGACAGCCCTTTTTTTCAAGCGCCTCGAACACACCGCTGTTTTGCAGAACCTTCTGGAAGAAGTTGAGCGATTCGTAGTCGCTGAAATTAATCTGACCCATCAGGTTCTTCAGCCATTCGCCTTCGACGTAGAAGGTGTCGTTTTCGCGGCGGATGGTTGTTTCCTTGCCACCACCGATGTAAGCGTCCTCGGGGGCGTATTCGCTCTCATAAATTTTCATCGGAGGAAGTTCAGCAAGTCGGTCGGCGACCAAACGGATCATTTGGTCGATTCCTTCGCCTGTCACTGCCGAAAGATACAACAGCTCCCAGCCGTTTTTCTTGACAAAGGCTTCAAAGGCGGGAATGTCGACCAGCTCCTCGTCCAGCGCGTCGCATTTGTTGGCAATGATGATCTGAGGGCGTGTGGCAAGCTCGGCGGAGTAACGCGCGAGCTCGTGATTGATCTTTTGTATATCTTCGACCGGATTTCTGCCTTCAAAACAGGAAATATCTACCACGTGGAGAAGCAGTCGACAACGGTCGATATGGCGCAGGAACGCATGGCCGAGCCCCGCACCGTCGGCGGCCCCCTCGATCAATCCGGGAATGTCGGCGGCAATAAAGCCGCTCTCGCCGCCCGTGCGGACGACGCCGAGGTTGGGAGAGAGTGTGGTGAAGTGATAGTCGGCGATCTTCGGCTTTGCAGAGGAGATACGTGCGAGGATCGAGGATTTTCCGACGCTGGGATAGCCGATGAGCCCCACATCCGCGAGCATTTTGAGCTCCAGGATGACCTCCTTTTCCTCTCCCTCGGTGCCGTTTTTTGCGAACATGGGCACCTGACGGGTGGGGGTTGCGAAATGACGGTTGCCCCAGCCGCCGCGACCGCCGCGACAGGCGATATAATCTGCGCCGTCGTTTTCGGACATGTCATGGATGACCTTGTCGCTCTCGACGTCCTTGATCAGTGTTCCGGGGGGGACCATAATAACGAGATCCTCGGCGGTTGCGCCGTGGAATTTAGAGCCCTTGCCGTCGCCACCTCGCTGCGCTACGAATTTATGCTTGTAGCGGAAAGCAAGCAGGGTATTGGTGCCTTCGTCCACGCGGAAAACGACGTTACCGCCATGACCGCCGTCGCCGCCGTCGGGACCGCCAGCGGCAACGTATTTTTCGCGTCGGAAAGAGACGGCACCGTTGCCGCCGTCTCCCGCCTTGATATAAATTTTAACGTTATCAACAAACATGAGTGATTCCTTTCGTGTGGAGGAAGCGAATTATTCTGCGTCGTCGCCTTTCATGCGGATGATGAGCTTGATGGGGGTTCCCGCAAAGCCGAAAGTCTCACGCAGGCAGTTTTCGATATAGCGCTGATACGAGAAGTGGAAGAGCTGGATATTGTTGCAGAAGATGACGAAGGTCGGCGGTGCGACGCTGATCTGCGTCATGTAGTAGATCTTGAGTCGACGTCCCTTGTCGGACGGGGGCTGTACGCGGATCATCGCGTCGCCCAGCACATCATTGAGCATACCCGTAGTGACACGCATGACCGACTGATTGTGGACGTAGGTGATCTGTTCGAACAGATTTTGCACGCGCTGTCCCGTTTTTGCCGAGATATAGAGGATCGGTGCGTAAGGCATGTATCCCAGCTCGGTGCGGATCTTGTTGTTGAATTCATTGACCGTGCTGTTGTCCTTTTCGATCAGGTCCCATTTGTTGACCACGATGATGACAGCCTTGCCCGCCTCATGCGCGATGCCGGCGATCTTAGTATCCTGGTCGGTGATGCCCGTGGAGGCGTCGATCATCAATAGACATACCTGTGCACGTTCCACCGCCATGTGGGCGCGCAGGACGCTGAAATGCTCGATTTTATCGTCGATTTTGGATTGACGACGGATGCCTGCCGTGTCGATAAAGGTGAATTTGCCGTATTCGTTCTCCACCTGTGTATCCACCGCATCACGTGTGGTGCCCGCGATATCCGAAACAATCAGGCGGTTTTCGCCCAGCAGGCGGTTGATAATAGAGGATTTGCCGGCGTTGGGCTTTCCGATGACGGCAACATGGATGCTGTCGTCGTCCTCATCGGTGTCCTCCCAATCGGAGAGGTGGTCGATGCAGGCGTCGAGGAGATCGCCCGAGCCGCTGCCGTGGATGCTGGAAACACCGATGGGTTCTTGGTCGAAGCCGAGCTCATAAAATTCGTAGAATTCAAAGGGCAGGTCACCGACACTGTCACATTTGTTGATGCAGGGGATGATCGGCTTGCCACTTTTTTTGAGCATGACGGCGATATCGCGGTCATCGGCGGTGAGTCCTGTGCGAACGTCGCACATGAAGATGATCACGTCTGCCGTATTGACGGCGATCTCCGCCTGCAGACGCATCTGCTTTAAGATGATGCTGTCGGTTTTAGGCTCGATGCCGCCTGTGTCGATCAGCACCAACCGCTTGCCCCGCCATTCGGTCTCGCCGTAAATGCGGTCGCGCGTGACACCGGGAGTGTCCTCGACGATCGAGCGACGTTCACCGATGAGCTTATTGAACAGTGTACTTTTGCCGACG
>JAFTPJ010000013.1 GCA_017463405.1 Clostridia bacterium
AAAAAGAACACCGTGTCGCAATACAATTTCCGCGCAATGTCGATCACATCCGCGCGGCTCACCGCGCCGAAGCGTTTCCGACAGTCCGCAAGAGTCTCCATTTCCCCCACAAGAGCGCGTCCGAAATAAAAGCTTTCCAGTGCCGCGGGACTATCCTCCAATTGACGGTACGCATTTTCAAGCGACTTCTGCGCCGCAAACCACTCTGCATCGGTGATCTCGCCGTCAGCGATCGCCCGAATCTGGCGCAAGACCTCCGCCTCCGCCTGCTCCCGATTACCGTTTTCCAAGCCGCAGGAGATCGTAATCGCACCCTTATAGATATTGTAAACCGAATTACAGGAATAACACAGGCTCAACCGCTCCCGCACATTCATAAACAGCTTGGAAATCGGTGAGGTTCCCAACAGCTCGTTGAACAGCGTACATGCGTAGAAATCAGCGTCTCGCACAGTCACTCCCGTACGGAATCCCATCACAAGCTGTCCCTGTCCTACGGGAAGCGATTCCTCATGATACCGCATTCCGCACCGATCGGGGCTCGACTGTGCAATCACGGAGGGGAGAGGTCGCCCGACCGTGGCATCGAGTGTGGGCGCCAACGCGTCCTGCAATGCATCCCGCAGGGTGCACTCGTCCGTTCCGCCGACATAAAAGCAATGCAGATGCATGCCCTCACAGATTCGTTTCCAATGCGCGGTCAACAGCTCCGGCGTCACGCACATCACATCCTCCTCCGTACCGTAAATCGGTACGCCGCAGGGCTCGTTTTCATACATATATGCGCGGCATCGGTCTGTTGCATAGGAGTGCGGGTGGTTCTTTTGTGCGCGAATGGTGTCGCATTGAAGCTGTTTTTCACTCTCCACATACCGTGCGTCAAGCAATCCGTTTTCGTCTGTGACGGGGTGGAACAGGATCTGCGCGATCACCTCAAGTGCCCCCCTCAAAAGGGATTCCCCCGCATCGCCCTCCGGTAGATACGCGTCGTCCACCAGGTCTGCCGAAAGACCGATGATCTGCGCGTCGCCGCGATAGAAATTGCGGATAGAAAGCTCCGTACCGAACAAATAATCCAAACGTCGGTTTAACGCAGAAATGCTCGGATATTTTTCGGTTCCGCGAAGCAGAACCGAGAGCAGGAGTGAGGTCAGATACGTGCTCTCACGCGCAATCGGCAACACAAGAGAGAGCGACAGCATTCCCGCCTTGAATTTTTCCGTTTGACAGAGGCGAAGTGTGATGTGTTCGCCTACGGAAATTACCTTTGGAATCATAATACCTTCTTTGTTCAATTTTTTATCGTGCGCTCAATAGCGCTTTGTGCCGCCCGATTCCACCTCATTCGGGAATCCCGTGTATACGGTATCGCTTTCGGATATGCTCTCGGACGCACTCTCGGATTCGCTCTCGGATTCACTTTCAGACTCGCGTTCGGATTCCCATTCGGATTCAAGTTCCGACTCACGCTCGGAATCGTTTTCATCCGGGTCGCGATCAGTGAACTCCTCCGAGCGCGTCTCTGTCGATTCCTCGGTGGGAGATTCGCCGGTACCCGTTGTTTCCTCGCGGGAGTTTTCAGCCGTCTCGCCATCCCCTGCCTCCGTGATACAACCGTACAGCGCAGCAGACAGCAAAACGGACAGCAGTATACAGACTATCTTTTTCATATGCCCTCTTGAAACAAACCGTCGGAGCAAAAGCAGTTATGGATGCTCCGACGATGTTTTTTCGTTCAGTTTTCCAGCGATTTCAGATAGCGGATGCAACGCCCCACTTCCTCAATGCCCGTCGGGTCGCAGGTCTCGCTTTCCACGACCATGCGCAATCCATTCCTGATCGCGTACTCGCGCACTGCCGCCACGGGAGCGGTTCCCTCACCCAACGCCTTTCCGTTGCCGTCTGCGGAACCGTCCTTGAGATGGATGACGCGAATGCGATCCTTCAGGCGTTCCAAAACCGCGATCGGATCCTCGCCTGCTACGTATGCCCAGTAGGTATCGATTTCAAACTCCACGTTCGTGCGGGTCTCGATCTCCTTGTGGATGTAGACACCGTAGGAATTGAGCAAAAACTCACGGCTGTGGTTATGGTAGCCGAGCATAATGCCCGCCGCCTCAAGCTTGGGCTGTGCCTCGTTGATCACATCGATCACCCAATCCAGCTTTTCCTTGGTGGAAAAATCCGCACCGGGGATGATGATATTCTTGTTGCCGATTTCCTGATGATAAGCAACAGTCTCATCAATTTTATCTGCGGTCAGCTCGCTGCAACCCGTATGGGTACCGCTGACCTCCAAACCGCTTTCGTCCAACATTCTGCGCACATCGGATGCGCTATGACCGAAAAAACCTGCAAATTCGACGTATTTGTAACCGAGCGCCGCGACCTGACGCAGTGCACTCTCCAAATTTTTTTCCGTGATATCACGGACGCTGTAAAGCTGTAAACCATAATCCATCATCAAAACCTCCAATAAAAAGTTCTTTCTTCTATTATACAGAAAAAAGACGGCATTGTCAAGATGTTTGCTGTATTTTTTACAATTGAAAACGGGGCGCCATTGCGCCCCGCCATTTCATTCAATTCCTTATTCTGCGGTTTTCTCCGCTTGCGTCTCGCAATACAGGCAACGGTAAACGCCGTTCTGTGCGTCGGTCAAGCGAAAGATGTGCGGTAGCTCCTGCTCGGTGGACGTGATACAGCGCGGATTCTTACAGCAGATGACATTCGTCAACCGCTCGGGAAGCGCGATCTGCTTTTTCTCCACAATCTCGCCGTCGCGAATAATGTTGACGGTCACGTTCTGATCCACGTAGCCGAGGATATCCATATTGACGTCGATGTCCGCGTCAATCTTGATGATGTCCTTCTTTTCCATCTTGCGACTGCCCACATTTTTAATGAGCGCCACCGTACAATCCAGTGCATCCAAATTGAGCAGACGGTACAGCTTCATGCCGCGCCCTGCGGCGATATGGTCGATAACGATACCGTTTTTGATGGAATCGATATTCATACATGCACCTCCAGCAACTTCATCATCAGCGCCATGCGGATGATCTTTCCATTGAACACCTGCTTGAAATAGCAGGCGCGGGGATCGTCGTCAATGGCGATCGCAATCTCGTTGACACGCGGCAGCGGATGCATGATGCAAAGATCGCTTTTCGCGCCTTTGAGCTTATCGGGGGTGAGGATATAGCTGTCCTTCAGACGCAGGTAATCCTCCTCGTTGAAAAAGCGTTCCTTTTGCACACGCGTCATGTAAAGAATGTCCAGCTCCGGCAATGCCGAAAGCAGATCGGTGGTTTGCTCGTAATCAATGCCGTTTTTCTCCAGCACATCGGTGGTGATATAGCTCGGCACGGTCAGCTCCTCGGGGGAAATCAGCACAATTTTGATACCCGTATAGCGGGAAAGCGCCGAGATCAGCGAATGAACGGTGCGCCCGAATTTGAGGTCGCCGCAAAAGCCGACGGTCAGATTGTCGAGTCTGCCCTTCTCGCGCGAGATGGTCAACAGGTCGGTCAGGGTCTGCGTGGGGTGGTTATGTCCGCCGTCGCCCGCATTGATGACGGGAATCGACGCGTTCATAGCCGCCACGAGGGGGGCTCCCTCCTTCGGATGACGCATCGCAATGATATCCGCATAGCAGGACACAGTCTTCGCCGTATCCGCCACGCTCTCCCCCTTTGCCGCCGACGAGGAGGCGCCGCTGGACACCGACATAACGTTGCCGCCCAGCTCGTACATCGCCGCCTCAAAGCTCAATCGCGTGCGCGTCGAAGGCTCGAAGAACAGCGTTGCGAGCTTCTTTCCACGGCACACCTCGGAATACTTCTTCGGGTTTTCGATAATATCGTTCGCCGTAACGATCAGCTCATCGATCTCCGCCGGCGTCAGATCCTGAATATCAATCAAGCTTTTCATATCGGTCACCGATTATGCCTTTGCGCCATTGACGGCAAGATAATTTTTAATACGTGTAACGTTTTCCGCGTTCTTTTCGTCCTCCTCGAGGTACTCAATGATGTCGTAAACGTCAACGACGGAGTGTACGGGGAAGCCGAACTCGTCAGCGATCTCCGCCATTGCGGACTTCTCGCCCTTCCCTTTTTCCTTGCGGTCAACCATCACGAAGGTTGCGATCACCTTGGTATCCTTCAGTGCGGACAGATTCTCCATGCTCTCGCGGATTGCAGTGCCTGCGGTAATGACGTCCTCAACGATAACGATCTCCTCGCCCGCCGTGGGTACGTAGCCGACAAAGATACCGCCCTCGCCGTGGTCCTTCGCCTCCTTGCGGTTGAAGAAGAACGGCACGTCAAGACCGCTCTTTGCAAGCGCGATCGAGGAGGAGACGGCGATCGAAATGCCCTTGTATGCGGGGCCGTACAGCACCGCCTTCTTATTGCCTACCTTTTCCAGGTAGCTCTTTGCGTAGAACTCGCCGAGACGCGCGATCTGCTCGCCCGTCTTGATCTCGCCTGCATTGATGAAATACGGACTTTTTCTGCCGCTCTTTGCGGTGAAATCGCCGAACTTGAGCACACCTGCGCTCTCCAAAAATTCAATAAATTCTCTTTTGTAGCCTTCCATGTCAATTCTCCTTTATCATTCCAATCAATCAACGAACTCGGCAACGCATCTCTCATACGCCGCAACGGGATCCTCTGCCGCCGTAATGGGTCTGCCCACCACGATATAGTCAGAGCCGATCTTCTTTGCCTCTGCGGGCGTCATGACTCTCTTCTGGTCACCGATATCACCGTCCGCAAAGCGAACGCCGGGTGTCACGGTAATAAAATCCTTGCCGCATCTGTCATGTACCTTGCCTGCCTCCAGCGGCGAGCAAACGACGCCGTCAAGACCCGCAGCCTTTGCGTTGGACGCGTAATGCATGACCACGTCTGCGATCGGCTTTTCGATCCACAGATCCTTTTCCATGCTCTCCTGGTCGGTGGAGGTCAGTTGTGTGACCGCGATCAGAATCGGGCGCGTGCCATCGGGACGGGTGAGTCCCTCGATCGCAGCCTCCATCATACGGCAGGTGCCGGATGCGTGGAGGTTGGTCATATCCACGTCGAGTCTGGACAGCACTGCCATCGACTTCTTGACGGTGTTAGGGATATCGTGTAGCTTCAGGTCCAAAAAAATCTTATGTCCGCGCTTCTTGATCTCGCGCACGATCGAGGGGCCCTCCGCATAATACAGCTCCATACCGATCTTCACAAACGGCTTTTTTCCGGTGAAGCGATCGAGGAATGCAAATGTCTTTTCCGCGCTGTCAAAATCACAGGCGATGATAACGTCTTTTCCCATGGTTCTATATCTCCTTTTTATGATTCGTATTTCGATTCGTATTTCGGGAGAAACTTTTGCGAAAGTTTCTCCCGAACCCTCTTCAAAAGCTTTTGAAGAAGGGTTTTATATAGCTGAAATTCAAGCTACCCTGCCCCGATCCCAACGGATCGCAGGTGCTGTCACTTTCTCTGACAGTCTCCCGCATTGGCTCCCGCAATTTTTTGGGCCCCTGCCCCTAAAACTCCAAATGTTACTTTCCCATGAAACACAGCATATCGGCAAACCACGTTCGCAAAGCGATATTTCACACACACCGCGCGTGTATTTCACATTGCGAAGCAATATTTCACTCATCGTGCGGTCGCCTTCCCATCGTCACGGAGCGCACACGGTGTCGGGGTGGAGGTGTCACGCCGT
Source organism: Clostridia bacterium (assembly GCA_017463405.1). Taxonomy (GTDB): domain Bacteria; phylum Bacillota; class Clostridia; order Oscillospirales; family CAG-272; genus UMGS1865. The sequence continues at coordinate 5,725 of JAFTPJ010000013.1, forward strand.
CCATGCCGATACCGTGCCCTGCGGCAAAGGTTTTGGAGGAGAGAGGGGCTTGGGGAGAGAGGAGACTTTTGCAAAAGTCTCCTCTTGCCCCCAAACAATCCTTCATCTCTCTAATACGTTCGCCCACGCTGTGGCGTGCTCTACCCATTTGGCGATGGCGGGATTGTTCCACTTTGCCACGCCGCATTCGGTGATGGCGTTGCCGAGCGCCGCTCCGTGGGGCGCATCGGGATAAATATGCATCTCATATTGCAAGCCTGCGTCGGCATATGCACACGCAAGCGAGAGTGCGTTTTTCACGTCCACGACTTGATCGCTCACGGTGTGCATGATGAACGCGGGGGCGCTGTCGGCATCCACGTGGCGCTCGATGCTACACGCGTCAAGCTGTTCCTTGGTCGGCGTGTCGGAGCATACCAGATTATTGAACGAAAATGCGTGATACTCCGCAGAAATAACGGGATAGATCAGCATCACGCCCGTCGGCTTGTTGTAGCCGTACGGCATCTCCACCGCCGCTTGTACCTCGGGCAGCTTCCAGAGCACACCGCTCGACGCCGCCAGATGTCCGCCCGCCGAAAAGCCGACGACAAACACGGCGCTCGCGTCGATATTATACTCGTCCGCGTGATCCTTGACGTGCTTGATTGCACGCGCCACCTCGATCAGCTGTGCGGGAAACGGCTTTTTCCGTCCGACCGTATAGTGCAGAACAAACGCGTTGTAGCCATGCGGCAAAAATGCCATGGCGATCGGCTCGCCCTCGCGGTCGGAGCACACGTTGTTGTATCCGCCGCCCGGGATCACCAGGATCGCCTTGCGCGTAAAATCACCGACACGGTCGGCGATATACGCATCCATGTAAACGCTCCCGTCCTCGGACGAAAGCGGAATCTTTTCAAATCTCATGCGGCACCTCAGGCAATTCCAATGATATCGGAAAGGTTCTGAATACCGTATTTCTCCATCGCGCGAGGAAGATCCGCCACAATGTCACGAGACGCATAAGGATTGACAAGGTTCGCAGCGCCCACCTCAACGGCGGTCGCGCCCGCCATCATCAGCTCCAGCACGTCCTCGGCAGTCGTCACACCGCCCATGCCCACAACGGGAATTTTGACCGCATGCGCGACCTGATAGACCATGCGCACCGCCACCGGGAAGATCGCACTTCCCGAAAAGCCGCCCATCTTGTTGGCGATTACGGGCGCTTTGCGCCGCAGATCAATGCGCATACCGAGCAGGGTGTTGATGAGGCTGATGCCGTCCGCTCCCGCCTCCTCGCACGCCTTGGCGATGGAAACGATGTCGGTCACGTTCGGAGAGAGCTTGATGATAATCGGCTTTTTGGTGACCGCCTTGACCGCACGGGTTACCTCTGCCGCCGCCTCGGGGCTCGTACCAAAGCTCATGCCGCCGCCGTGTACGTTCGGGCAGCTGACGTTGACCTCCAGCCAGCCGACCTGCTCCTCCTTGTCCAATTTCTCGCACGTGTATGCGTAATCTTCCACCGAAAAGCCGCTGACGTTTGCCATCACGGGCTTATGGAAGCATTTTTTCAGCTTCGGCAGCTCCTCGGAGATCACCTTCTCCACGCCGGGATTCTGCAGTCCCACCGCATTGATCATGCCCGCAGTGCATTCCGCGATGCGGGGCGTGGGATTACCGAAGCGGGGATCCTTGGTCGTCCCCTTGAAGGAAAAGCTACCGAGGCAGTTGATATCGTACAGCTCGGCGAACTCATAGCCGTAGCCGAAGCATCCGCTGGCGGGGATGATGGGATTGTCCATCGCAATGCCGCAGAGTGTCACCTTTAATTCTGCCATAAGATCTCCTCCTTCTTCATCACGGGTCCTTCCTTGCAGATGCGCTTATAGCCCGTGAGCGTTTTGCAGGAGCATCCCATGCACGCGCCAAAACCGCATCCCATGCGCTCCTCAAAGCTGAACTGTCCTTGCGTTGCCGACGCGCGCCATACCGCCTTCAGCATCGGTTCGGGACCGCAGGTGTAAAAATAGGTGTAATCGATCTCCATCATGGCATCGGTAACAAAGCCCTTGATGCCCTCGGAGCCGTCCACTGTCGTAACGTAAACCTTCGCCCCCAGCGCCTCGAACTCGTCCTTGTAAAAGACCTCCTTCGCGGTGTTGAAGCCGAGAATCACGGTGACGTCCTTCCCCTCTGCGATCAACTTCTTTGCCGGCATATACATGGGAGGAACGCCCACGCCGCCACCGATGAAGAGCGGGCGATCCCCCGCCATGGAGAGATCGTAACCGTTGCCGAGTCCCGTCAGAATATCCAACGTCTCGCCGACCTGCATGCCGCACATCTGCTCGGTGCCGCCGCCGACAATCTTATAAAGCAACGTCAGCACGTCTCCCTCGCAATCGCACACCGAAATGGGGCGGCGCAGGAATTTGCCCTCAAGCAGAATATTGACGAACTGCCCCGGTGCGGTGATCGCACTCGTGTCGCCCTCAAGGCGCATCTGCATCACCGTATCGGGCAGATGTTTATTTTCAATGATCCGAAACAAGCCTTGCTTCATTTCATTCTCCTTTTCTGTCACGCCTTAAGCGTCGATGGTAGAAATTGTCTGCGTGGTCTCCTCCAACACGTCAAGCAAAACGCGAATGGTATCCAGCGCGGTAAAGAGGTTGACGTTGTTTTCGGTTGCACAGCGACGGATCTCCTGACCGTCCTGCATCTGCTCCACACTGCCAATGTCACGCGTGTTGATCACGTATTCGATATACCCTTGACGCATTGCCTCGGGAATCTCGTCGCTTCCTTCGCTGATCTTCTTGAGCACGTGGGTGCGAATACCGTTCGCCTTGAGGAATTTCGCCGGTCCCTCGGTTGCCTGAATGTTGAAGCCGAGGTTGTAGAAGCGGCGGATCAGGGGGAGTGCCTCCTCCTTATCCTTGTCTGCGATGGTCGCCAGCACTGTACCGTAGTTCTGCAGCTTCATACCCGATGCCTGAAGCGCCTTGTAGAACGCGCGATTGAGCTTATCGTCATAGCCAATCGCCTCACCCGTGGATTTCATTTCGGGAGAGAGATACGCATCAAGTCCGCGGAGCTTGTTGAAGGAGAACACGGGCGCCTTGACGTACCAGCGCTTCTTCTCCTCGGGGTAAATGTCGAAGATTCCCTGCTCCTTGAGGCTCTTGCCGAGAATGACCTCTGTTGCGATGTCCGCGAGACTGTACCCCGTTGCCTTGGAAAGGAACGGCACGGTACGGGACGAGCGCGGGTTGACCTCGATGATGAATACGTTATCGTTTTTATCGACGATAAACTGAATGTTGTAAAGACCGACGATGCCGATGCCAAGACCGAGCTTCTTTGCATACTGCAGGATGATTCCCTTGACCTTGTTGGAAATCGAGAAGGTGGGATAAACGCTGATCGAGTCACCGTAGTGAACACCGGTACGCTCAACCAGCTCCATGATACCGGGCACGAAGACGTCTCTGCCGTCACAGATTGCGTCGACCTCGACCTCCTTCCCCTGAATATAGTGGTCGACAAGCACCGGCTTGTCTGCATCGATGTCGAACGCGGTCTTCAGGTACTTGCGCAGCTGCTCCTCGTTTGCAACGATCTGCATGGCACGTCCGCCAAGCACGAAGCTGGGACGCACCAGCACGGGATATCCGATCCGCTCTGCGGTTGCAACGCCGTCCTCGATAGTGGAAACGCCCTTACCCTGCGGCTGAGGAATGTTCAGCTCGCTGAGGATCCGCTCAAAGCTCTCGCGGTTCTCCGCGCGGTCGATCGC
>JAFTPJ010000111.1 GCA_017463405.1 Clostridia bacterium
ATTTTGACCCTAAAATGGGCGTTTTTCAGCATTTTTGAAGGACTTTTTAGTAAAACACGTGTTTGAAATCAAAAATCGCCCAAAAAACTACCTTGGGACAAAAGTGATTTTCGAGCAAAACTCGAAAGTTCATTTTACAGCAGTTTAGTATAACATATCGAAGGAGAAAATGATGATAAGGTTTTATGGATTTAATAACGGAAAAGCGATTGCCGTCAATAATCACAAAAACATGATGAATGCATTTTGGATAACATTGTTGCCTGCGATAATTTTATCTGTTGTTGCAATTATTTTTGCTCCGATTGCTTTGATCCCAATTTGGATAATGCCGATTATGTTTTTTTCAATTGCTTGGCTGGTTTTTATTACAGAAAAATATGATGAGACTGTATTTTTACAAGGTCAAAAAAAGAAACACGAGTTTTTGATTAACAATGGTGTTATTCACAAAAACGGCAAAGAAAGAAAAAATATAGAAAAGATGTCCTTATATAAGTACAAGAAGTATTTGTTAATTGTCTTTAATGGGGGAGAGTTTTATTTAATTCCCAATAATGCTTTTATTGAAGGCTCAAGAAGCGATTTTTTATCGTTGATACAATTTACAGGGATTCACTCTTTCGTATTCAAAGACAAGATGTAAAATATACCTTTTGGAGTTTTCCCCCCCGTTTTTGGCATAAAAATATACCTTTTGACCTTATGACCCACGTTGAAACGCTCGTTTGTCTTTCCCGAAAGTAAATGCAAGGAGAAATTGTATGAGACCTATTATTGGAGTATTTGCGGAAGTTGATCTTGAACAAAACACCAAAGTGCAAAACACCTACATCAGAGCGATCGAAGAGTCGGGTGGAATACCGATCCTTTTGCCATATGTGAAAGATAGGGATACGATGGAACGCTTTGTGAATCTTTGCGACGGTTTCTTTTTTACAGGCGGAGCGGATATAGAGCCGCAGCGCTATGGCGAACAGTCAAAGAATACGTGCGGAGAAATACAATACGCCCGTGATGAACTTGAATTCGCGGTGTTTCAAATAGTGAACAGCACATTGAAACCCATAATTGCCATATGTCGTGGCGCGCAGCTCATCAACGTTGCGTTTGGCGGTACTCTTTATCAGGATATTCTAAGCGAAACAAACACACGGATTTCGCATAGACAAATCGAACCTAAAAATTCTCCTTCTCATGACGTTCAAATCCTTAAAAATACCCCTTTGTTTGACTTAATGAAGAAAACGGTGATGTCCGCTAACAGTTTTCACCATCAAGCAATAAAAAAGCTTGGAGAGGGGCTCGAAATTATGGCTGTTTCTGACGACGGGATTGTGGAGGCTGTTTACTTACCAGGAGAACGGTATGTTCGCGCTTACCAATGGCACCCCGAACGGTTGTATGAGATTGATATATACAATCGACTTATTTTTGATGATTTTATAAAGGCTTGTCAAAACATATAAATATACCTTTTGGCTTTACAACCCCCGTTTTTGGCATAAAAATATACCTTTTGGTCTTATGACCCACGTCGAGAGTGTCGTTTGTCTGACAAGGGGAGACAAAGCGACGTGATATAACGCCTTACGGCGCGTGATATAGAACGCTTCGCGTTCGTGTTATGCATCCTGCGGGTGCGTGATATGTCGCTTACGCGACGTGAGGCGGTGGCGTTCCACGCTCGGCTTTGCCGAGCATATCACGCCGAACGAAGTGAGGCTATATCACGCTTGCGTAGCAAGCATATCACGAAAGCCAACGGCTTTTTATATCACGACGGCAACGCCGTCCATATCACTCCGCGCCAGCGGACAAAAATGATTTCGAGCAAAGCTCGAAACTTTCGTTTGTGGCAGTCGGTTCAACACAACGAAGAAGGGAGGAACTGATGCGGTATTTCAAATGTGATACGCTAAAACAAGAGGATCGAAAAATGATCACGCAGGATATAAGCTTGACGGAAGCAGAAAAGAAATGTGACCGCCAAGGTGATTTCTTGAATGTTGCAGCAACGGTTTTATTTGTTATTGCCTTTATTACAGTTTTGGTTATAAGTCTATTCGCAATCGTACATATTCCGGATCCGCAAAATCCTTTTCTTCGCATATTGGTTGTTGTTGCCATGTTCGTTTTAGGATTCGGTGCCCTTATCGTATCACTTTTTGCCGGTGCTCTTATCAGTTCTCCAATCTATAAAAAAGCACAGAAAAAATTGATTGTTCGGAAAAAAATTTGTTTTGACAAGGCACTGATCTCTTTGCGGGAGTATTACGGTTGGCAAGACCCCTGCATCGTGACAAAATGCTATGATTCGAGTGATCGAAAATTCAAAAAGCGCGATGTTTGCATTTTTGTTGTTGACGATGAGTTACGACTGGCGGCAGATTTAAAACACGGCTTTTCGATCAGAGAAAACGATTTGGGATGTTATGCCTTTGGGGTTGATGAGTTTACTATTGCTCAAATCCAAAGTGAGAGTTTTTTAATTACAGAACTCAAATCTGAGGATATAGTGTTTCATTTGGGGCGGCGTGCGAAAGGCTTTATAGAAAAGAAATTTATCGCCGAAAAAAGTGATATATGATTTTTTGAGTCTCCCCATGTCGAGCGTGTTGCTTGTCTGACGAGAAAATAACCGCGAGCCTGTAGGAATTAAAATCGCCGTGATTATACGTGATTATATGTGTGAATAAACGTTGTGTTTCGTAATAAGCAAAAATTACTTGATAAGGAGAATGATACGATGAAACTGAAATGCGGTGCTACCGAGCGCGTTGTCACTCCGCCGCTTGGTTTGAATATTCCTCAATGTATGGTATTGAATCCCGCAACGGGTGTGCAGGACGATCTTTTTACGCACGCCATTGCGCTGGAGCAGGATGGGCAGACCGTGATCCTGATCTCGATCGATACCAGCGGACTCGGCGCGGCGTTTACCCACAGAGTGCGAAAGGCGATTTACCGCGAGATCGGTGTGGATCCCCATGCGGTGATGGTCAGCGCCATCCATATCCATACGGGCGGACCTCAGCTGATGGAGGTCTATTGGGGACAAAAGGAGGATCGATCGGTCACGGATCTGTTTCTTCGTGAAACGGTTGCCGCCGCTGTGGAGGCATACCGCAATCGCGTGCCCGTGACGGCGCATTTTGCTGTGGGACGCGAGGATCGCATCTGCTATTGCCGAAACTATGAGATGACCGACGGCACGATCATGACCAATCCCGGCTATCGGCGTCCTACCAAGATTCTGCGACCGGCGAAGGAAATTGATTACACGCTTTCAACCATGCGCTTTGACGATGAAAACGGCAAGCCGATTGGTGAAATCGTCAACTTCGCGTGCCATCCCGACACGGTCGGCGGCACCGAATACTGCGCCGATTTTCCGGGCGAGATGCGCAGAAAGCTGAAGGAGGCATACGGAGACTTGCACACGGTGCTGTTTTTGAACGGTTGCAGCGGCGACGTCAATCACGTGGATGCGTTCCGTTTTCGTGAGGAGGGCTTCCGTTACCCCAAGGATCATTACAAGTACATGGGCGGCATCCTTGCCGAGGACGTGCTGGCACTCCACAAAGCACTCTCTCCTGTCGAGGGAAAGGTGCTCGGCTTTGCGCGTAAATGCTTCCGCGCGCCTCGTAGACAACCCACCGAGGAGGATCTCGCGTGGGTAAACGGGATGCTCGCTAATCCCGCACAAAGCAAGGTGTTCCGTCGCATGGCAGAGGAGGTTTTGCATCTGCAAAGGCATCCCAAACGGTATGCGCTTGTGGAGATGCAGGTGATTCGCATCGGGGACGTTTTTGTGGTTGGATTCCCGGGAGAGCCATTTGCGGACATCGGGATGCGCTTGCGTGAGCGTGCGCAGCCGTATCAGCTGGTCCTCTCCGAGCTTGCCAACGATGAGCTTGGCTATTTTGCCACCGAGCCCGTGTTCAGCGCACAGGTGTATGAGGCTCGCTTGCCCAGTGATATTTTTGAGGTTGACGTGATTGATCGCATGATCGATACCGCCGATATGCTGATAAAAAAGCTGTTAAGAAATGCGAACAAGATGCGGAAGGGAAATCGGAAGAATGAAAAAGATTGTATTGATAGGTGATTCTATCCGGATGGGATACGACAAGTACGTCAAGGATGCGCTGGTAAATTCGGTTGAGGTGTTTTATCCGCAGGAGAATTGCAGATTCGCGGAGTACGTTTTGCGTTATGCGCACGAGTGGAGGAATAACGGCGAATGGGGCGACGACGTGGATCTCGTTCATTGGAACGCGGGGCTTTGGGATGTGCTGGAGCTGTTTGGTGACGAGCCGCTTACATCGATATCTTACTATGGAGAAACTATAACGCGCATAGACAAAAGACTTCGTATGCTTTTTCCAAAGGCTAAATTTGTGTTTGCGACCTCAACCAACGTAAGCGAAAAAATGAGCGATCCCGACTTTACAAGGCACAACGCAACCATAGAAAAATATAATGCCGAGGCGCTTCGCGCTTTGTCGGGTACTGATACCGTCATAAATGATCTTTATTCGCTTACATCCTCTGTGCCCGATTCTTATCGCTCTGATTGGGTTCATTTTTATACACCCGAGGGCACGGAGTTGATCGGCGGCAAGGTTTTGTCTGTGATCTGTGATCTGCTGGATATTGCGCCGACAGAAGTCAATATTGAGAATTTTCATCCGGAGCGCTATTCCAAAGAGACCATCGGATATTGATATTTCCGTTCATAACGGTGATCTATTGAAAAAGGAGAAAAACAATGAAAATATGTGTCATACAACCCCATTATTCTTTTGATGACAAGGATCTGCAGGAATGTTTTGACGGATTGCTTGCTTTGCTCGATCAATGTGATGAAAGTCTTGATCTGATCGTGCTTCCCGAATATAGCGACGCTTTGGCAGACGTCAAGGGAAAGACGCCGTTTTACGATGCGGTCGCGAAATACAACGCGATGCTGTTGCATAAGGCGTGTGAGACGGCAAAGAGATGCCATGCGCTGGTATTTGTCAATGCCGGATACGAAACCGAAAATGGAATCCGCAATACCACCCATGCGATCGACCGTGAGGGTAATATCGTAGGGCGCTATTTCAAGGCGCATCCCGCCCCCAGCGAGGTTAAGCGTGATTTCGAGGGGGGACATGAGCTGGATGTGGCGTACAGCTATGAGATCGCCGAACCTTACGTTCTGGAGCTGGAGGGGCTGCGCTTTGCGTTTCTCACGTGCTATGACTTCTATTTTTACGAGAATTTCGCGCAGATCGCGCGTCAGAACGTGGACATCATCATCGGTTGCTCCCTGCAACGAACCGACAGTCACGACGCGCTTTCGATCATCAACCGATTCCTTTGCTACAACACCAACGCACATCTGATCCGTGCGTCGGTATCGCTTGGTGAGGATTCTACGCTCTGCGGATGCAGTATGGTGGTTTCTCCCAAGGGTGAGATGCTTCTCAATATGGAAAGCCGCGTGGGGCTTGGCGTTTACGAGATCAACCCGCAAAATAAGTATTACAAGCCTGCGGGACATATGGGAAAGCTGAAGTCGCACTATGAATACATCGAGGAGGGACGAAGACCGTGGCTGTACCGCAATGGCGGTGCGTCGGTGGTGCCCTTTGACGGTGTGATGAAATATCCCCGCCTTTGTGCGCATCGCGGATTCAGTACCGTCGCCCCCGAAAACAGCATGCCCGCATTCGGTGCGGCGGTTGCGCTCGGTGCCGAGGAGATCGAATTTGATCTGTGGTCAACGAAGGACGGCGTTCTGGTATCCTGTCACGACAGCACACTTGACAGAGTCAGCAACGGAAGCGGTAAAATCTACGAACATACGTATGCGGAGCTGTCGGAGCTGGATTTCGGCGCAAAGCACGACGAAAAATTCAGGGGGCTGAAAATTCCTACCTTTGAAGAAATTTTACAAAAATTCGCAGGGCGCGTCATCATGAACATCCACGTCAAGATCTGGGATGCCGATTTTGAAAATCCGATGATCGAGGAGATCGTCTCTCTCATACGCAAATACGACTGCGAGAAGCATATTTATTTCATGACGACGAACGACGCGATCATTCGCCGTGTGATGGAATATGCGCCCGATCTTCCCGTTTGCGTCGGTTGGGACGGAAATGAGGAGCCGATGTCGATCGTGGACCGTGCGATCGCGCTCGGCGCCTATAAGGTGCAGCTGTTCAAGCCGTATTTTAATCAGGAAAGTATCGACAAAGCCCATGCCCATGGGATTCTGTGCAACGTATTCTGGGCGGACGATCCCGAGGAGGCAAAGCGTTATTTTGAAATGGGAATCGATACGGTATTGACAAACGATTATCTGACGGTTTACAATGCGGTGAAGGAGAAGCTTTAAGCCGATGAAAACCGCAACGGATGGAAAGCTGTCGGATCGGTGTGCGGAAATCAAATGATTGAAAAGAGGGAGTTACTATGACGAAAACAGGACTGGTTTTAGAGGGCGGCGGTATGCGTGGAATTTATACTGCGGGGGTTCTGGACGTGTTTTTAGAGCACGGGATCCGTTTTGACGGTGTGATCGGTGTGTCTGCGGGCGCGATCCACGGCTGCTCCTATCTCTCCGGGCAAAAGGGAAGAAGCATTCGCTATTATAAAAAATACAGCAGGGATTATCGCTTTATGAGTTTGCGCAGTCTGATCACGACGGGAGATATGGTAGGCGCGGATTTTTGCTATCACGAGCTACCGGATCGTCTGGACGTGTACGATCACGACGCATTTCTGGCGTGCGATACGCCGTTTTATACGACCTGCACCAACGTGGAAACGGGGGAGGCGGAGTACTGCCGTGTGACGGATATGCGCGGGGAGATCGATTATCTCCGCGCGTCGGCGTCACTTCCGTACGTTTCCCGGATCGTACAGATCGGGGAGAAGAAGTATCTGGACGGCGGGTGCACCGACAGCATTCCCGTGGAGGCGTTTCAACGGATGGGATATGCGCGGAACGTGGTGATCCTGACCCGTCCCGCCGATTACGTCCGACCGCCAGAAAAGCACCGCCTGGCGGGGGTGGTCTATCGCAAATATCCCGCCTTGATCAAGGCTTTGCGCGCGCATCACGAGCGTTACAATCAAACCACTGCGAGAATTGCAGAGATGGCAAAAGAGGGCAGCGCGTTTGTGATACAGCCGAAGGAATCCTTGGCAATTGGGCGACTGGAAAAGAACCCCGACGAGATTGGACGTGTTTATGACATTGGAGTTGCGGACGGGAGACGCTGTATTGCGTCCTTGAAGGCGTGGCTTGCAACGAAATAAAAGGAGCTTGAATTTATGGAAAAAATCATGACTTATGAAACGTTACGCAATTTTACGTATTCCAACGATAAGCTGATCGAGGGCGAGATCAAGGGTGTGGTATTGAGCTTTATGGGCTTGAATTTCAACCGGATGATCGAAAATTCGGCGGAGGGCAGTGAGTATGCTGAGCGTGGAATTTTATATGTGATTCCGTATTACAATCCGTGGTGCTGGATGAATGCGCAGGCGGTGTCCTTGGTGGACGAGATTCTGGACGTGCTGTTTGATCACTATCAGCTTTCCGAGGACACGCCGATCGTTTCGTCCGGCGGGAGCATGGGAGGACTTTGCGCGCTGACGTACTGCGCGTATGCAAAGCGTACGCCGGTGGCTTGTGTGACGAGCTGTCCCGTGTGCGATCTGCCGTATCACTTTACCGAGCGTCCCGATCTTCCGCGCACGCTCTACAGTGCGCTGTGGGAGTATGACGGAACGCTTGACGAGGCGTTGCGTTCGCGTTCTCCGTTGCATCTGTGTGATCAGATGCCGAAGATCCATTACACAGTGTTCCATTGCGAAAAGGATCAGGCAGTCAATTTTGAGAAACACGGTGTGCGATTCGTCGAGGCAATGCGTGCGGCGGGGCATGAGATTGCTTTGATTTCCGTTCCCGTGCGTGGACATTGCGATCTGCCGCCGAAATACAAGCTGCAATATGATGCGACGATTGCTTCTGCGATCGAATTCCATCGTATGAAAAACGCCAACCGCATGGCGTGCGATGTTTTATATCGCACGACCGCCCCGAAATACGATGAGCGCATCCGAAAGTATCAGGGGTGTCCGACGCTGGCGGTGACGCGCGGCGGACGCATCTATCTCGGATGGTACTCCGGCGGTACGACCGAGCCGCACATCGAAAACTATAACATTCTGACGTACAGCGACGATGCGGGAACGACGTGGAAAAAGCCTTTGCTGATCATCCCGAGCAACAAGGGAATGGGCATCCACGCACTGGACATTCAGCTTTGGATCGACCCCGTGGGGGCTTTGCACGTCTATTGGGTGCAGAACAATACCTGTCCCGCACCGGAGGGCTTTGTACCGACCCGCACGCCGATGCACCCTGCTGTGGTGAATGCGGGGTATCTGTTTGCCGATTTCGTTCACGCCTGCTGGGAGATGGTTTGCGATGATCCCGATGCGGACGAGCCGAGCTTCTCTGCGCCGCGCTACGTCGGAACGGGCTTTTTGCGTTGCAAGCCGCTGGCTTTGCGTGATGGCACTTGGATAAATTTCAATTATGATCAGACCGACTCGCGCTATGGCTACAGCGTATCGACCGACGGCGGCAAGACCTACGAGCGCCGCTACGGTGCAAAAAAGCTGGAAACGCCCTTTGACGAGACGATGGCATATGAAAGGGCTGACGGAAGCGTGCGGATGCTGGCGCGCACCACGCTCGGAGAACTTGGCGAGAGTGTTTCGCTTGACGGCGGAAAGACCTGGAGCGAGGCGAAGCTGTCGGGAATTGATGCACCGAATACACGCTTTTTCATTGCGCGCACGCCGTCGGGCAGAGTACTACTGATTCACAATGACGATCGCACCGATCGGAAAAATATGACGTTGTCGTTGTCGGAGGATGACGGTGAGACGTGGAAATATAAGCTTTGCATCGATTCGCGCAATAAGATTTCTTACCCCGATGCGGATTTTTACGGCGGACGGATCTATCTGACCTACGATCGCGAGCGGACGGGGGCGAAGGAAATCTTCTTTGTGTCGCTGACCGAGGAGGATATTATCAACGGACGGATGCCGGAGATTCGGATCGTCAGCAAGCCGTAACGAATGGGAGTGTATGCGATGGATAAGTTTGAAAAAATGCGTTCGGGCGAGGTCTATTTTCCGGGTGACGAGGAGATCATGACGTTGCAGATGCAGTGCCTGGAGCTTCTGTACGACTATAACGCGACGCGACCGTCCGAGTGGGACAAGCGTACGGCGCTGTTGCGTGAGATGTTCGGTGACATTGGTGACAGTTGCTATATCGAGCCGCCGCTTCACGCGAATTGGGGCGGACGGCATTGCCATTTCGGCAAGGGTGTGTATGCGAATTTCAATCTGACGCTGGTGGATGATGCCGATATTTACGTTGGCGACATGACGATGTTCGGACCGAATGTGGTGGTTGCAACGGCGGGGCATCCGATTTTGCCGATCCTCCGTGAGAAGCAGATGCAGTATAATATGTCGGTGCGGATCGGCAGAAATTGCTGGATCGGAGCAGGTAGTGTGATTCTGCCCGGCGTGACGATCGGGTATAACACCGTGATCGGTGCGGGGAGTGTGGTAACGAAGGATATTCCCGCAAACGTTGTGGCGGTCGGCAACCCCTGTCACGTGCTCCGCGAGATCGGCGAGCGCGACGAAAAATACTATTTCAAGGATCGCGAGATCGATTGGAATGATCCCGAGATTGTGGGTGTGATTGTCGAAGGCAGTTAAAGAAAAAGGAGGATACGTATGAGCGTATTTACAGTGTCGAAATGGATCTATGCGGATTGTGGGGGCGGCGCAGATCAATACACGGAATACATTGAGACGGTCGGGAGGGGAAGTACAACGACGGAGTTGCGGATCACGTGTGATACGGATTACACGGTATTCATCAACGGTACGTACGTTGCCTCCAATCAATACGGCGATTTTGAGCACTACAAGGTCTACGACACCGTGGATATCACGCCGTATCTGACCGAGGAGTGCAACCGTGTCAAAATTTTACTGTACTATTGCGGTGTCAATACCCAACGCTATCGCTGTGCGGCGGCGGGGCTTTTATACGAGATCGTGGCGGACGGCTGTGTTTTGGCGTATAGCAGTGAGAAAACAAAATCGCGTCTCAGTCCCACTTACGTCAGCGGACAAAAGCGATTTGTCTCGACTCAGCTGGGCTTCTCCTTTACATACGACGCAACACGCGCGTGCGAGGACGGATATCGCCCTTCGGTTGCCGTAGAAAAGCACGTGACGCTGTTTGCGCGCCCGATCCCGAAGCTGACGGTGCTCCCGCGCAAGGAAATGCGGTCGGTTTCGAAAATCGACGATTGTACCTATCTGATCGATCTTGGGGAGGAGGTCGTCGGTCTTGCAAGCCTTGATATTGTGTCATTCGGTACGCAAAGACTTCGTGTATGCTACGGCGAGTCCTTGGATGACGGCAGAGTGCGCGCGCAGATCGGCAACCGTAATTTCTTTTACGAATATATTGCCAAGGACGGCAACAATGTTTTTGCCGACTATATGCTTCGCCTTTCCTGCCGTTATCTGGAGGTGCACGCCGAGAAAAAGATCGAGATCCGCTACGTTGGCATTTTGCCGCAGGTGTGCGAGGTCGAGGAGCAAAAATGCCACATCGACGCGCCTCGCGACCGTCAGATCTACGATGCTTCGGTCAACACGCTCCGCCTTTGCATGATGGAGCATTATGTAGATACGCCTTGGCGCGAGCAATGCCTGTATGCCTTCGATTCGCGGAATCAGATGCTCTGCGGCTATTATGCCTTTGCGGATGGAAACCGCGCGTATGCGAGGTCAAATCTGAAGCTGATGGGCGAGGATCGGCGTGCGGATGGATTGCTTTCGATCTGCTATCCCTGCGGTACGGCACTGGCGATTCCGTCCTTTTCTCTGTACTACGTCCTTGCAATGCGTGAGTACATGGAATACACGGGTGATGCGACGCTTGCCGCGGAATACGCGGAGAAGATCGAAGCAATCCTCAATGAATTTTTGAATCATGCGGAAAACGGGTTGGTCAAGGGCTTTTCGGGTGATCAGATGTGGAATTTTTATGATTGGTCGCTTCATCTTGACGGTACGCTCGGACGGAGTGAGGCGGCGCGTCCGGATCTTGTTATCAACTGCCTGTGCATCATGGCACTGGACGCCTACGCGCGGATTTGTGAGACGATCGGCAGACCTTTCCGCTACAGCGGCGTCGCCGACGCGCTCCGCTCACATACCGTTGCGGCGTTTTCAGACGGGAGCGGCATGCTGACACAGCACGCAGGGGGCGCGGAGTACACGACGCTCGGAAACGCGTTGGCGATTCTGTGCGGTGCGGTGACGGGAGATGCGGCAAGGACGCTTTGCGATCGGATCGTGCGCGGAGAGACCACTCCGTCCTCGTTGAGCATGAACGTATGGAAATACGACGCACTTCTGTTGACCGACAGCACAGCGTATGCCTCCTACGTTATGGACGAGATCCGCAGGCTTTATGGCAGAATGCTTGACACCGGCTCGACAACGGTTTGGGAAACGGAGGGCGGATCGGTCGATTTCAATAATGCGGGTAGTCTTTGCCACGGCTGGAGTGCCGTTCCGGTGTACGTCTTCCATCGATTGGGAATCGCAACGAGACCGGTGGCGGATGAAGTCTGACGGGCGAGGTGTGATCAAATCTGTTTGCGGTACCCCAATATTCATATATCTATTCCGAGAGGTTATATCTCTATGAAAACAAAAGCATTTCTTTACATCATCGCCGCGGGCATTCTATGGGGAACGTCGGGGGTGTTTGCGCATTATCTTGCACCGTACGGCTTTTCGTCACTGCAGATGACCGCCGTGCGTGGGACGGTTTCCTGTATTTGTATGCTTGGTTATGTGCTCCTGTGTGCGCGCGGCTCTCTGCGGATCAATCCGACGGAGCTGTTGCTGTTCGCGGGATGCGGACTGTCGCTTTACGGTACGGCGGCGTGCTATTTTTCCTCTATGCAATTGACCTCTATCTCCACGGCGGTCGTGCTGATGTATACCGCGCCTGTGCCGGTGATGATCTTCTCGGTCGCCTTTCTCGGGGAGCGTCTCACGTGGCGAAAGCTGATCTCCGTCATCTGCATGCTCGTCGGTTGTGCGCTGGTTTCGGGCATCATCGGCGGTCTCCGTTTTGACGCGTGGGGCATTGTGATCGGAGCTATGTCGGGGGTGTCCTATGCCGCCTACAACGTGCTGACCAAGATTGCGATGCAACGGGGATGCAATCCCCTGTCTGTAACCGTGTATTCCTTTCTCTTTATGAGTGTGCTGGCGCTGATCGTGGCGCCGCCGTGGGAGATCGTCTCCAATATCGCTTCGGCGGTGCTTCCGACTTTGCCGCTTTGTATCGGACTCGGCGTCGTGACTCATATTGCACCGTATTTCCTTTATACGCTTTCTTTGAAAGACCTACCCGCGGGCACGGCGTCGGCGCTGTCGATTGTCGAGCCGATGGCGGCAACGCTGTTCAGCTTTTTCCTGCTCGGAGAACAGCTTGCGTGGACATCTGCGGTCGGAATCGCACTGATTCTGCTTGCAACGGTATTGCTCGGTCTCTCTGAAAAAAACAAACTTGGGAGGTAACATGAACACCTATCAGATTTTATTTCTCGGTACCTGTGCGTGCGACTATTCGCCGCGCCTACAGGGCGATTGCAGAGATCGGTTTGATTTTGATGCGCGTCGCGCGTCGTGTATGCTGATGAACGGTCGCTATCTGATTGATTGCGGACCGCATTGCCTGGATTCGATGCGCATTGCGGGAGTGGATGCGGGAGGCGTAACCGATCTGTTTCTTACACATCTGCATTCCGATCATTTCAATCCCGCAAACGTGCAGGCGCTTGCCGATGCGTCGTATCAAAAGAATGGTGCGCTGCTCAACTTATGGGTATCCGAGGAGGCAGACCTGCCGACGTTAGCGCACGTGAATTTGATGCGGATGAAAAAGCTGGAGCCGTACACGGTTTCACAGGCTTTGACCGTGACGGGCGTGTATGCCAATCACGACGCTGTGACCGCACCCCAGCATTTTATATTTGAGATGAATGGGAAAAAGCTGATGTATGCGACGGACGGTGCGTGGATATGTAATGCGACCTACAATTATTTGCGAGGCGCGGCACTGGACGCTTGGATCGTCGACGCGACGGTGGGGGATTACGAGGGCGACTATCGCGCGGCGGAGCACAACAGCATCCCGATGATCCGTATGTTGCAAAAATCCATGCGCACCTTTGATATCCTTACGGACAGCACATGTATCATTTTGACGCACATCGCGCCCTCGCTCCATAGGCCTCACGCGGAAACGGCAGAGATTGTCGCACGTGATGGGATGGTGCTTGCCTATGACGGCATGGAGACCGAGATATGAAGCGCACACCGATTGCATTGAATCCGAAGGATTTTCCATACGCGTTCCGTTCGCTGATTGCAGGGGCAGAGGCGTACGACAGTTCGTGCTCGCCAGAGGCGCGTGTGATCTTCATCGACCGTGACGGTGGTATGTATCTCAAAAGCGCTACGCGCGGAGCTTTGGCACGCGAGGCGGAAATGGCGCAATATTTTCACCAAAAGGGCTTGACGGGTGCGGTTCTGGACTATTTCTCCGATGAGCGCGACTGGCTGCTCACCGCGCGTGTGTCGGGCGAGGATTGCACGCATGCCGACTATCTCGCAGCCCCCGCGCGGCTTTGTGATCTGCTTGCCGAGCGACTTCGTGTTTTACACGATACCGACGGAGCGGATTGTCCCGTGCAAAATCGCATGGACGGCTATTTCGCGACCGCCGAGGAAAATTACCGACGCGGTGTGTACGATCTGTCGTATTTTACGGCGGATTACGGTGACGCGACGGCTGACGAGGCGATCGCGACCGTGCGGGAAGGACGCACGTATTTTCGGAACGACACGCTGCTGCACGGTGACTACTGCTTGCCCAATATTATGCTGGACGATTGGCGCTTTTCGGGCTTTATCGATCTCGGAAACGGCGGTATGGGCGATCGCCACGTCGATCTTTACTGGGGAGCGTGGACCTTGCGCTTCAATTTGAAAACGGATGCTTACCGTGAGCGCTTTTTCGACGCGTACGGAAGAGAAAAAATCACCCCCGAGCTGCTTCGCGTTGTCGCGGCAGCGGAGGTGTTCGGATAAGGAGAATTTTATGAACATCAGAAGAGCAAACACAAGTGATATTCCGCGACTGGATGACCTTTTGTACCAGGTACACCGCGTGCATTCGACGGGCAGACCCGACATCTTTCGGACGGGGAACAAAAAGTACACCGACGAGGAGCTGCGCGCGATCCTTGCGGATGACACGACGCCCGTATTCGTGGCAACCGATGACGGCGACGTGGTACAAGGGTACGCGTTCTGCGTTTATCAGGAGGTCAAGGGCGAGCGATCGCTGATGGATCGCAAAACGCTGTACATCGACGATCTTTGCGTGGACGAGGCGTTGCGCGGACAGCACATCGGGCAGAGCCTGTACCGCTTTGTGCTGGAGGAATCGAAACGCAACGGCTGTGCGGCTGTGACGCTGAACGTCTGGTGCCTCAACGAGGGTGCGATGAAATTTTACGAGAAGTGCGGCATGACGCCACTGAAAATTGTAATGGAGCAGAGGCTGGAGGAGAATTGATATGACATTTCTTTCCAAGCTTCGAAAATCGGTGAGTGCGCGCTACGTTGCATTGGTTTTTCTTGCCGCGATGTCTGCGTTGAGCTTTGAATTGTTCGTCCGTCCCAACGATTTCGCCCCCGCGGGGGTCAACGGCATTGCGACGATGGTGCAATATCTGTTTGATTTCAGCGTGGGATATATGTCGCTGCTCATTAATGTTCCGATGCTGGTGGTAGCGGCGTTGATTCTCAACCATCGATATGCATTCCGCACGCTGACCTTTGTCGTCGTATTCTCGGTTACGGTGGTGCTGTTGCAGCAATTCGATATTTCTTCGATCGCATATCACGCCACGGACGGTGGTGGAGCGATATTAGCGGCAATTGCGGGCGGCTTTTTCAGCGGACTGTTCTACAGTCTTGCCATCCGCATGGGCGGCTCCACGGGCGGTACCGATATCGTGGGGGCGTTCATCCACCATAAATATCCCGAATACGATACCGTGGGGATCATTTTCGTGTTGAACGCCGCAGTTGCGATCAGCTCCTTCTTCGTCTACGGACTGACCTATCAGCCTGTCATTCTATGTATCGTTTACAGCTTCGTCAGTAGCCGTGTCAGCGACGGTATTCTCAAGGGAACACGCTCGGCGGCGCGATTCGACGTTGTGACGGCGCACGGTGAGGCGCTTGGGCAGGAGCTGATGGAAAAGCTGCATCACGGTGTCACGGTCATTCCCGCAAAGGGAATGTATACGGGCACGGACTGCTCGCTTCTGATCTGTATCGTCAACCGCCGTCAGGTTGTGGAGTTTGAGGAGATTGTGAGAAAATACGATAACACTTTCGCCTCGGTTTCTACCGCGAACGGAATCATCGGAAATTTCAAGCATATCAAATAAATAAAAAATGTGCGTGCCTCCATTTCGGTTGAGGCACGCACATTTTTTTATTCCGGCAACCACAAAGGAATATTTTTTAGCTTACTCCAGACGAAGTCTCCCATAATTCTGCCGCCGAGCTTGTTCAGATGAATATGATCGAGCTGATATTCGTGGGCCTTGACGCGTTCATAGCCAAAGCCCGCGTCAAGGAAGGTGTTGATGCAGGGAATGCTGTTCAGGCGCGCCACCTGCTCCATCTTTGTCGCAATTTCATAGCCCGAGTAGCCGTAGCCATCGGCGATCGGTGCATCGGCGGGGACCTTGTTCGTCAGGATCATGACGATCAGTACGATTTGCGCGCGTGTATTTTTTTGCAGATAACGGATCGCCTGATTGACCGCGCCGCACACCGTTTCGTCGCAGATGTCCGTGATCTCACCGGCAACCTTTCCCTCATTGGGGAGCACCTCGAGGGTGATCAGATCGGCGTCGCATTTCCCGTCGTCCACGTTCATGACGATGGGCTTGTTGCGGCATTTGCCCCAACCGTCGGGGGTCAGGCCGAAGCCGCCCTGTCCCTTGTTGACCAGTCGCATGCCCGAATACGCCTGTACGGTTTCGACGTAATTGCCGCGCAGAGGCTCATCGATGGGCTGCTGGGCGGTCAGCGACGTGCCGTAGGCGTACCAGAGCTTGCCGTTCCAATGGCTCTTTTCGGAGACGATCTCACCGTCGGGCATCCAAAGGGGAATATCCTTGAGCTTGCTCCAGATAAAGTTGCCCATGATCTTGCCGCCGAGCTTATTCAGGTGAATATTGTCCAGCTGATAGTCGCGATTTTTCACACGCTCATAGCCGAAGCCTGCATCCAGAAAGGCGTTGATGCAGGGGATGCCGTTCAGCCTTGCCACCTGCTCTGCCTTTTGCGCCAGCTCGAAGTTGGAGTAGTTATAGCCCTCGCGAGGCTCGTTTGCAGGTTTTTCGTTGCCGAGGACCATAAGGATCAGCACGATCTGTGCGCGGGTGTTTGCTTGCAGATAGCGGATCGCGCGATTGAGACATCCGCAGATCGATTGTTCGTCGGTATCAAAGATATCGCCAATGGTCTTTCCCTCGTTGGGGAGCACCTCCAGGGTGATCAGATCGGCGTCACACTTTCCGTCGTCTACACACATCACGCGCGGCAGATTGTCGCCCTTGCCCCAACCGTCGGGGGAGAGGCACGCGCCGCCCTTTGCCTTATTGACCAGGCGAAGCCCCGAAAGCTTTTGCACCGTTTCCACGTAATTGCCACGATCCGGCTCGGTTTCGCATTGCGCGGTCATCGAGGTGCCGTAGGCGTACCAGAGCTTGCCGTTCCAATGGTTTTTCATAGAGTTACTCCTTTATGTCTGAAATTCGTAAATTCTGATTGCCCCCAGCGCGCTCGATGCGTCCACGTCGCGGTCACTCACAACGGTGATCTTTTTGTCGGACAGCGTGCGCAAAAGCGCCTCGGTGGCGCGCTTGATTTGCGCCTTGCCTCCGATGACGACGTGGCGGATGGGGGATGTGACGATCGCCGCAATTTCGGACGCAAGGACGGCGCCGAGGAAGAAGCTGTAGACCTCGACGGGCGTTTTTCGGAAGAGATTTTTCAGAATACGCACCTTGAACAGCGCCTCGTTGATGCCCTTGTCCATGGCGTAGCGACAGCCGTCGGTCAGAGACTCCGCGTCAAACTCCCGGAGCGAGAGATCGACCGCGTCCTTGAGGATCGTACCCGACGACAGCGCGGCAAGCATTTCGCCCGTCAGCATCGTGGCAAAGTGCGTGATGCGTCCCTCGGCGTCGGTTTCGATCAGCTTGGAGTGGGAACCTGGGAGGACGTAGAGTGTGTCCACTGTGGCGTCGCCGATCAGTCCGCACAGCTCGGTTTCCTCGCCGCGCATCATGTCGGTGTCGTCGAGTGTGCCAACGGTCTTGACACCGCGGATAAAGACAAACGGGATGGTGGTGATCTCATCGAGAACGACCTCATGCATTCCCTCGTGTAGCTCGCGTAAGCCCGCCGGAGCAACGAGGTGAGGGAGGGCGCACAGCCCGAATTCACTGGTGATCATGCCGGATGCCAGCACGCGGACGACGTCGGCTTCACACAGCGCGTGGCGGGTGAGCAGGTCGCAGATTGCCGCGCGGAGTGCACGGGGGAGTGCGGCTTTGTCATCGATGCACGCGCGCGCACCGAGTGGGATGCGGACGGTGTCGATGACCTCGCGGTCACGCACAAGCGTGACGCGTGTATTGGTTGTTCCGCCGTCAACGGTGATATAGATGCTCATTTGCGTGCCTCCGCAAGGGCTTGGATAAAGTCACGTGCCAGCGCGGTCACGCCGTCGAAATCACCCGATTCGATCATCTTTTTGTTGACGATGTTCGAGCCGATGCCAAAGCCCGCGATGCCCGCCGCAAGGTAGTCCTTCATATTGTGCTCGTCCACGCCGCCTACGGCGAGGAATCGGATGTGCGAGAGGGGCGCGCGGATTGCCTTGACGTAAGGCACGCCGAGCGAGGTGATGGGGAAGAGCTTGACGAAATCCGCGCCCGCGCGGTGCGCCGTCTGTGCCTCGGTGGGCGTGAGCGCGCCGGGGATGGAAACAAGCCCCATTTTGACGGTCTTGCGGATCACGTCCGAATTGGTGTCGGGGGAGATGATAAACTCACCGCCCGCCTCGGCGGTCAATTCGACTTGACGCTCGGTGAGCACCGTTCCCGCACCGATGCCCATACGGTCACCGAAATGCGCCTTGAGTGCGCGGATGCCGTCGGCAGTCACCTCGTCGGGGGTTGAGCCGTCGGCACTGTACGTGATCTCCAAAAGGCGAACGCCGCCCGCATACATCGCCTCAGCCATGGGGATGAGCAGCACGTTTTTGACGCCGCGTACAATGGTGATCAGCTGCTCCTCGGTGATGCGGGAGATGATTTCATTTCTATCCATATGTTTCCTCTTTTCTGTATAAGTTAACCATATTATAGCACTTCGGAATTGGAATGTCAATAGAAAGATTGTATGGCGGGAAATAAATCGAGGAGTGCCTCAAATGCAGAATTGCAAATGAGGCACTCCCATGGTGTTGGTATGATCGAATATGATTTTGCGGAGCGTGCTTCGGATTTTTAAGCAGGCGTTTGGATAGGCGGATCGGCATCAAGCTCCTCGTAATATTCATCTGTGATGCCGAAGGAGAAGATGAATTCCTCCGTAATAGGCGCGGAAGGGTGTGAGAGATGGAATCTGAAGCAATGATCGCCTTGCATACCATAGAGGTTAACGATGTTTGGAATGTCGGTGGTGTTGTCAGCGTTATACCGTTCATAAACGTAATAAATGGTATCGTTCGATTGCAACGAGTATCGTATCAGCTTATAATTGATTGTTTTATCATTGCTTACTTGTGTGATTTGGTAAATTTCCGTTCCGTCTTCAGTGGTTTCGATGGAATTGATACGACCGGTTTCGGAAAATGAAAGGGAATCTGTCAAAAACTCGTTTTGAGCGTTTAGTGAATGCCCGTAATAATGGAAGTTACCAAAAATACTGGTTGATGTATAGGGACGCTCTGTAAATTCATGCCAGTAGCTTTCATTGTGCCACATAATACCTTCTGCACTCAGGTATACTTGTACGGGAAAAGTAGGATAGCGCAGATCCCGGGGAGCAAGGACTTGAATTTTATTGTCCGTGCTCTTAAAATAATTCATAATGTATGAGAGGTAATACCGACTGATCGTCTTGTCTTGAATCTGTTGTACACGTTCTTTGAGGGAGGCAAAGCTATATGTATCCAGCGAAGGGAAGCAGTCGTCGGAAAACGGTATTAGGAGGGGATCAAAAACCATATATCGATCACCGTTCTCTGTGACAAGACTGTAATTATAATTGACGGACGGAAATCCGCATGCGTTGAGGGCTTTGGAAAATTCAGTGCTGTCCTCTTGGGAAAATTGTATGCAACGATTTTTTTCGAGATCCTCCAACGTATTGTGTTTAGCGTGAAATTACAGGGTTCTGCCGTCAGCCTGTAGGGTATAGGTAGGGGGAGTGGAGATTGCTCCAGCGATTGGCGTCCATTTGTTTCTTTCGATGATCGCATTCAGTGCTTCGCCGTACTCCTTCGTTACATCAAACTCCCTTACGGAAAAGCTATGATAGGTTGCAGAATAGATGTATAGCTTGTCAGCGTCTGTAGCATCGTCCGTATCATCATCGGTAATGGGGGGAGGTGTGGAATCGGACTCTTGCGGTTCGGTATCGGATTCCTGTGGGTCAGTGGTGGTATCGATTGGTTTGTCCGTTGTGTCGGTGATACATTCATTCGTTGTGCCGTTGGATGTCTTGAGCGGTGTTAGGCAGGATGTTACGGTTGGTAACAGAAGTGTAACCAGCAGGATACAGAGCCATAAATTTCTTCGTTTCATCATGATTTTTCCTCCTTTTTGTTGTGTGAAGATTAAAAAAGCGCATAGATCCGTCGGGAAACGGTTTCCCGATGGTCTGTGCGCTCCTGTAATTCTGTATTTTAATTAACTGTAACAAAATACAGCTTTTTGACAATAAGATGCACGGTTGGGAAACGTCCCACACGGCTTACGAACTCCTTGTATTGTCATTATAGCATAGAATTGGGATTTTGTCAAGTATTTTTTTATGAGCGCTTGCAATGCGTGGGGAAATCTGTTATAATATAAGAGTATATTAAAGTTGCGGAGGTGCAATATGGAAAAAGAATATCATGGCTTCACGCGGATCGACTTTACGTTTCAGGGCAGAGAGGCGATTCTCGTGTTTCCAAAGGAAGAAAATAAAACGAACAAATGGATGATCAAGACCGAGTATTTTGATGCGTTCCCCGAATTGGAGATCGCAATGCTCGGACGCGGCTATCATCTGGCGTATTTGAAGAACAACAACCGCTGGGGCACCGATGACGACGCGACCGCAAAGCGCGATTTCGCGGAGTATCTTGCGAGTGAATACGGATTTTCGCGCCGTTGTGTTTGCATCGGCATGAGCTGCGGTGGCTGGGAGGCGGTTGCCTTTGCGGCGCTGTATCCCTCCTACATCTCGCATTTGTACCTCGATGCACCTCTGCTCAGCTTTTTCGGGCTTTGCGAGCCGTATTTTACCGACTGGATCGAGGAACACAAGCGTGCGCGCGGCTACAAGACTGCGGGTGAGCGCTTGGTGGACAACACGCTGCCGATCCACCGTCTCAAGGTACTGACCGATAACCGTCTGCCCGTGTCGCTGGTGTACGGCGCTGTGGATACGGTTGTAGAGCCGAAGCTCAACGCTCTGGCTGTCAAGGACTTCTACGAGTTGCAGGGCGCACCGATCAAGGTGTGGTGCAAGCCCGAGTGCGATCACCATCCCCACGTTGCCGTCAACCTCGAGGAGGTCATGGACTACATCGCGGCGACCGAGCTTTGATGGAAAGTGGTTTTTGAGGAAAGGATGACGTAACTTGGGGAGAGAGGGCATTTTTGAAAAAACGCCCTCTCTCCCCGAACCCCTCTCTCCTCTAAAACTTTTCACGAAAGCACGGCAACGGATGGACGGTCGGATACCGTCCATCCGTTGCCGTGGCGCTGTCGCGCAAAGCGGGTTCAAGATAGGGGTTATTGTTTATAAGCTGTATGTTCACTATGTGAATGTGTTTTGAAATAATCAAGGAATGTTTGTGCGAACAAAACTTGATTGCTTTCCATTGGTCTGTATCGTCTGGAGTTTTTGGGGGAGGGACCCCAAAAACTTGCGGGAGCTAATGTTGGAAACTGTCAGATGAAGAAACAAATCCTGCGATCCGTAACGTGATAGAACCTTGTTCGCACAAGCAAAACTTTCACTTATCGAACAAAAAAGGAACTGCGGTGAATGCAGTTCCTTCTGATGGGAGCCATAGCCCCTGCGGTGAAAGTTTTTGGAGGTGTCGGACCCTTTTTCCAAAAAGGGTCTGACAAAAAAACTACACTTCCTCCCACTCCGGCTGTGCCTCGAACGTCATAATTTTTCCCGTTTTGGGATGAGGAAAGGTGAGGCGAGCGGAGAAGAGTGCGATTGGGCAGCGGTCGCCGGTGGCTCCGTACTTCCCGTCTCCAAGGAGCGCGTGACCGCGCGAGGCAAACTGCACGCGGATCTGATGCGTGCGTCCCGTATGAAGACGGACGCGTAGCAGGGAGAGTGCGCCGTGTGCCTCGGTTTCGGAGGATTTTATGACCCTGTAATCGAGGATTGCCTCCTTGACGCCCGCACGCTCGCGCGTAACGACGAAGGTTTTGTTTTGTCTGCGGTCGTGAAACAGAAGGTCGCGGAGTGTTCCGGACTGCTCTGTGGGAATGCCGTGCACGATCGCAAGGTATTCCTTTTCCAATTTGTGCTCCTGCACGGCTCTGGAGAGCTTTGCGGCGGCATCGGGCGTGTTGGCATACACCATCACGCCGCCCACCCCGCGATCAAGGCGGTGTACCACACCGACGTAGCCACCGTTTTCGGCGGCGATCCGATCGGCAAGTCCATCCTTCTGCGGGGTTTGCTCGGAGAGGAGCGAGGGGGGCTTGATACAAACGGTGACGGATTCGTCACGGTATAAAATTTTCATATGAATGTTTCCTTTACGCTTATTGAAAGGGGGATTGCTTGTGAACGAGTGTGAATACTGCCTACAGACCGAGACGATGCTACGTGAGCAACTGGGGATTGATGCCGCACAATGGCAATTGCGCGTGTTTGAGGAGATCGATTCCACGAACACTGAAGCGAAGCGGATGGCGGCGGACGGCTTTGATGGATCTGCTTTGATTGTTGCCGACCGACAGACCGCGGGGCGGGGAAGAATGGGCAGACGCTTCTACTCTCCCAAGCGCACGGGCGCGTATTTCAGCGTTCTGTACACCCCATCAGCGCCGCTCTCCAATGCGGTGCGCATTACGGGTGCGGCGGCGGTTGCAGCGATGCGCGCGATCCGTTCTCTGATGGGGAAGCAGGTCGGAATCAAGTGGGTCAACGATTTGTACTTTAACGACAAAAAGATCGCGGGAATCCTTGCGGAATCGGTCGTTTCAGCCGAAGGGACGCGCGTGATCGTGGGTATCGGAATCAACCTCTGCACCGCGGATTTTCCTGCGGAAATCGCCTCTGTGGCAGGCTCTCTGAACGCTTGTGCGCTCTCGCCCGCGCAGCTCATTGCCGCGACCGTGCGCGAGCTGATGCCATATCTGGATGATCCGCAGAATCGCTCATGGCTCGACGATTACAGACGCTGTTCTACCGTGCTCGGCAAGCCGATTTACTGGCTGTACGAGGGGCGACGCTACGATGGTGTTGCAACGGAAATCGACGATGACGGTGCTCTGATCGCCATGTGCAAGGACGGCGTCCAAAAACGACTTTCAACAGGAGAAATTACAGTCAGATTGCAATAAAAAGATATAAAATATGTTTTTTATTGTAAATTTTATGTATATTTTTTAGAATAAAATCGAAAATTGATTTAATTTATATGATTTGGAAAATAAAAAATTTAAGATAATCGGTCTCGGGGACGTTCCACAAAATCGGATGGTCGGGTGCCTGCTGGCGTGCCTCGATCTGGCGCAGTCCGACGCCCGCGTCGGCTGCGGCGTCGTGCAGCATGGCACGGAACAGCGGCTCGGTCATGAAGTGCGAGCAGGAGCAGGTGGCAAGATAGCCGCCGCGACGCAACAACTTCATTGCCTTGAGATTGATCTCCTTATAGCCGCGCGCGGCATTCTTGACCGTCTCGCGACTCTTGGTAAAGGCGGGGGGATCGAGGATGATGAAATCGTAATCGCATTTGCCCTTTTCCGACATCTCGGTTAAGAGATCGAATACGTCGGCACAGATGAAATCCATGCGTCCGTCAAGCCCGTTGCGAACGGCGTTGGCGCGTGCCAGCTCGATTGCGTCGGCGGAAATGTCCACGGCGGTGACGTGATCTGCACCTGCGATCGCGGCATTGAGCGCAAAGGAGCCCGTATGCGTAAAGCAATCCAGCACGCGGCGGCCCTTTGCGATTTTGTGGATGGAGGCGCGGTTGTATTTTTGGTCGAGGAAGAACCCCGTCTTTTGTCCGTTGATATAGTCGACCTCATAGCGGATGCCGTTCTCCGTGATTTCGGTCAGCCCGTCGGTGTCGACCTCCAACCCCTCGCCGTTCCAAAATCCCGTGTATTGTTGCATCCCCTCCAGCTCGCGAATAGCAACGTCGTTCCGCTCGTAGAGCACGTGGATGCTTTGTC
This sequence comes from Clostridia bacterium, assembly GCA_017463405.1. Taxonomy (GTDB): domain Bacteria; phylum Bacillota; class Clostridia; order Oscillospirales; family CAG-272; genus UMGS1865. The sequence continues at coordinate 23,946 of JAFTPJ010000111.1, forward strand.
CGAATTCTTCGCGCAACAGGCGAACGAGGATGGAATAGAGTGTTTCCTTGACGCGATCGATGCCGAGAGAGAGCACCTGTGTGACCAGCACGTCGCCGAAGCGGTCGACGGTGAGCCCGGGGAAGGCATCCGCCTCGCCGAAGATCAGGCGGCAGCAGCAAAAATCAGCTTCTCCCATGACGGTGCGGCGATATTCGAGCGCCCAGCGCAGCTTTCTCTCCCAAAACGACCGGTCGATGCGGTCGTTGGCGTTTTTGGTGAGAATGCGGACGCGGATTTTGGAGTGGGAATTGTAAAATCCCGTGCCGAGATAGCGCTCCTTCCCGGTGTAGACATCGACGACCTCGCCATCCTCGGGTATTTCGGAGATTGCCGTGATTTCGTCAGCGTAGACCCAGACGTGCCCGCTCTTGATGAATTTTTCGCCCTTTTCGGTAACGGTGACAAACGGGAGATTGCGTGCCATGGTTATGCTCCTTTCGGAAGTAAATGCTTTTTGAACGCTTTATTATAGCATAAAATCGGGCGAGTAGACAAACGTTCACAGAAATTTAACATCAATTTGCGGCGATATCCTTGCAATTCGGTCAGAAAAGAGATAAAATAATATAGTTATATCTTTTTAAATGTTTGTGGAGGAACGGTGCGATGTATTTTTCATGTGAAACAAGAGTACTGGGATGCAGTGATCCCGAAAACGAACGGTCGGTCATCAATATCTATCCCGAATTGGAGCGGCAGACGTTGATCGGCTTCGGAGGCGCCTTTACCGAGGCGGCGGCTTACAACTATTCACTTTTGGATGAGGCGAGCCGTGCCGAATTTCTGAAGAAATATTATGATAAGAAAACGGGCGCGAGCTACACCGTGGGACGCGTTCACATGGGCTCGTGTGATTTTTCGCTGGATCAGTACAGCGAGGCGTATTGCGAGGATCTGTCCGATTTCAATATCGAGCAGGATAAAAAGTACATCATTCCCATGATTCGGGATGCTCTTGCACTGTTGGGCGACGAGCTGTTTTTGTTTGCGTCTCCCTGGAGCCCACCCGCGTTTATGAAAGACAACGGTGCACTCATCGGCGGCGGAAGGCTCAAAAAGGAGTACTATCCCGCATATGCGGAGTATTTTGCAAAATTCATCCGTGCCTATGCAGAGGAGGGCATCAGAATCTCCGCAGTGACCGTGCAGAACGAGGCACACGCCGTTCAGACGTGGGAGAGCTGCCTCTACAGCGCCGAGGAGGAGGCGGAATTTGCGGTCAAGCATTTGCGTCCGACATTGAACAGATACGGTCTTTCCGACGTGAAGATCATCATCTGGGATCACAACCGCGAGAGAGTGGTCGAACGCGCCGCCGAGAGCTTTGCATATCCCGGTGCGACCGAAGCAATCTGGGGCATGGGCTTCCATTGGTATGTGGGAGAGCATTTCGATGCCCTACGCATTTTCCGCGAGCGGTATCCCGACAAGGTAATTTTTGAGAGTGAGCTGTGTCACGAAAGCTCCGATTCCTTCAATGACGAGTCTCGCACCTATGATTACGCGTATGAGTACATCCGTTGTCTGCAAAACGGTGCATCCGCAATCTGCGATTGGAATCTGATGCTCGACTCCGAAACGGGCGGTCCGTTTCACTGTCGCACGACGGGGGGCTGTGCGGCGCCTCTGTACTGTGATGCAAAGAAGGGCAAATTGATTGTCGATGGAATCTATGAGCCGATACGCACCGTTTCCTCCGCAATTTCCCGCGGTGATGTTGTGGTGGCTACCACATCCTATGATGACGCCGTGAAGGCGGTTGCCGTGAAAAAGACGGATGGGGCAATTGTGCTACTGCTTTTGAACAGTGCTGAAGTCGAGCGGGAGGTCAACGTCCGCGTGTGCGGCAAAAATGCGAGCTTTACGTTGCCCGCAAAATCACTTACATCCAATCGTATTCTTTGATACATGATTGAAAAAACAGAAAAAAGGAATTGCAATGTTAGAATTTATCAACGTTTCTTACGAGACACTGGACGGCAAGGAAATTATTAAGGGCATCAGCCTGCAAATTGACGATCGCTTTGTTGCGATCACAGGTCCCAACGGGGGCGGTAAGTCCACGATGGCAAAGCTGATTGCCGGTATTTACATGCCCACATCGGGCAGAATTCTTCTGGACGGTGAGGATATTACCAATCTATCGATTACCGAGCGTGCCCATCGCGGTATCAGCTTCGCGTTTCAGCAACCCGTGAGATTTAAGGGGATCACCGTCAAGGAGCTGATCTCGATTGCATCGGGGAAGAATATTTCAGTCTCGGAAGCTTGCCAATACCTTTCCGAGGTCGGTCTTTGCGCAAAGGATTATATCAACCGCGAGGTCGACGGTTCGCTGTCGGGCGGGGAGCTCAAGCGCATTGAGATCGCCATGATCAATGCACGCGGCACCAAACTGTCGATTTTTGATGAGCCTGAGGCGGGGATTGATCTGTGGAGCTTCAACAATCTGATTCAAGTGTTCCGCAGCATGTACGAGCGCACCAAGGGGAGCATTGTGATTATCTCGCACCAGGAGCGCATTCTCGACATCGCCGATAAGATTATTGTGGTATCGGGCGGAGAGATTGCCGCATACGGTGCGAAAAATCAGATTCTTCCCGAGCTTCTCGGCGCGCAGGCAGGATGCCGATTTACAAAGGAGGCGTGCAAATGATGGATGCGATTCAAAAGACACTTTTGGAGCAGGTTGCAGGGTTGCATGAGGTTCCGCAGGGCGCGTATTCTCTGCGCATCAACGGCAGTCTTCACGGCAAAAATGACTCCGAAAACATCAGCATCGTAAAAAAAGAGGACAAGCCCGGAATCGATATTTATATCAAGCCCGGGACCAAGAACGAGAGCATGCACATCCCCGTTTTGCTGTCACAATCGGGACTAAAGGAGGTCGTTTACAATGATTTTCACGTCGGTGCGGATTGTGACGTGACCATTGTCGCGGGTTGCGGTATTCACAACAGCGGCAGTGGCGAGAGCGAGCACAGCGGTATCCATACCTTTTACGTCGCTGAAGGTGCGCGTATCAAATACGTGGAAAAGCACTACGGACAGGGTGACGGCAACGGTAAAAACGTGATGAATCCCACCACTGTGGTTGTGATGGCAAAGGACAGCTATATGGAGATGGAGACTGCACAAATCAAGGGCGTGGATTCCACAAAGCGCGATACCCGCGCAACGCTTGCGGACGGTGCGACGCTGATTGTGCGCGAGAAGATCATGACGCACGGTGAGCAGTTTGCCGAGACCAACTTTACGGTTGATCTCAACGGCGAAAACTGCGCGACGCACGTGATTTCGCGCTCTGTGGCAAAAGATAAGAGCCGTCAGAGCTTCCTCTCACACGTCAACGGAAATAACAAGTGCTCGGGACATACTGAATGCGATGCGATCATCATGGATGACGCACAGGTCATCGCACTCCCGCAGATCGAGGCGAATCACGTCGATGCATCGCTGATTCACGAGGCGGCAATAGGAAAGATTGCAGGTGAACAGCTGATCAAGCTGATGACGCTGGGGTTGACCGAAAAGGAAGCCGAGGAGCACATTGTCAACGGATTTTTGAAATAACGGATCTTCAATCGGCGACATCGGACGTTTTGTCCGATGTCGCTTTTTTGATGATGCAATAAAAAATGGAAAAATAGGAAAAAACAAGAAAAATGGGGACCGATTTTTTGGAATTTGTATAATTCGTCAACATGTAGAAAATTTGGTTCTAAAATTGTACAATTTGCACAATTCGTTTGTGACGTTTTGAACTTGATTCCTTTCCGAAAGCCCCTTTTTGCGAGTAAATTGTATTTACTTTGATTTTTGAAGTGAAAAAAATATCGAAAAACGCTTGAAAAAATAGACAAAAATCGCGGCGTTTGCCACCGTTTTGTTGTTTTAGTCGGTAAATTTCAATTACCTATCGGTTTGGAACAAAAAAACGAAAAAAATCGGGGCAGAGAATTTGTAAACTTTTTTGCGAAATGTTTTGTCCGATGGATGAATTTTTGGATGCAAAAAGTAATTTTGGAGATATTTTTTTGGAGCGGTTAGACTTGACAGAAACGAAGTTTTGTGGTATGATACTATATAAATATGGGGAAACTCTGCCTATTTCCGATCGTCCGGTGGAGCTTTTCCGAAGATAACCGTACAAGGCAGGCGTTCTTTCCACACTCGCGGGTGTGCGGTGGATGTGGCCTTTGGCGGATATCTTTCCTCAAAGTATCGCTGTGCGGCGGTGTGCGAGGCAATAAACGGACGAACGGAAAGCCCAAAAATTTTGCAGGAGGAAATGCAAATGAAAAACAACATTTTCACAAGGCTTCTCGCCATGTTATTGGCGATCATGTGTCTTGTGAGCAGCGCGGCTGTTGCTGTGGGTGCCGAAGAAACGGAAATCGTGATCGGCGACAACCTCACCGACCAGTCGATCGAGGACTACAAGGATACGCTGAATACGCTCTCCTACGAGGAATACCAAAAAGCGTATTTTGCAGACGCGATCTTTGTCAACGAGACATTGAGCTTCTCCCTCTTGGAGAACTGGCGCTATGTCAACGGGGACATTGTTGTGACCGTTGTTGACGGTGATTGGAAAATGACCGTCGGCGAGACCGTTTACGATACGATTGAGGAAGCGCTTGCTGCCAAGGACGAAAAGGGCATCGCTCTTTATGAAAAGGACGATCTGCCTTATGTGGACACCTTCAACGGTACGGCGGCGCTTTACACCCCCGGAATCGGTTCGGTGACGTGGACGCTGGATATCGGCGAGAAGGGTATTGACGCGGCGACGCTGTTCAGCATCGCGTTGGATTACTTCCCCGTGATTGCAAAAAACTCGGCGATCGAGCGTGAGTTCTACATCAACGGAACGGTGCCGTTCTCCGAGGCGCGTGCTTTGCGTTTGTCCAAAATCTGGGAATCCTATCAGCAGGGAAGTTCTGTTGGTGAGGGTGGTTCCGTACAGGTTCTGCAGGCGATCTATACGCTGACGAACAATGATAATCTGGATGATATCAAGGCGAAGGCGGATGAGGCGAAGCTGACCTACACTGTGGCAGATGACGGTAAGTCCATTGCCTTTGATCAGCCCGCGTACGTGACGCCGAAGGGAAGCACTTTCATCGAGCAATACGGTCTGCGCTTCTTTGCTACCGATATTAACAGAAACGAGATGCGTCCCACGCAACTGCAGAGTCCCGAATGGACCAGATATATTTTGAGCGACAGTAACGGATTCAGTCACGTTTACGAGGGGATGGAGGACTATGCCAGCTCGTTTTTCGGATTTGTTCTCACTCCCGATGATAACGGTCTTATAGAACTGACGCTTGAGAGCGTCAACGAGCCGATGGCTCTCTCGATGCTGGAATTGCTTCCTTATGAAAATCAAATCTCTTACGAGGATTACCGCAAGGAGGCTGAAAAGCTCGTCGGTACCGAGATGGGAGACAGCTACGTGAAGCTGGAGGCGGAGAATACCAATCACACCTCCACCAACGTTGTATATCCGATCGAGGACCGCGCAAGCGCTCTGACTTCTCCCGCAGATACGACCCGCACGGTGCTGAACACCATCGGTACGGAAAAATGGGCGACTTCCGGACAATGGGTAGAGTATTCCTTTACGGTAGACTCCGAGGGCTGGTATGATATTTATGCACGCTTCAAGCAGAGCTACCTCGACGGTATGTATGTCAGCCGTGCATTGAAGATTTATACCAATTATAAAAATAACGTTTCCCAGTTTATCAAGGATCACGGAAATTCCGTGGGCTACTACAACGGTCTGCCGTTTGCAGAAGCTGCAGGGCTCCGTTATAACTACGGTACCGATTGGAGCGTCACGAAGCTGAACTCCACTGCGAATGAAAACACTTCCTATCAAGTATATTTCCGCGCGGGCGTTGTTTATACGCTGCGTCTGGAGGTAACGCTCGGTTCGATGAGTGACATGGTCCGCGATATCGAGGACATCTTGAATATTCTGAATACCGCATATCTGGATATCATCAAGCTGACCGGTACCACCCCCGATGATTACCGTGATTACAGCTTCTACCGTCTCCTGCCCGATACGTTGAGCGAAATGAACGCGCAGAAGAAGGCGTTGAGAGACATTTCCGATGAGCTTCGCGATACTGCGAACGTAGCATCTACCTACACGGGTATCTGTGATAAGCTCGTTGACCTGCTGGAGAGAATGCTGATAGACGGCGGTGAGCCGATTGCAAAGAACCTTGATACCTTCAAGAGTTACGTCGGTTCCTTGGGTACCTTCCTCTCCGATGCAAAGACTCAGCCTCTGCAGCTGGATTACCTGACAATTCAGGGCGCTGACATTGAGGCACCTGTGGCAACGCCCAACTTCTTCCAGGCGTTTTGGCATGAGCTGATGAGCTTTATCCAGTCCTTCTTCCGTGATTATAACACGATGGGTGCTACCGAGACCGTTACTGATGACACCAGAAGCGTCAGCGTATGGGTTCCTTACGGTCGTGACCAGGCAAACGTTATTCGTAACCTTTCCACCAACGGCTTTACCCAGCAGTACGGTATTTCCGTAGACCTGAAGCTCGTAAACGGCGGTACGCTTCTGCCTTCCATTCTGGCAGGTATGGGCCCCGATGTCTATCTTGGGCTTGACCAGGGTACGGTTATCAACTACGCAATTCGCGGTGCGTTGGCAAACATCGAGACGATGGAGGAAGACTTTGATGCCTTTATCGGTGCGGATCTGCCCGACAGCGAGCGTGTCTTCAACGATGCGGCAATGACCGTCTTGAAGATTGCGGATGCCGACGGTGTGGATCACTATTACGGTCTGCCCGAGACGCAGTCCTTTTCAATGATGTTCGTACGTTTGGATGTTCTTGCAGAGCTGAAAATCGAAATCCCCAAGACCTGGGATGATCTTTACGTTGCACAGTCCGTGCTGGAATCCAATAACATGGAAATCGGTGCGACGAGTGACTACAAATACTTCCTTTATCAAATGGGCGGTGACCTTTGGGCTGACGGCGGTATGAGAATCAACCTCGATTCCGAGGCGGGTCTTGCCGCATTCAACAAGACCTGCGAAATGTTTACGCAGTATTCGTTCCCCTATCAGTATGATGGTGCAAACCGTTTCAGAACCGGTGAAATGCCGATTATCCTTGCAGGTTATACGGGTCTTTACAACCAGCTGAAGGTCTTTGCTACCGAACTTGACGGTTGCTGGACGTTTGTGCCGATTCCCGGTTGGAAGACTGTAAATGAAGATGGTACCGTTACCATCAACAATGACTCTATCTCCGGCGTTTCCGCAGTTGTCATGATTGCGGCGGTAAAGGACAAAGAGGCGGCATGGGATTACATGTGCTGGTACACCGGTAAGGAGTGCCAGGCAGATTATGCAAACGAAATGGTTGCAATCATGGGTGACTCCGCAAAGCACTCCACCGCAAACCGCGATGCATTGGTCAGCCTGCCCTGGACCTATGCAGAGTATACCGAGGTTATCAAGCAGTTTGATAATCTTGCATCTGTTGAAAACTACCCCGGCTATTACTACATTGACCGTTACACCAGCTTCGCTTTCTTGTAAGCCTACAACGAAGGTGCGGATCCGAGTACCGAGCTTCTCAGCTACATCAATACGATCAACACAGAGATTACCCGTAAGCGTCAGGAATTCGGTTTGGAGACGCTTGAGCTCGGACAGAAGCTTCCCGTCAAGAGAATGGGTCAGGCAACCACCGCGCTGAATCTTCTTGCTGAAAAGTATGATGTCACTGCATACGCAGCGGCGATCGATCTGGCGAAGTACGGTATCGCAAACTCGAATCCCGATAAGCCCGATTCCGATAACATCATGCAGCTTCAGGAGGCGGCAGCGATGTTTATGGATGTGATCGAGTCTAAATGGGATAAAACCATGATCACGGTTCCTCTGGTCAATGGCGGAGAAGTCGAAAAGCCTTCCTATTATAAAAATATCAGTAAGCAGACGATGGAGAAGGATGACGGCGGATATGATATTGAATCTTTGAACGAACTGCAGCTCGCATTCTTCATCAGTGAAGCTTTGAATGATGCCGCTGAAGCGCTTGATTCTTACTTGTTGAAGTAACAAATCTATAAAGGAGAAAGAGCAAATGGCTAAACAATCTGCAGAATATAAAGCGGTTGCCAGAAAAGACATGACATACCGTCAATGGATTTTGAAGGAAATGAAGCGTAACTGGATCGCGTATCTTCTGATCGCTCCGTACATACTCATTTTTACATTATTCACGATCGTCCCTGTCGTACTCTCTTTTGTCATCAGCTTTACAGACTTTAACATGCTTCAGTGGCCGAACATTGTGTGGCTGGAGAACTACATCAACCTGTTCTTCGCCGATGATATCTTCCTGATCGCATGTGTCAACACCTTGATCTTCGCGGCAATCGTAGGACCGGCATCTTACCTGATGTCCTTCCTCGTAGCTTGGTTCATCAACGAGCTTTCCCCCCGCGTACGTTCCATTATTACTTTGATTTTCTACGCACCTTCTATTTCCGGTCAGGTTTATCTGATTTGGGGTACCCTGTTCTCGGGAGACTCTTACGGTTGGGTCAATGCGACTCTGATCGAGATCGGAATGATTACAGAACCGATACAATGGTTTAAAGACGCAGACTATATCATGCCGCTTTGTATTGTGGTTGCTCTTTGGACCTCTCTGGGTACCGCGTTCCTGTCGTTTATCGCGGGCTTGCAGGGCGTCGACCGTTCGCTGTATGAGGCGGGTGCCGTGGACGGCGTTAAGAACCGTTGGCAGGAGCTTTGGTACATCACACTTCCCAGTATGAGACCGCAGCTGATGTTCGGTGCAATCATGGCAATTACCGGTGCGTTCGGCTTCGGCGGCGTCGTTACCGCACTTTGCGGATTCCCGTCCGTTGACTATGCGGCGCATACGATTATGCACCACTTGGATGACTACGGAGGATCCCGTTACGAGATCGGTTATTCGTCCACGATTGCAGTCGTGCTGTTCGTTGTCATGATCGGTGCGAATATGCTTGTCAAGAAACTCATTTCAAAGGTAGGTTCGTAATATGGCAAAGAAGTTAAGAACAAGAAAGCATAAGGTCGTATTATCCCGCTCTGCGGGAGGCGATGCCGGTATTACCGTTATCCTGACGATTCTCGGTATCTTCATGGTCCTGCCGATGGTATACGTGATTTCACAGTCCTTTAAGCCCTTGGATGAGTTGTGGATGTATCCGCCTCGATTTATCGTGCAGAACCCTACATTCAGTAACTTCCGTGACCTGTTTACCTTGATGAACGATTCCTGGGTTCCGTTTTCCCGTTACATTTTCAATACGGTGTTTATCTCCGTGATGGGTACGTTTGGCCACCTGTTCATCGCATCTCTTTGTGCTTATGCATTGGCGAAGATCAAGTTCCCCGGTGGAAAGGCAATCTTCTCGACTATTCGTACGTCCTTGATGTTCCACTCCACGGTCACTGCAATCACCAGCTTCATGCTGATGAGTGCATTCAAAATGATCGATACCTACTGGGCAATCATCGTTCCCGCGTGGGGTTCGACCTTGGGGTTGTACCTGATGAAGCAGTTTATGGATACCAACGTGCCGGATACGGTGCTTGAAAGTGCACGTTTGGACGGCGCAAGCGAGATTCGTACCTACTGGACGATCGCGATGCCTATGGTTAAGCCCGCTTGGCTGACCCTGATCATCTACTCGTTCCAGGGACTTTGGAACTCCGGATCTTCGATTTACATCTATTCTGAACAGTTGAAGTCATTCAACTACGCACTCGGTCAGATCACCGCGGGCGGTATCAAGCGTGCCGGTGCATCTGCCGCAGCAACAGTTTTGATGATGATGGTTCCGATTCTGGTCTTCGTCATCACACAGTCGAACATCATCGAGACGATG
>JAFTPJ010000112.1 GCA_017463405.1 Clostridia bacterium
CTTCTTCCGTCGTTGACCGCCGCCTGGTCGCCACCCTTCTGCAGTGCCACATCAAGCGCATCGCCCGCCGCACGCTCCTTATCCTCAAAGGTACCGTCGATGGCACCCACACCGATCGAAATCGTCACAGGAAAGCTGTTATCGCCGAGACGGATACTGCGGACGGTATCCAAAATGCGGAATTTATTCGCCACACATTGATCCAACGCCGAGCGAGTGAACACCAACAGATATTTTTCGCGCTCGTATTCACGCAGCATTCCTCCGAAGCTCGCCGCCCACTCCTTGAGCTTGCCCTCGATCTCGTTGACCGCGGTTCGGTAGCTGACACGGATGTACTGCGCCAGCTCCTGCAGACTGTCGATCACGATATACGCCACAATCGGCTCATTCTCGTACACAGTCTGTTTGATCCGCTCGAGCTCGGTAATATCGTTGAACACGATGAAATAGTAATCCTTACCGCGCGAGCGCAGAATGTAGCACCGCATACCGTACTTCTTCCCGTCGATCTCCGCGATCATGGGCTTGGTATGGTCAATCGGAACACCGTCCTCGTTAAAGGTGATATCCCGCACCTGCCCCCCGTTTTGCGCGTATGCGATCACGTCGCTCATGGGAACGTGGCAAAAGCCGGATAGCGGCACGTTACACACCGGTACACGCGTTTGCAATAGATCCTGCAAAGCCCCGCTGACGATCTTGACCACGCCGTCCTCATTGACAATCGCATAAGGAATGTCTACCACGTAGCGGAACATATCACTGATTTCAGTGGTCATTCGCTCCGCCTCGGCATCCGCGCGGCGGATGTGCAGATAACGTCTGAGGTACATTGTGAGCACCAGACTCACCACCACTGCGTAAACGCCGAGCAGAACGATTCCGTAGGTGCGGATGCGCTCGATTCGTGACATCGTATACGTAACGATCAGAAATCCCAGCAGCAGCACCGCGCCGATCACCGCACAAATCACCAGTGGTGTCCGCAGATCGCTTCGGTATTCATTTCGCTTTTTATTTTGCATAAATGCACTCTCCTTTCATCGGGATCGTTATTTTGAATCGCCTACAAGCAGCGTATAACTGTCCTATTGTATTAGTATACCATATTTTACGCAATTTGTAAACACTTATATTATAATTTTTTTATGCAGAGACATATTTTTCATGCAGAATTCTTCGCAAAGATAAAAAACCACTTGAAACGAACGAAAAAACGTGGTATAATGAAGTATCTTACAGAGTGAAAGGAAAAATAAGAGCATGAAACAGTTACTGACGGGAGGGCTTGTATGGCGCTCCGATCATACGTTCACCGAAAATTGCCCTGTGCTGATCGGAGACGGATCAATTCTTGCCGTGGGGGCAACGTGCGATGCATATACGCCCGATCAAATCGCGGATATTTCCGGAATGACAGTGCTTCCCGGTCTTGTAGACGTGCATACACACGGACGGGCAGGATACGATTTCAACGACGCAACCGAGGAGCAGATGCGCCTGATGCAAAAGGACTATGCGCGCCACGGTGTTACCTCCGTTATGGCAACGCTCGCATCGGATACACAGGAGGGCTGGCTGCGTTCGATCCGCGCGATCGAAGCTTGCGGCTACGAGGGCATCCATTTTGAGGGACGCTATCTCAATTCTGCAAAAAAAGGTGCACATGCCGCACACCTGCTCGCGTCGCTTGACCCCGATGAGTTGAAAAAATGCCTTGCTGCCGTCCACCTTCCCTGCCACGTCAGTGCGGCATTGGAGCTGGATAAGGACGGTTCCTTCTCCCGAAAAGCGATAGAAATGGGTGCCACGCTCGGCATCGGGCACACTGCAGCAACCGCCGAGGAGGCACGCACCGCTATCTCTCGCGGCGCGACCTCGTTCACCCATCTGTTCAACGCAATGCCTCCCTTGCACCACCGCGAGGGCGGTGCGGTTGCGGTCGCGCTGAATGGCGGCGGATACGGAGAAATCATCGCAGACGGCGTGCACATCTGTCCCGACATGGTACGTCTGGCGTACCGCTGTCTCGGAGTTGATCACACCGTGCTGATCACCGATTCGATGGCGGGCACCGGTTGCCCCGACGGTGAGTATTCGATTGCGGGAATGCCAGTCATCGTCAAGAACGGACGCGCTCTGACAACCGACGGAGTCATTGCCGGAAGCACGCTGAACCTGTGGGACGGTGTAAAAAATCTGATGTCCTTTGCCGATGCAAGCCTAGCAGACGCGATCGCCTGCGCAACGCTCAATCCCGCGCGTATGGTCGGAATCGACGGTACGGTCGGTAGCATCGATGCGGGTAAGCGCGCCGATCTTTTGCTGGTCAATGCCGAGACGGAACTGTGCCGTGTGATGCGGTGCGGCGAATGGATCTGATGGGGGCGCCTATGAAGCAACATATCATCTATCGGATATTGACCGTCCTGTTCGGTCTGTGCGCCGTCACACTTGCCGTACTCACGGTAATTTCGTTGATTCCATCCTCCGATACGGGCTTAACAGTCAAGGAGACTCTTTCCGTCTCCTCCTCGCCGAAGGACAGTAGCGAAATGCAATACATATCGCAAATTCAAGGTGTTCTGATCAATGAGGGTGATGAAGAAATCGTCGTGGACGCACTGAAAATCAAGGTCAGCGACGGACGCATCGAGCGCGAAATGCTCCTGGAGGGCTTCAGTCTCCCTGCGCGTGTTTCCTACAACATCCTGTACGAATGGCAGGACACGCACGATTACGAGCAGATCAACGCCGTAACCGCTGTGATGAACGACACGGACGCAGTACTTGCCAATGCAACGGCTGGGATGCCGTTCAATTTCAGCACCTTGGTATATCTGGTGCTCTGCACAGTCGCCGTTCTTCTTACAGTGCATTTCGGAAAGCAATGCTACTACCTCATCCAAGAGAAGCAATTGAAAAAGGAAAATTAACCTCCTCAATTCTATCAAACATATCCCAATCGGGCAAAAAACGCCCCTTCCCCCTCGATAAAATCCTTTGCGCGACAGCGCACATGACGGGCGGATCCGTGTTGCTAATACACAGATCCGCCCGTCATGCTTTTCGGCAAAAGTTTTGGAGGAGAGAGGGGTATGGGAAACCAAAAAAATTCGCACTCGGTTATCAATAAAATGTTCTCACAAAACGACATAGCCGCGATGCGCTTCTTTCAAAAGTGACCTCTCTCCCTCATATATCACTCATCTATCCCAACAACACGTCGGTCACGAGCATCACGCAAAAGCCGACCAGCAGTGCGTAGGTCGCCCCGCGCTCATACCCATGCGCGTGCGTCTCGGGAATCATCTCATCACTGATGACGTACAGCATCGTGCCTCCCGCAAACGCGAGCGCGAACGGCAGAATCGCCGACGCAACACTGACCGCGAAATAGCCGATTAATGTACCCACAACCTCCACAAGTCCCGTACCCATGGCGAGCAGGAACGTCCGTCTCGGCGGCACACCCGCCGCCAGCATCGGACCGATGATCACCATACCCTCGGGAATATTCTGCAGTGCGATACCGCCCGCGATGATCAGTGCCTGAGAGGTGTCGCCCGCACCAAATCCAACGCCCGCCGCGATCCCCTCGGGCAGATTGTGAATGGCGATGGCAGTGACGAACAGAAGCACCTTTCCCAGATTGGTATTATGATGTACCTCACGGTCCACACCCGCAATTTTATGCAGATGCGGCACAAGCTTATCGATCAGATTCAATACAACCGCACCCGTGAAAATTCCCGCTACGGTAATGAGAATCCCCCATTCGCCACCGTACTCCAGCGACGGCAGAATCAGCCCGAGCACCGCAGCTGCAAGCATCACGCCTGCGGCGAAGGCCAGCACAATGTCCGAAAACGTATGCGACAGCTTTTTGAAAACAAAGCCGATCACGGCACCGATCACCGTTGCACCGCCCACTCCGAGCGCAGTCAACAATACAACCTCCATATGTGCTCCTTTCCTCCATGATTCAGCGGTCTGCGGTTACGCCCCGCCGAAGCTGTTTTCAAATGTCATCAAAGAACCAAGGACGGCGCGGTGTAAACTCTTGCCGCCAACTCCTGGTTCAGCATATAAAGACTCTTGGGATCGGAGCCGAACAGCTCCATTTTTGTAATCATATCCTTGGCGTTGGTCTCCTCCTCGCCCTGCTCCTTGACGAACCAGTCAAGAAACTGCATCGCGCGGAAATCCCTGACGTCATACGCCGCGCCGTAGATGTCGTTGATCAGCGACGTCACGTACTCCTCGTGCTCAAGCCCCGCCTTCAGGACGTCCATGTGATCGGTGAATTTCTTTTCGGGCTTTGCAATTGCCTCCAGCGTCACGGGCATATCCTCGTTCTGCAGGTACGTGTAAAAGAGCATTGCGTGGTCTCTTTCCTCCTGTGCCTGCACCATGTACCAGTTGGAAAAGCCGTCCAGTCCCGCCGCCTTGAAATAGTTGGAAAAATCGAGATAGAGATATGCGGAATAGAATTCCTTGTTGATTTGTTGATTCAACAGCTCATGCACTCTTGCGTTCATCATAGGTGTAATTCTCCTTGTATTTTCTATTGTATTTTCTCAAAATCCGCCGCCCCGTGCTTGCAAAGCGGGCAGATAAAGTCCTCGGGAAGCTCTTCTCCTTCGTAAACGTAACCGCAAACCTTGCAGACGTAGCCCTTCTTACCGTCGGTCTTCGGCTTCGGCTTGACATGCTCCTGATAGTAGGTGTAGGTCATGGTCTCGCGATCGGACAGCACACGAGCCTCGGTGACTGAACAGATGAACATTCCGTGCGTGTCAAGATCCAAGTATTGTTCTACCTTCAAGGACAGGAAAGAATTGATGTGTCGGGGCAAAAATACCAGCCCGTTGTCCGAGCGAAGTGGCTCGCAGTTGGCAAACTTGTCGACGTTCCTGCCGCTTTGGAAGCCGAACACCTCAAAGACCTTGAAGGGGGCATCCACCGACAGGCAGTTGACGTTCATCACGCCCGTTTGCTTGATCACATGGTGCGAATAGTTCTCCTTGTTGATGGTTACGGCAATGCGGTTGGGCGTATTCGTCACCTGCGTTACGGTGTTAACGATCAAGCCGTTGTCCTTCTTTCCGTCGTTGCAGGTCACCACGTAAAGTCCATAGCCGATGTTGAACAGCGCGGTCAGATCGTTCTTGTTTGCCGTCGCGTCCTGCTGTGCCAGATAGTCGCGGCACAGCTCATCTGCTAACGATTGCAGCTGCTCTGCACTCGTTTCGTTCAGCGCCGACAGAATCTTTACGGTCGTTTCGGTATAGGTCAGGTTCTTGCTCTTTTCCAGCATGGAGCGCATCACCTTTGCCGCCATCGGCGCCCAGCTTCCGTTTTCGATCATTCCAACGGTGCGATTGCCGAAATTGCGCTCGGTGAGATGATCAATGAACTCGCGCATAAACGGGAAAATGTCTGCGTTGTACGTCGTCGTCGCCAGGACGAGCTTGCTGTAACGGAAGGCATCCGCCACCGCCTGCGCCATGTCCACGCGTGCAAGATCGTGCACCACCACGGTGGGCGCTCCGTTTGCCTTGAGCTTCTCCGCCAGCTGGACCACGGCACGCTTGGTGTTGCCGTATACCGAGGTATAGGCGATCACGATTCCCTCCTCCTCGGGCTGATAGCTCGACCAGGTGTTGTAGAGTCCGAGATAGTAACCGAGATTCTCCGTGAGTACGGGACCGTGCAAGGGGCAGATTGTTTCGATTTCCAGCCCCGCTGCCTTTTTGAGTAGTACCTGCACCTGTGCGCCGTATTTTCCGACGATACCGATATAATAGCGTCTCGCCTCGTCCGCCCAGGGCTCTTTGGCGTCGGTCGCGCCGAACTTTCCGAATCCGTCCGCAGAGAACAGAACCTTATCCGTACTGTCCTAGGTGACGATGACCTCGGGCCAATGCACCATGGGAGCGGTCACGAAGGTCAGCGTGTGGCGACCGAGCGTAAGCGTGTCCCCCTCACCGACCACAATCTGACGGTCGGCGAAATCGGTACCGAAAAAGTTTTTCATCATGACGAACGCCTTGACAGAGGAGACCACCTGCGCCTCGGGGTACGCCTTGAGAAAATTGACGATGTTCGCCGAGTGGTCCGGCTCCATGTGCTGAACGATCAGATAGTCGGGGGATCTGCCGCCGAGCACGTCGCGGATATTGTCCAGCCACTCATGCGTAAAGCCTGCGTCCACCGTATCCATGATCGCGATCTTATCGTCAAGAATCGCATAGGAATTGTACGCCATGCCGTTCGGAACGTGATACTGTCCCTCGAACAGATCGATCTTGCGATCGTTGACACCAATATATTTAATATCCTTTGTGATGACCATTTGCCATACCTCTTTCCTGATTGATGCGTTTATTATAGCATATTTTTGCGCCGCTTACAAGATTTTTTTGCCTTGATTGGCACTTTTTTACCTTAAAATACCGTTTATGTAGTAATATTTTTTATTAATTCTAATTCTTATTCCAGAATTTTACCGTCCGTGGTAATGGTAACAACCTGCCATGGGATGAATTTTCCGCTTGCCTGCAGTGCTCTCTTGACTGCGTTCTCCAAGCCTCCACAGCAAGGCACCTCCATGCGGACGATGCGCACGCTTTTGATGTTGTTGCAGCGCAGGATCTCTGTCAGCTTCTCGGCATAGTCTCCCTCGTCCAGCTTCGGGCATCCGATCAGCGTGATGTGGTTGCGCATGAAATCGTTGTGGAAGCTCCCGTATGCATATGCGGTGCAATCGGCGGCAATCAAAAGATTTGCGTCTTCAAAGTACGGCGCTCTCACCGGAACCAGCTTGATCTGGCAGGGCCATTGCATCAATTGGCTCGGCATTGTAATGCCCTTTGCCGTTGCAGATACGGTTGCGTCGCGGCGCAATGCACGGGACTGCGTTCCGGGACATCCGCACGGAAGCTTAACACCGTGCTTTTTCATCTTCGCCGCGCGTACTGCCTCCTCGTCGTAGGCAGGTGCCTCCCGCTCCTCAAAGCTGATCGCGTCGGTGGGACATGCGGGGAGACAATCGCCCAAGCCGTCGCAATAGTCCTCTCTTGTCAGGCGCGCCTTGCCGTTCACCATCTCGATTGCCCCCTCGTGGCAGGCTGCGGCACAAGCGCCGCAGCCGTTGCATTTTTCTTCATTTATCTTTATAATCTTTCTGATCATATATCTGCCTCCTTAAAAGCATTTTCCGGTCTTGCAATCCTCGGCACAGCCGCCGCGGAAGCAAAGCTCGTTCGGGCACTCTCCCGTCTTTTGGAAGGTGACCAGATTTTCGATCGTGGTTTGCGCAATGTTCGACAGCGCCTCCTCGGTCAGAAACGCCTGGTGTGAGGTAACGATGACGTTCGGCATCGAGATCAAGCGCGCCAGGGTATCGTCCTCCAGAATGTGTCCCGAGAAATCCTCGAAGAAGAAATCCGATTCCTCCTCGTACACGTCAAGGCACGCCGCACCGACCTTGCGCGATTTGATGCCCGCCAGCAATGCCTCAGCATCCACGAGTGCACCGCGCGAGGTGTTAAGCAGCACCACGCCACGCTTGCACTTCTCCAGCGTTTCGGCGTCTACCAGATGGTAGGTGTCCTCGGTCAAAGGGCAATGGAGCGAGATGATGTCGCTGTTGCGGAACAGCTCGTCAAGCTCCACGTAACGGATCGTATCCCCATTGTCAAGTCCTTGCGCGGGGAATTTATCATACGCCAGCACCTTCATGCCAAAGCCACGGCAGATGTCGATGAACACCCGTCCAATGCGCCCCGTGCCGACCACACCAACAGTTTTGCCGTGCAGATCAAAGCCGGTCATCCCCGCAAGACTGAAATTGAAGTCTCTTGTGCGGATATACGCCTTGTGGATGCGGCGGATGGAGGTCAGGAGCATTGCCATCGTGTGCTCCGCCACGGCATACGGCGAGTAAGCAGGCACGCGCAGGACGTGGACACGTCCGTGGGCGTATTTCATATCGACGTTGTTAAAGCCAGCGCAGCGAAGCGCGACGGTGCGCACACCCATTTCGACCAAGCGGTCGATCACGGCGGCATTGACCGTATCGTTAACGAATACGCAGACCGCATCCACGTCGTGTGCCAGCTCGACCGTATCCTCATTGAGCTTGGTTTCAAAATACTTGAAGCTGACCCCAGCCTCCTTGCCGAAGCGATCGAATGACGGCTTATCGTACGGCTTTGCATCAAAGAATGCAACTTTCATGCTTTGGTTCCCCCTTATGCGTTTTTTCGGATTTTTTTCCGATTCGCTTGATTTTCTGATACTATTATAGTATAATATGCTCGTAAAGTCTGTTGAATTTTCAACAAAAGGAGAAAAAATTTGAAAAAATTTCTGGAAATTATCAAAAAATGCCCTTTGTTCGACGACATCAAAGAGGAAGAGCTTATGAAAATGCTCACCTGCCTCGGAGCGCACGTCGAGCACTTCGATAAAAAATACACGGTATTTTCCGAGGGATCGCCCGCGAAATACATCGGGATTCTGCTCTCGGGAAACGCACAGGTCGTTCAGCACGACTATTACGGCAACCGCAACCTCCTCACCGAGATCCGCCCATCGGAGGTGTTCGCCGAGGCATTTGCTTGCGCTGACATTCCCACACTCCCCGTCAGTGTGATCGCAATTGAGCCGTGTGACGTTATGTTCATCGACAGTGCGCATATCCTTCACACCTGCTCAAACCACTGCACCTTTCACCAACAGCTGATATATAACTTAATGAAGGATCTCGCCGCCAAGACGATTCTTTTCCACCGTCGCATCGAGATCACCTCAAAGCGCAGCACCCGTGAAAAACTGATGACCTACCTTATGCAGCGTGCCAAGGATGCAAACGCCAACTCCTTCGAGATCCCGTTTGACCGTCAGGAGCTCGCCGATTACCTTGAGGTCGACCGCTCCGGACTTTCAGCAGAGATCGGAAAGCTAAAAAAAGAAGGCGTCCTCGACGCACAGAAGAATCGGTTTACGTTGCTGTGAAGTGTTTTTTTGCGTGAAAAACTTTTTGAAAAAAGCTTCTCCCACCCCCTCTTCAAAAACTTTTAAAGGAGGTTTGGGTATCACTGAATTTGTTGCTTTCCTGCCCCGTTCCAAACGGTTCGAGGCAGGACGTTTTCGTTTTTATCAAATCATCTTACCACTCGGTCGGTACGCCGTCGACGTATCTCCGGTAATTTTCCTCCGCCGTGGGCACCTCGGCGCTATAGTCATAAAATGCTTCCGGATCCCGGGGTGTATCCAAAAATTGACGTCTGTTTTCTTTCGTACCGCAATAGTAGATTCTTACGTTCTCTTTTGGAAATGCACCTCCGTCGCTTCAGTCACCCGTGTTTCCTCAAATCGACAATCCGTGAAAGAGCGCTTTTGCAGGATATCCCTTATCCATCCCCGCCGTTGTGTTGCAGGCAGTCAAGAAGGTGAACAGCATCAACAATATCAACAGAGCAACAGTTGTCTTTAATTTCATTTTCTGATACCGCCTTCATTCACCGTTCGGTGTCTTTTATCCGATCGGAAATTGATTCCGTTCGGTAATTTCACTATAACATAAACCGCTTTTACTGTTAACACTTTCTGTCAAAAACGCACGCCGAAACAAAAAAGAGAGGCGCTTTTTACGCGCCCCAAGTATTATTATATCATATTCAAACCCCATTTGTAAAGAGAAAATTGTCGCATACGCTGTTTTTCTCCCTTTTCCACAAAAAAATATTGTGAAGTTTTGATAATTTGCCAATTGCAAAACGCCAAAAAATATGCTATACTGTAATCACAAAGGAGGTACAGTCCAATGAAACATTAGGCTTCGGCTTTCAAAAAACAGACGAATACAACCAATGATCGCTTTGAACTGTGTGTGAGTAGTAAGTAATAAGTAGTAAGCAGTAAGTATATCACTTCAAACCGAAACAAATCAAAAAATCAATAAGTTCTTTCCTTTCTTATTGAGCACATCGAAAGTTCAACAAAATCTATAGTCTATTTCAAAATCGGGGCAGATGTAAGCCGGTGGTGGAGGATTTATATAGATCAAGCGAAACCAGGGAGACGTGAGTATCATAAAACGTGTGAGTTGTTCAAGCGATTGAAAACTGTCTGTGATAAAGGAGGCCAACCGATTCATCCGTGCGATCAGGCGCGCAACGAAAACCAAAGGATCTCCCATTGGAGAAAAATATGAGTGTTTGTTTTCGGGATTGCGAAGAAAATGTAACGGGTAGACCAATGAAAGAGAGGATTAGAAAAGATGATAGAGCCTCAGGATGAGCAATGCTGACCCTTGACCTCGGATGAAAAGGTGGTCAAGGGTCTTTTTTTGTCCTCTTACAGGATGCCCATACGTTCCGATCGGTGTAGCACTTCCCTTTTCGTTTCACCGATCGGCGGCATATACGGTCAAAAACTACACCGATTCCCTCCCTTTGACATATCCGGTAAAGAGACCCATTCATGATACGGGAAATCGAAAAGACAGAAATCATATAGGTGTATCAACCTCAAATTATGAGATTAACGAAATGCAAATCTATTGAGGCGGCTCCTTCAGAATAA
>JAFTPJ010000113.1 GCA_017463405.1 Clostridia bacterium
CGGTCGTTCGCATCGGTCAAGAAAAGTATTACTATGTATATTATGTTGTCGATGACGGCGAAACAACGGAAAAAGAATATGACGTAAACGAATTGACTCTTATTGGGGTGACAGGCATCGCTCCTGAAATTTGCAAAAGCAGTCGGTAATTGCCGCAGATCGGTGAGAAATCGGAAAGAATATGATCGGAAAGGATACAATGATTATGGATAACAATGAAATAAAGAACCATGAAATTACTGACGAAGAAGCCGCCGCGGTTGTGGGCGGATTTGAAGTCGGAGATACCGTGTATTACCGGGAGACGAACGCCAAAGTCAAAATCATCGGTGCAAATCGTGCCCCAAAACCCGGGAATGTAGTAGTAATAGGCGTACCGCCTATGCTCTATTCGATCGAGTTTGAGGACGGTACAAGGATGGAGGTTTACGAGGGTGCGCTTACAGATACAGATCAGACGTGTGAATTGTTCAGTCCATGCAGAATTGCCGGAAGTCGCCGTTGCGCTAATTGCGAATTACATGATGAAGACGAAGGTCCGCACCATCAATAAGGGCAATGTATGAAAAAATATGATTCTGTTTCCCGTTTTCATAGAGAAGTCGTTGCGTATTACATACAACAATCTGATTTGAACCGAGTCGGAGAGATGGTCGGCGGCACGTTTGCCGACGATACAGCGGTAAAATATCTTCTTGGTGATGTTTCCGAAAAAGTGCGCAGCCGATATTGTCAAACGACGTACCGTTCCATGTTCGGCGATGCCATCATGATCTCGACAGACGCGGCAATCGATAACCTGATCGTCCTGTGCCCGCCCGGTTACCGCGGGATTCCGACCATGCGTTTTTTCGCAACGGTGGAATTGCCACGGTTTGCGGAGTGGGACTCGGTGCTATGAAGCGTTCGATTGTATTTGAGAAGAATGCCGTTGCGGTTCGGAATCGCTTTTCCGATGACAAGACATGGTATCTGATGACCTTTGCTGTAAGGGCAGGAAAAACACATCAGGGGCTTGGTTCCGCGATTTTACGACCGGTATTGGATTGGATGGACAAAAATCATTATTCGGTATACTTGGAAACGCATAAAACAGTTAATGTGGAGATGTATGAGCACTTCGGGTTTCAGGTAGTGGACACTTGTATGGTGCCGGGATCTCAGATCAAGCAGTACGGGATGTTGCGTACTGCAAGGTAGATCAAGAGGCTACACGAAGAGAGGTGAATGTGATGTATTTTATTCTATCAAAAAATATTGCCCTGCGCTCATGGTGGCTTGTGCCGTATGCCTATTACATAAAGCATGACGAGATGGCGCACGGACTGAAAAAAGAGGAATTTGAACTGCTTTCCCTCTGCGACGGTCTGCACGATATAGAAGAAAGCGAGCTGACAAAAAGCCTTGTCGAGCGTCGGATGATCTCCCCGGTCGAAAAGGGCGGAGCGGAGCTTACCGAGTGGCAAAAGCCGCTTGTGTGCGACAACCGCTATATGCCCCATATGAACTGGATGATCACAGGCAAGTGCAACTACAACTGTCTGCACTGCTTTAACGCCAAGGACAATGCGCCCTTGCAGAGTGAGTGGACGCTCGATGAGGCAAACGCCCTTCTGGACGAGGCGCAGAGGAGCGGTATCAACGCTATTCTGCTCACCGGCGGCGAGCCGATGGCGCATAAGCACTTTTTTGAGATCGTCGAGGGGATATTCAAGCGCGGAATGTTCGTGTTTGAACTGAACACCAACGGCTTTTTCATCAATCAGAACGCTCTTGACAGATTGAAGCAGATTGGCTGTGATCCTCTGATGAAGATTTCCTTTGACGGCATCGGCTTTCACGACTGGATGCGTAACCACAAGGGCGCGGAGGAAAACGCCCTGAATGCCATTCGGTTGTGTAAGGAAAACGGTTTCCGCGTCATGGTGCAAATGAATATCAACCGCAAAAATCGGGAAAGTGTCACAAAAAGTCTGGAGTGTTTGGACGAAATCGGCGTTGACCGCACCAGAATCATTTGCACGACCGAATCCACCCGTTGGGCGGAAAATGCCGCAGGACAGTCCTTCACTGTGCCCGAATATTACGATGCCTGCCTGGAGATCGCGCAGGGCTACATACGCGGCGAGCACAGAATGACGCTGGATTTTTGGCAGGTTCTGGATCTTGATCCGCGCGGTAAATCCTACCGGCTCTCCCCCCTTAAAGGCTGCTTGAGCAGATACCGAGAATCACTTCCGCTCTGTAAAGGCACAAGAGGAATGATTGCGGTGGCGGCAGACGGCGAGGTCTACCCCTGTATGCAGATGTCGGGCTGGATGAAGGCGCACAATGTTACCTTCGGCAACGTAAAGAAGGATGGCTTGCAGTCTGTTCTTCAGAGCAGCGCATATCTCGATACCGTTTGCGCCACCGTCGGCGACATGATCAAGGTCAATCAGAAATGTGCGCAGTGTAAGCATCTGAAATATTGCCTGTGCGGGTGTCCCGCCATCTCTGTCTTGACAAGCGGAGGTAATTTCCTCTCGCCCGACCCTTGGAAGTGTTTCTTCTTTGAACAGGGCTATGTGGAGAAGTTTGAAAATAGTCTTGTTCCATACGTAAATCTGACGCGTATCGACGAAACGCAAGGAGATAGAAAATGAGTATGACAAAAAAGTTAACGGCGCTGTTCGATTATCAGCGTTTTGAGAATAACAAGAGGTTGCAGGCGCTGATTGACGAAACGGAAGCTCGCTGCCTTCACAATTTGTCCGACGACGATTTGGAGTGGGTCAGCGCGGCAGGCGAGGAAACCGACCTGAAAGATAAAAAGGACGGAAAAGAGGATGAATAAGCAGGACACCGGGTACATCTATGCACAATATCGTGATAAGGTGTTCGGCTTTGTCCGCTCCAAGGTGTTCCGTTCGGAAGATGTTGAGGATTTGGTTCAGGAGGTTTTCCTGAAAGTGTATGCAAATCTTGACAGATATGATGAGGTCAAGGCTTCTCTTTCCACATGGATTTACACGATCACGCGCAACACCGTGTATGATTATCTGAAAGCGAAGCGGGATCGCCCGGTATTTGAGTTGCTTGACAATACGGAAGATGCCACAGACGAAGCGCCGGATGAAGAACTCCTGCGAAATGAAACCTTGGAGGAGCTTGCCTGCGCTTTGGAAAAACTGCCGCAAGAACAGCGGGATATCATTATTCTTTTGTACTACAAAAACCTTGAAAGAAAATATGTTGCCGAGATGCTTGGCATGACCTACGGACAACTGCGTTACCTTCACGATAAGGCACTCCGTCGGCTTGGTGAGCTTTTGCGCATTAAGTAAATTACAACAGGAGGACATTACAATGTCAGAATTTATCAATGCAGTCAGACAAGCTTCCGACGGAAGCCTGACGGGGGTATCCGATGCAGTCATCCTTGCCCTGATCGTGGTCGGGGGCTTGTTGGTTATCGCATCGATCGTTGCACTCGCGATCTCAATTTTCCTTGCCATCAGTTATATCAAGTATAACAGACGGCAGAACAGTGCGGGCAAAACCGGAGAGGAAATTGCAAGAACGATACTGGACAGAAACGGATTGCAGAAGATCAGAGTTTCGAAAAACGGCTCCATCCTCTTCGGAAACAGTTACAGCCATTACTTCAAAAAGGTCAGACTCAGAAGGTTGACATGGCAGAAGAGGAGTGTGACCTCGCTTGCCATGGCGGCGCAGAAATCTTCGCTTGCGGTTATGGATAAGGAAAATGACCCCGACATGAGAAAGCTCGTCCGCCTGACACCGCTTATCTATCTCGGCCCCCTTGCTTTTGTTCCAATGGTCATCATCGGCGCATTGCTGGATGTGGTTGTTTTGAAAAGCTCGGGTGCTGCCTGCCTGATTATCTGTTCGGCTTTGGGGCTTGCGTTCTATCTCGCTTCGTTCGTGATGTCACTGCTCGTTCTGAAAACCGAGAAGAAGGCACAGGTTCGTGCATATGAGATTATGAAGGCAAACGGCCTTGCCACGGCGGAAGAGCTGGAATCGTGCAAAAAATTATTCAAGCTTTATAATATTGAGTATGTGAACAACATGATCATTGCTTTGCTGGAGCTTGTATATCGCGTGCTTCAGATCATTGCATACGTGCAGAATTCTTCCTCATCAAAAAATAATTAAGCAAATCAATCAAATATTTTGGAGGGTATATTTATGAAATACATATTGGATTTGTTGTTTCCCGATGTTGAAGCCGGGAATTACACGGCATTGGTTGTGATTGTCTGCGTTGCATTTACGCTTTGGCTTCTGACGGCCGTTGCAAGATGGCGCACATTTAATAAGATGGGTGAAGCGGGCTGGAAAGCATTCGTTCCGTTTTACAGTCTTTATATCCTGTATTCTAAGTGCTGGAGTACAAAGGCCGCATGGAACTGCATCATGGGAATTATCGTTTCTGCGCTCTTTGAATTCGGAGCATTCAAAACGAATGGCGAAATTGCGACGATTCTATGTTCAATAGGCGAATTGATGGTTGCCGTATATATGCTCTATCTTACTGTCCGTATCAATTTCCGTATGGCAAAGGCCTTTGGGCATGGGGTAGGTTTTGGATTCGGGCTTTGGCTTTTCCCCTACATTTTCACATTCATTATCGGCTTCGGGAAGTCCGAATATATCGGCAATCCTCTGCCGGGAGCCAAAAACAAACAATAAACGGCATGAAAAAAGGACTGCGGTTACCGAAGTTCACGACGGCATCCGCTGTCCTTTCTCTTTTTATTGATCTCAGTTGCCTTTTCTGTACGTCTGAATTCCTATCAGTAACAAGATAACGCCGATTGCGACTCCGCCTATGTAAAAAATCGGTGGTTGCTCATGACCTGTCATATAGCCTAACCAATCCAATATGAAAAGAGCGATGTCGGCTAATATGGCGAAGGATGCCAAGATAATGATGATAAGACCTCTTTTTTTGCTTTTCATTGAAATCTCCTTTTTTTGTTCAAAGAATTGTGATATAATGATTACATCGGAATTCGCAATGGAGCTACGCGCATCCTTGCATCCGATCTGACAAAACCATTGTATATGACAAAGTGCAACAAAAGTGCAACAATCACTGATAATTAATAAAAAATTATTATAACATCAAAAGCGTGGTGAAGCGTATGAAATTTAATGAGTTCAACTATATGAGTGCCGCTCTTGAAATTTTTGCGGCGGCAGTGACGGCGGTTATGCTGATCGGGTGCTTTCTGGAACGGAAACACAAGACAAAATCCGGGAAGCTGTTTGTCTGGTGTCTGATCTCCCAGACTGCTATGCTACTGGTTGATGCGCCGATCTGGATTCTGCTTGCAAATCCGAAGCCGGAAAATGTTATTCCGATAAAAATCCTTTCCTTTTTCTCGGACGCATTTCTTTGCGCGTTGATCTCCCTATACGCCTATTGCCTGACAGAGTATATCAATGAGCTAAAAAAGATCTCTTACGGGTATACCAATCTTATTACCGTACTGTGCGGCATTTCATTGGTCCTTTGGTTGATCAATGCATTCAACGGAATGTATATCTACTATGATGCGACCGGACTGGATCAGACGGGTCCCTATTATCTTTTGAGTCAGGCGTTCAATGTGGTTCTTCCTGCTATGACGATGGTTTTGGCTTTCCGCTATCACGATGTCATCGGTTGGCGGAATACATGGATCTGGGTGTTGTACGGCTTGATTCCGGTATTGAGTATTCCGGTTCAGGTCTTGTGGGCGGTGACGCCTGTCTGCATTGCCACTACCGTTTCGCTTGTGCTTGTTTATACATTGATCCATGTGGAACAGGCTGAACGTGAGGCAAATATCGAAAAGGAGCTTGCACAAAAAGAGCTCGCCCTATCGGAGAGCAACAACTCTTTGGTGCTCTCGCAGATACAGCCGCATTTCCTCTATAACGCTCTGACCTCGATTTATCGCTTGTGTGACGTAAAGCCCGAGGCGGCAAAAGAGGCGGTCAGTAGCTTTTCCAAGTATCTGCGTGGAAATCTCGATTCCATCAAGCAAACGAAGATGATCTCGTTTGCCGACGAGCTGAACCATCTTCAGGCGTATCTTTCCCTCGAAAAAATTCGATATGACGATTATTTAGAAGTTCGGTATGACATCCAGGCAATGGAATTCTTCCTGCCACCTCTGACCATTCAGCCGCTGGTGGAAAATGCGGTCAACCATGGGATCAGCGATCTGCCGGAGGGTGGCTGTATCACCATTTCGACAGATGAGGAACCGGACCATTATGAGATCCGCGTCAGCGATAACGGTGTCGGTTTTGACCCGGATACGCAGCCGATTGACGGTCGGTCGCACATCGGTATTGCCAATGTGCGGAGCCGACTGGATATCATGTGCCACGGCACGCTTGATATTATCAGTGCGCGCGGAAAGGGTACGACAGCGATTATAACAATACCCAAAGGAGAAACAGCAGATGAAGATCATTGCGGTTGATGATGAAAAACTGGCACTTGACACCCTGGTCGATTCGATTGAAAAAGCCGTTCCGGATGCAAGCATAACCGGCTTTCGAAAGCCTGATGATGCTTTGCAATTTATCCGCGAAAATGATTGCGAGATCGCCTTTTTGGATATAAAGATGCGCGGAATGACGGGACTTGAACTTGCAAGGCAGTTAAAAGATATCCAGGGAGATATCAATATCATTTTTGTTACCGGATATTCGGAGTATTCACTTGATGCTTTCCGCCTTTATGCCAGCGATTATCTCTTGAAGCCTGCAACACCGGACGCTGTCAGACAGGCACTGGGGCATCTGCGCACCCCTGTCAGACCCGCACAGACCAAAAAAATCCGTTTTCAGTGCTTCGGAAACTTTGAAGCATTTGTGGACAATAAACCGCTTGTGTTCAAGAGAGCAAAGACGAAAGAGCTTTTGGCATATCTGGTTGACCGGATGGGAGCGTCCGCCACGATGGGCGAGCTGATGGCTGTCATATGGGAGGACGGACCGGATACCTCATCGAGGCAGAGCAACCTGCGGAATCTGATTGCGGACATGAAAAATGTTCTTTCCGATGCGGGTGTGGGGAATATCATTCTCAAGAACCGTAACAGCATTTCCATAGACTGTGCGTCGGTGGACTGCGATTATTATGATTTTCTCCGCCACATCCCGTATGCGGTCAATTCCTATCACGGGGAGTATATGATGCAGTATTCCTGGGCGGAGATCACGACTGCGGCACTTCCGCGGCTTGGGTAAAAAATACAAGAAGAACTGTAGGTTTTTTCGATGAATATAGAATGTTTTCCCGTTATGGCGGTTTTGTGTTGCACTTTTGTTGCACTTTTGCCTGTATAATGTAATGAGAAAAGTGTAACAAAACAGCGTGAGGTGAACTTTATGAAAAAAAAGAAGCTCGGCTCGGTTTTACTTGCGATAATTATATTGTTATGTATGAGTGGGTGCTCCGGAAAACAGGTATATCAGCCGATTGATGATGTGAGCGATCTTGGGGGGCGCACTGTCGGCGTAAATTTAGCGTGGAGCGCCGACTATATGCTGTCGGGCAGAGACGATATGACACTTGTCCGATACAATACGGTTGCAAGCCTTGTGATGGCGCTGCGTTACGGGCAGGTCGATGTCATTGCTATGGAACGCCCATTTGCAATCGTAATTATGAATTGTATGAGCGGATTGCGTATGGTAGAACCGGCAACGGCGACCGACGAGCTTGTTGCCTGTGTAAACATTGACAGAACCGATGTGGTTGGGGATTTCAACGCATTTGCTTCGGGTTTTTACGGGAGCGAAGCCTACATAGAGCTATATGAACGGCTGAACGGCGATTCATTTGAATATCACAAAGTGGAGCCGACAGGCGGTGAAAAAATTCTGAATGTCGGGATACCGACAGATTGCTATCCTTTTTGCTATATTGATTCGGAGAGCGGAGAATTTGCCGGAAGCGACGTTGAGGTCATTACAAGATTTGCAAACGAATACGGCTATTCGCTCAAGTTTTCGGGCGGCGTATTCAGCACCATAGAAATGGGAATCGTAAACGGTGAATTTGATATTGCCATAGGAACATTTTTTGAAAGCGCACGTGTCGATTCGGAACTGATCGGTACGGTTTATCTTTCAAAACCATATATGAAGCATGAGATCGTGTTTATCGAGATAGCAGATCCGGACAACATGAAGGTCCTGGTTCCGTTTGATTATTAAGAAGAGGTGACGAGATGGTGGAATTTTTTGACGAACTGTATAAGCAAATTTACGTAACCTTTATCTATGAGAGCAGATGGCGCTTTTTTGTTGACGGCTTCTGGATGACGCTTCTTTTGACTTTTTCATCGTTTATCCTCGGAACGCTGATCGGAATCCTGTTTTGCAAACTCAAAATGTCGGGGGTTCGCTGGGTTCGTTGGGTAACGAAAGTATTTACATCGTTTCTGATCCAGATCCCCACGCTGGTACTTCTGATGCTGCTCGTCTATATTGTTTTCGGTTCGATCTCGCTTCCCGTTGTCATATCGGTCATTATCGGGCTGACTCTGAAAACCGGATGCCATATGGCGGATATATTCAAGACGGCGGTCGAAACGGTTGCTCCGGGGGAGGTGGAGGCTGCACGGACTCTCGGAATGACGCGGTTTCAGTCGCTTCGGTACATCATTCTGCCGCAGACAGTCAAGACCGCGCTCCCAGTTTATAAGAATCAGTTTATCAGCTGTCTACAGGAGACATCCGTGGTCGGATATCTTGCCATTATGGACCTGACCCGCGCGTCGGATATCGTGTCTGCGCGAACCTTTGATGCTCTGTTTGCACTGCTTGCAGTTACTTTGATTTATCTGATCATCGGATGGGGCGTCGGAGCACTGATCAATTTGGCGGAAAGGAAGAAGCATCTGGGAGGTGAGGCGCAATGATCAAAGTAAGAGGGCTTTCAAAAAGCTATGATGGAAATCTGATTTTTGAAAATGTGAATTTTGATATCAAAAAGGGAAGCACTACCGTCATCATCGGAGGCTCCGGATGCGGTAAAAGTACTCTGCTTCGTTGCATCAATCGTTTGGAAACTCCGGATGCAGGCAGCATTGAGATCGACGGAGAGAATATCCTCGCTCCCGATGCGAACCTCGATCAGATACGCCGTAAGCTCGGCATGGTTTATCAGAGCTTCAATCTCTTTTCCCATTTGAATGTCATGGAGAATATGATTCTTGCGCCAATGAAGGTATCCGGTATGTCACAGTCGGAAGCGATCCGTCAGGCGGAAGAATTGCTCGCCCTTGTCGGAATGGAGAATCGCCGTTATCATATGCCGAATCAACTGTCCGGCGGGCAGAAACAGCGTGTGGCGATCGCACGCGCACTTGCCATGAAACCCGAGGTCATGCTGTTCGATGAGCCGACAAGCGCGCTTGACCCGACGATGGTGGACGAGGTTGAATCGGTCATTCGGCGGTTGGTGGATGCCGGAATGACCAGCATGATCGTTACGCATGAAATGAGATTCGCCAAAAACATTGCATCGAATGTTATGTTTATGGCCGAGCAAGGTATTTATGAACACGGAACCGCGGAAGAAGTGATCGGACATCCTTCTAAAGAGCTGACGCGCCGATTTATGTACCGTGCACGGATGTTTGAACGTAACGTGACAAAGGACGATATTGATATCTACTCGCTTTGCAGTGAGATCCGTCAATTCGCGTTGTCCTTCGGTCTGACTGCACGGCAGTCAAGAGGAATCGAATATCTTTGCGATGAGCTTCTGCTTCCGCTTTTGAGGTCGGACAAAAATGGCGGGCATCATGCAGTCGTACAGGTTATTGCGGGAGAAAATACGGCAGATTATCAGGTTATCCTGCAATTTCCGACACTTGCGGCAGATCCGCTTGAGTCGGATATAATGGACGAAATGGGCAGAAAGATCGTTTCCGCCTTTACGAAGTCATTAAAGAGTGAAAAAAATGCGGAAGGCTTGTGGGAGGTTCATGCGGAATTATAAAAGCCATCGCACATGCAAAACGGAGAACAATATATGAAACAGAAACGAAAATTTACGAAATCTTTGTTACGTCCGATTTTTAATGCCTTGATCGGACTTATCATGCTTTTGTCTTTTGCAATCGGAATCGTCGGTTATTTTGAATTTGCGGATGCGCTCAAACAGCAGTATATGCAGATCGCCAACGGTATTGCGGAAAATGTCGCTCTCGGCATTGAACCGGGGGAGTTGGACAAATATCTGGAGAGCAAAACGGCAGATGATGAATACAATTCAATTCGTGAACAGCTCCAGCATACCGCAAACGCAGAGGATTGCAGCGTTATATATGTCGCAAAAGTTCATACGGACTCAAAAGAGAGAGAATACATATACAATGTGGTCAGTAAAACGAGCGGTTTTTCACCCTATGATATCGGATTTCGGGATGAGGTCAACGAGGAGTTTTTGAACGTTTATGATTCCATTTCGAAAGGGGAATCGGAACTTCATAACTTCATGTACGCAAGAAATGGATACACCACAAGTGTCTACCCGATCAAGGACGGTGGCGGAAATGTAGTCGCCATCGTCGGCGTTGTGAAGAACATGGAGCTTTTGGATACAGCAAGAAACAACTATATCGTTAAGATCATACTACTTGAAGTCATTATTGCTGTCGTAAGCGGAATTATCTGGATAGTCTATATGAGACGCCGCATCGTCATGCCCATACGGCAGTTGAACGATGCCTCACTTGGTATGGTTGAGCATTTGGAGGACGGAACGGCACCCGAAATCGTTGTCAAAAATGACGATGAGATCAAGGACCTTGCGGATTCCTTCTCAACAATGTACCATGAGATAGGGGAGTATATTTCAAAGCTTGAGACCGTCACCGCCGAAAAAGAACGAATCGGAGCTGAGCTTGACGTAGCGGCAAAAATTCAGACTTCTATGTTGCCGTGTATTTTTCCGCCCTTTCCGAATCGGGATGAGTTTGATATTTATGCTACGATGGATCCCGCTAAAGAGGTGGGCGGCGATTTTTATGATTTCTTTATGGTGGATGACGACCATCTTGCTTTTGTCGTTGCCGATGTTTCGGGAAAAGGCGTTCCCGCCGCACTGTTCATGGTGATCGGCAAAACGCTCATCAAGGATCACACCGGACTCCATAACGACCTCGGGGAGGTGTTCTCAGAGGTCAACAATATTCTCTGCTCATCCAACAGTGAGGAAATGTTCATCACAGCCTTTGAGGGGGTATTGAATCTGAAAACAGGAGAGCTTCGCTATGTCAACGCAGGGCATGAGATGCCGTTCATCTGCCGGAAAAACGGCGTGTATGAACCATTCAAAGTTAAAGCAGGTTTTATTCTCGCAGGTATGGAGGGAATCCGTTACAAAAGCGGAAGCGTGCAGCTGCAGCCCGGCGATAAGATCTTCCAATACAGCGACGGCGTTCCGGAAGCCATGAACAGAAAAAATGAGCAATACGGTATGCATCGGCTCGAGAAGGTGCTTGTACAAAACAGCGAAAAAACACCTGCCGAGCTTCTCCCTGCGATAAAAGCCGATCTGGATGCTTTTGTCGGAGAGGCAGAGCAGTTTGACGATATCACAATGCTGTGTGTCAAATTCAATACGAAAGACCAAAGATCGGATATTTCGGTCACACCCGATAAGGATTCCATCAAAACAGTCACGGAGTTCATGGAAAGCACGCTGGAAGAGTGGAAAGTGCCGATGAAAGTCGCAAACAAGGTGCAAATCGCAGTGGATGAGATCTACTCCAATATCGTTTATTACAGCGGGGCGACAAATGCCAAGATTACCGTAACGGCAAGCGATGAAAAGCTGTCGCTTCTGTTTGAGGATGACGGCATACCTTATAATCCTACCACCGCTAAAGAGCCTGATGTAACGCTCTCAGCGGAGGAACGCGATATTGGTGGCCTCGGTATCTTCATGGTGAAGAAGATGGCGGCTGAGCTGGATTACCGATATGAAAACGGTAAAAATGTGTTGGCTGTCATATTTTCTGAAAGAAAAGGAGAATCAGCGCGATGAAGACAAGATTTATTTCCATTGTTTTGATGATTACCCTGGTTACGGCACTCTTTACCGCTTGCGGCAGTCGCGTGGAATACCACAATATTGCGGCACAGAACAATGTGTACAGCATGGGCACGCAGAGTGTTGTGATCAAGAGCAGTTCGCCTAATTCCGACGAACCGACCGCAAGGTTCAAGCAAAGCATCTCACCTTCCGATATTGAAATCGGTGAAGCACTGGAAGGAAAAACCGTGACGAAGGTTACCTATAACAGCGCGACATCCATCACGGTGGAGCTTTCAGGAAACACAAAGATGTCGGGCGGAGATGGTGTTTTGGGTAGCATTACCGTCAAGCACAGCGGGTTGGAAAGCGAGGGAGACTCCTCGTGCGTTGTTGAAATTCTCGCTCCGGAGCTTCGTGTTTCTTCGTATATGAGCAATGTAAGGAAAAAAGGCGAGGAGACCGTTTACAAGGTGATTGCAACCCTCAGCCTTCCCGTCGGTGAATTTTCTGGCGGTGCGACCGCCGGGAATATTACACTTACAAACGGAGCAATGGGAGAACTATCGGTAAAACTCTCAGACGGTGCGTTGACCGTGACCGTTGAAAACTGCAATATGGCAAATCCGTCCATTTGCATCGGCTCGGATGTGACAACCTTTGGAAAGGAGATCACCGTCAGGCTCGCTGCAGGTGGTGGGGCGGCTTTTCAATGACTGACAGTGTGAATCGCGCGTTTCTGTTTGCCCTGAATGTTCACGGCGGGCAGACACGAAAGGACGGGAAACCTTATATCACGCATCCTTTTTCGGTGGCGATGGAGCTTGCCAAAAACGGAGCGAACGATGAGCTGATTTGTGCAGGTCTTTTGCATGACACGATCGAGGATGGCGGTGTAACGCCTGATGAACTGAAACGGGAATTCGGCGGCGAGGTGTTGCGGCTTGTTCTGTTTGACACCGAGAACAAGAAGCTTTCCTGGAAGGAACGCA